>NZ_WOWO01000001.1:317354-634709 GCF_009831455.1 Salinirussus salinus | reverse complement strand
GGGTGGGTTTGGGCGGGGGGCTTTCACCGGTCCCGCGGAAACCCCCCGGGCGGGGGGGGCCCCCCCCCCCCCCACTGCCCGGGAGACCCCCGGTCTCCCGCTGGCTGCGGTCGAAGCCCTCGCTGCGCGCTTCCGTCGCTCACTTCGTTCGCTCCGTCCAGTGCTTGCATCACCGGGAGAGCTCCGCTCTCCCGAGCTCACGGCGGCTACGCCGCCGTGAACGGCCGTCTTCCCGCAGCCTCCGGCCCCTTTCAGTCCCGCCCTGTGTTCTCGGCTTCGCCGTCTGCTCGCGGGCCGGAGGCCCGCTCGCATGGTCCGCGGAGCTTCGCTCCGCGCTACTCGCTCCCTCGTTACGCTCACTCCGTTTGCGCAACGCAGACCACACGCCTCCCCAACCGATTCGCTCCCTCCCTGCGGTCGGTCGCTCATCCCTCGCGCAGTATCGTCGCGGCACGAGGCCGCGACAGCGCGCGCCCTCCGACCGGAAGGGTTAGTCCTCGGATCCTGCTCGGTTCACTCGCCCTGGAAATCGGGCTCGCGGCCCTCCCGGAAGGCGGCGACGCCCTCGGCGTGGTCCCGGCTGTTGAACGCCTGGTCGCGGACGCGGGCGACCCACCGCGTCTCCGCCTCGGAGATGCGTCCCTTCTCGTGGATCATGTCCACGATCTGTTTCATCTTGCGCAGCGAGAAGGGGGCGTTGCCGGCGATGGTCTCGGCCATGTCGTACGTGCGCTCGGCCAGGTCCTCGCGGTCGAGGACGTAGTTGAGAAAGCCGACCTCGGCGGCGTGCTCGGCGTCGATGGGCTCGGCGGTGAACAGCAGCTCCTTGGTCTTCGCCGGTCCGACGAGGCGCATGATCCGGTGGATAGCGCGGCCGCCGTAGACCAGCCCGATCTTCGCGGGGGTGACGGCAAAGCGGGCGTCGCTGGCGCCCAGCCGGATGTCACAGGCCGCGGCGATCTCGACCCCGCCACCGTAGGTGTCGCCGTTTATCATCCCGACGACGGGGTAGGAGTATCCCTCGATAGTGTCGGTCATCTCCGGCCAGCGCCGTTTCAAGTCCTTGGGCGTCTCGCTGCGGTCGACGTCGAGGTCGAAACCCGCACAGAACGCCTGCTCGCCGGCCCCCCGGAGGACGGCCACCGTGGGCTCCTCGCGCTCCTCCAGGGCCTCGAAAGTGGCCGTCAGCTCCTCGGCCATCTCGAAGTCCATCGCGTTGCGCTTGCCCTCGTTCGCGATGGTGACCGTACAGACCTGACCGTCGACCTCGGACTCTATCGTGCCGCTCATGGCCCGCCGAACGGCCGGGGTGGTCCTAAATCCCTGCCTCGGTGGAGGTCCCCGAGCGTGTCCCGGGCTACCGGGAGCTGTCATCAGAAAAGATTATGTGGGTTGTTACCGTGGATCAAGTCGCTATGCGCGCAGCAGTTCTCGAGGAGCACGGCGAACCGCTCGACATCACCGACGTCGACGCCCCGTCGGCGGCGCCGGACGGGGCGGTCGTGGAACTGGAAGCCTGCGGGATCTGCCGGTCGGACTGGCACGGCTGGCAGGGCGACTGGGAGTGGCTCGACATCCGGACACAGCCGGGCCAGATCCTCGGCCACGAACCCGCGGGTCGGGTGGTGGAGGTCGGTGAGGACGTCGAGGGGGTCAGCGAGGGCGACCACGTCGCCGTCCCGTTCAACCTCGGCGACGGCTCCTGCCCAGAGTGTCGCAACGGGTACTCGAACACCTGCGAGAACGGGCTGCCCCTGGGGTTCGTCGAGGAGGCGCCGGGCGCCTTCGCCGAAGAGGTTCACGTCCCGAGCGCGGGGCACAACCTCGTCGAGCTGCCCGACGGCGTCTCGTCGGTCGACATGGCGGGGCTTGGCTGTCGGTTCATGACCTCCTTTCACGCGCTGGCCCACCGGGCGGACGTCGGCGCGGGCGACTGGGTTGCCGTCCACGGGTGTGGGGGGATCGGGCTGTCGGCGGTCCACATCGCCGACGCGCTCGGCGCCAACGTCGTCGCGGTGGACCTGATGGACGAGAAACTCGACAGGGCCGAGTCCCTGGGAGCGAGCGCGCGGGTCAACGCGAGCGAAACAGACGACGTGCCCGCCGCCGTGCGGGAGGCCATCGGCGACGACGCGGACGTCTCGGTCGACGCGCTGGGGGTCGCCGAGACCTGTCGCAACTCCGTGCTCAGCCTCGGCAACCGCGGCCAGCACGTCCAGATCGGCCTGACGACACAGGAGGAACAGGGCATGGTCGCGCTGCCGACCGACGCCATCGTGATGCAGGAGATCGAGTTCATCGGCTCGCTCGGGATGCCGCCGACCCGCTACGACGAGATCTTCCGGATGACCGCGACCGGCAAACTCCAGCCCAGCGCGGTCGTCAGCGAGACGGTCGACCTGCCTGAAGTCAACGAGAAACTGGAGGCGATGACCGACTTCGGGACGGTCGGTATCCCCGTCATCGACTCGTTCTAACCGGTCGACCCGGTCCCGGCAGCCCGCGGGGATTTTAATGCCGGGGCGGCGTTCGGGAGGCGTATGGCAGACGAACCCCTGGGTCATCTCACTGTGGTCGACTTCTCGCGGTACCGGGCGGGGCCGTGGTGCACGCAGATCCTGAGCGAACTCGGCGCGGAAGTCATCAAGGTCGAGCGGCCGGGCGTCGGCGACCCGGAACGGCACAGCCACCCCGAGCAGGGGGGCATGGGCGTCAATTTCATCGCCCGCAACCGCAACAAGAAGAGCATCGCGGTCAACCTCAAACACGAGGAGGGTCGACAGGTCGTCGAGGACCTCGTCGCGGACGCGGACGTCCTCGTCGAGAACTACAGCCTCGGCGTGATGGAGGAGTTCGGCCTGGGCTACGAGTACCTGACCGAGGAGGTCAACCCCGACCTGGTCTACGCCTCGGTCAAGGGGTACGGCGAGGAAGGGCCCGACAGCGACCGCCGCGGGGTCGACCTCGTGATGCAGGCCGAGGGCGGGATCATGAGCGTCACCGGGCCGGAGGACGGCCAGCCGGTCAAGCTCGGGCAGGCGCTGGGCGACATCGGGAGCGGCCTCTACGCCCTCCTCGGGGTTCTCACCGCGCTCTACGAGCGCGAGCGGGCACGCGAACCGACAGCCGGGGCGGGCGAGGGTGAGACGGGCGGCCAGAAGGTCGAGACCAACCTCTTCGGGACTATCGTCTCCTTCATGGAGGAGTACATCACCCGCTACGGGATCACCGGCGAGGACCCCACTCCCTACGGCACCCGCCACCAGACGGGCGTCCCCTACGAACTGTTCGAGACCGCCGACGGCCACATGGTGTTGAGCGTCACCGGCCAGGGGTCGTGGGAGCGCTTTGTCACCGAGGTGTTGGAGGACGCCGACCACCTGCTGGAGTACGACTCCCAGCGGCTCCGTCAGGAGCACTACGCAGAGCTGATGGCGGTCATCCGCCCCAAGCTCAGGGAGAAGACCACGGCGGAGTGGCGCGAGATATTCGACGAGATGGGCTTTCCCAACGGCCCGCTCAACCGGGTCAGCGACGTGGTCGAGCACCCGCAGGCCCGCGCACGCGACTACGTCTTCGAGTACGAGGACGACGAGATCGGCGAGGTGACGCTGCACGGCCACCCGCTTCACTTCTCGGATGCCGACACCTCGGTCCGGTCGGGCCCGCCGCAACTGGGCGAGCACACCGACGCGGTGCTGACCGAACACCTCGACCGGACTCCCGAAGAGGTCGACCGGCTCCGCGAGGACGGCGCCGTCGAGTGAGGGCGCAGCAGCCTGCGGACCGGACTGTCGAGTGAGGGTGCAAGACGGTACGGCCGCTCTCCAGGCACAGAGAGGTACGACAAGTGGGTTGGCAGGATCAGTACTGTCGTACCCACCCGGGGAGAAACCCATCGGAAACATAAGTACGTCGGAACGGACCAAGTTCCGCCGGAACCTATTCGTGGGGACCGCTACCAGTAGGGGGTATGCCCGAGCGGACAGTCCGCGAACTCGGCGACGAACACCGGGCCCGGTTCCAGGAGTTCGTCGACTACGCCTTCGACGCCGTACGCGGCCCGACGAGCTACGACTCGCCCGAGGAGACGCCACGGATGCTCGGCCGGAAGTTCGGCGTCTTCGAGGCCGGCGAGCTGAGGAGCGTCTGCATCCACCACGACTTCAGCGCCCGCGTCCGCGAGGACTGGCTGCCGATGACCGGCCTCGCCGCCGTCGCGACGCCGCCGGAACACCGCCGGGAGGGACTCGGGCGGACGCTCGTCGAGGACGCCCTGCAGCGGTGGCGCGGGGAGTACCCGCTCGCTGCCCTCTGGCCGTTCGAGCACGCCTACTACCGGCAGTTCGGCTGGGCGCTGTCGAACACCTCTGTGCGCTATGCCTGCCCGCCGGCGGCGCTCGCGCCCGCCCGTGGTGCCGACGGCACCGCACGTCGGGTCGGCCCCGAGGAGTGGGGGCAGCTGCAGGGCGTCCACGAGGCCCACGGCGCCGACCGGAACCTGACGCTGCGGCGGGACGGGGAGTGGTGGCGTCGCCGCGTGTTCCGCTCGCTGGGCGGCGGGAAGCGATACGTCTACGCCGTCGAACGGGAGGGTCGGGTCGACGGCTACGTCGCCTACACCGTCGAGAACGGGGGTACACAGCTCCGCGTCTCCGACCTGGCCTTCCGGGACCACGGAGCCTACCGCCGGATCCTGGGGCTGCTCGCCGACCACGACTCACAGGTCGAGGAGGTGGTACTCTACCGAGAGGACGAGCGGTCGCTGTTCTCGCTGGTCGACGACCCCGAAGCCGTCGACTGTACCGTCTCGCCGGGACCCCAGGTCCGCGTCGTCGACGTCGAGCACGCACTCGAGGCGCTGTCCTATCCCGAGGACGTGGCCGCCACCCTCCGGCTGGCAGTGACCGACCGGCACGCACCCTGGAACGACGGGCTCCTCGAGCTACGTGTCGACGGCGGGACCGGGGAGTGTCGCTGGCTCGACGATGGTGGAGCGAGTGCGGACGTCAGCCTCGGTATCGGTGCGCTCAGCCAGCTCTACGTCGGATTCCGGTCCGCCGCCGAACTCGACCGGACCGACAGTCTCGGTGCCGACGGCGGGACAGCCGGGACGCTCGGCGCGCTGTTCCCGCCCGAGACGGTCTATCTCAGAGAGTACTTCTGACCGCCGGCGTGACCGGACGGACCGACCTGGCAGTCGTTGCCTGTTCGGTGCGGACCCCGGTCCGCCGGAACCGGACCGGGCCGCGACGCGGCCCGGCGGCTCAGTCGCTCCCGGATTCCTCGGCGCGAGCGGGGTGGTCCTCCCGGAACTCCCGTCTGTAGGTACCCTCGTCCAGGATCTCCTGTTCGGGGACCTTCGGCGGGATCCCGTCCCCGCCGCCGAGGTCGAAGACGTAGATGGCGCCGATGAGGATAGCGTGCCAGGCCAGGCCGGCGACGACGACTGCGGTCAGTATCTCCATGGGCCACCGGTCCCTGCAGGGTCGTACACCTCGCCGGTCCGCTCTCCCCGGCGGAAGTCAGCCCCTACCATCGTCGGTCGGGCGACTCGGGTTCGTTCGCGTTACCGTTCAGCCTCCGTATAACCGTCGCGTGTCTCGGTTCTCTCATCCGTGGCGCTGCAGTGCGTCCGCAGACGGGCGTCCCATATTAACCACTCCATTCCCGTCAGTAGCGAGCCCGGGAGTGGGCGACAACGCGTAGGTATCCGGTACCGAGACAGATGCCGAGTGACACGAAGGACGACCTGAATCCGACTCCCGAGCCGGCGTGAGAGGGGATCCGGCGGTGGAGGGGCGGTTCGGAGGCGAGCAGCTCAAACAGTGCCGGAAAGCAGAAAGAGGGGATCCGGACAGCTGGAACGAGAACCCGGTTAGCCGAACATCTGGCGCATCATGGGGTGCATCTCCATGAGCTGCTCTTCGGCGATCTCCTCGTAGATCTTGTAAGTGATCGACACCGTCAGCAGCAGCCCGGTTCCGGAGACGCCGCCGATGGTACCGAGCATGTTCGCCATCACCGCAAGCAGCCCGACCAGCGCCCCGCCGATGACCGTCACCTGCGGGATGTACTGCTCGAGCACCCGCTCGATCGAGCGGACGTTCTGGCGGAACCCGGGGATCTGCATCCCGGAGTTGTGGATCTGCTGGGCCGTCGCATCGGGTCCCATGTCCGTGGTCTCCACCCAGAAGATGGCGAAGATAGCACCCCCGATGACCATGAACGTCAGGTCGACTCCGACCCGCGCCATGATCTCGACCGGCGAGTGGCCACCGCCCCCGCCGGCGAACCACATCCAGTCGCCCGGATTGCGTATCGGCCGGAGGTAGTAGAACAGCCCGGCGGTCGCCTGGCCGTTGGTGTACTGACCCAGCCAGGCCGGCAGGCCGCCCAGCTGTGCGTTCAGGATCCGGCCGAGGAACTGGATGTTGGCCTGCAGCGCCCGGACGAGGATCATCGGCAGGACGCTGGCGTAGATGAGCTTGACCGGGTACCGGCCGCGGGCCCCCTTCACACGAGTGTTCGAGAGGGGGATCTCGACGCGGACGGACTCGGCGTAGACGACCACCACGAAGATGCCGACGGTGGTCAGGATCGGGACGATGTTCCCGGCCCCGATGAGCAGGGCGTTGATCCCCGACGGCGTCAGGATCGGCGGGAACGAGACCGCGCCGGTGATGATCCCGACCCAGGTTGTGAGGATGCCCGGTTCGGCGCCCGCTGCGGCCGTTATCCCGGGTATCTGGAAGATCCCGCCGAGCAGGCTCTGGCTGACGCCGGCGATGATGAAGAGACCGATCCCCGAGCCGACGCCCCACTTGCTGACGACCTCGTCCATGAAGAGGATGAGGAGCCCGCCCGCGAAGATCTGGGCGAACATCAGCCACTGGACACCGAACTCGCCGATACCCAGCGAGGCCGCGACGGCGTCACTCGCCGGCAGAAAGTCGCCGGCGAAGACCATCGGCAGGCCCGTCAGGATACACATCACGACCACCAGCAGCTTCTGGAGGCCCTGGTAGAGCACCTGGTCGCGGGGGTTGTTCTGTGTGTCCAGCCCGAGCAGGTCGGCACCGCCGAGCAACTGGAGCACGATGCTCGCCGTGACGATGGGGCCGATCCCCAGCTGCAGGATCGTCCCCTGGCCGCCGGCGAGAATCGACCGGAACTGACCGAAAACCTCGCTCCCCTGGCCCTGGAGGCCGAAGAGGAAGACGTTCGTCAGGAAGAAATACAGCACCAGGATGCCCGCGGTCCATCCCAGCTTGCGCTTGAAAGGGACGTGTCCCTCCGGCCGCCGGACGGACGGCATCCGGGTGAGTACCGGTTCGGCGGTGTCCTTCCAGCTCATCGTTACTGTGTCTCGGATTCCTCGTCGGTATCGCTTTCGGCTTCGGCCTCGGCGCGCTCCTCGCCGCGGGCCGAGAGTTCGGCCGTGCCGCCGGCGCTCTCGAGCTTCTCGCGGGCCGTCTCGGAGAAGGCGTCGGCGACGACCTCGAGTTCGCCGCGGACCTGGCCGGCTCCGAGCACCTTCACCACGTCGGCCTCGTGGCCGTCCTCGACGACGTCACGGGCGTCGACCCGGTAGCCCGAGCCGGTCTCCTCCGCGACCCCCTCGGCGGCCAGGACGGCCGCGTCCTCGTCGAGCTCGCGGACGTCGACCGTCGCCACGTCCTCCTTCACTTTCTCGGGCCGGGAGAAGCCGGACTTGCCGAGCGGCTCGTAGTTGTGGAACTCGTGTTTGTCGCGGCCGGCAGCCCCGCGGCCGCCGCGGTGGCCGGCACCGCGCCGGTTCTTGTGCGAGCCGCCGCCGTGGGTTCGCGAGCCGCGCTGTCGCTTTTTCTTGTTTGTCATTATCGCATCGCCTCCAGCAGGCCGTCGATCGCCTCGGTGTCGTGGGGGCCGAGCTGGCCGCCCTCGACCACGGACTTCTTGATACCGTCGTGGCCGCCACGCGGCGGGTGCAGGCGCAGCGTCGGCGAGAGCCCCTGCTCCTGCAGGGTGGTCTCCTCCGCCACGAGCGCCGCCGCCAGCGCGTCGACGTCGTCGTAGTCGGTGTTGTCGGCGACCCACTCGTCGTCGACCTCTGCGGTGCCCTCCGCGGGGTCGCCCCGCCGGCGCAGCAGTTCGGCGACCACGTCGGCGCTTGGCTCGCCGTGGGCGACCACGTCGTTGACCTTCGTGACCATCCCCTCGTAGGTCGGGGTCTCGGGCACCAGCGTCGCGTGGTTGACCCGGCCGACGTTCAACATTTCGAGGGTGTCGACGACGTCGCCGCTGACGTCGACCTCGCCCCGCAGCTGGACGACGGCCTTCATTCGATCACCTCGCGCTCCTCGAAGGCTCGCTGGGGCACCCGGGCCTCGGCCGTCTTCCGGAGGGCGTTGAACGTCGCCTTCGCGAAATTCACGGTGGTTCGGGTGTTGCCCGACGAGCGGGTCCAGATGTCCTCGATCCCGGCGAGTTCGAGCACCTTGCGGACGGTCTCCCCGCCCGCGAGCCCGAGCCCGCGCGGGGCCGGCTGGAGCTCGACTTCCACGGAGCCGGCCTTGCCGGTCGTCCGAAGCGCGACCGTGTGCGGGCGGCCACAGCCACACTCCCACGAGCCACAGCCCCGGGAGACGTCGATCAGGTTCAGCTTCCCGATCTCGATGGCCTTCTGGATCGCACCGCCGACCTGGTCGTCGCGCCCCTCGGCGTAGCCCACCAGGCCGTCGCGGTTGCCGACGACGACGACGACGCGGAACTTCACGCGCCGTCCGGAGTCGGTCATCCGCTGGACCATGTTGATGTCGAGTACTTCGTCCTCCAGGTCGGGGACGAGCTGGTCGACCAGTTCGGGTTCCTTCAGCGGCAGGCCGGCGTTCAGCGCGTCCTGCATCGTGTCGATCTCGCCGTCTGCGACCTTTCGGCCCAGCCGCGTCTGCGGTTCCCAGCCGTCTGCGCTCATAGTTCCTCCATGAGTCGTTCGCGTGTCTCGTCGAAGTGGTCGGGCAGGTCGGTCGCGTCGAAGTCGCCGCCGTAGAGCCCCCCCTCGCTTTCGGCGTACTCGGCGATGTGCTCGCCGCGGGTCCGGGACCAGTCGGCCAGCACGTCGTCGTTGTGGGGGATCTCCAGCCCGGCGTCGATCGCACCTTCCTGTACTGCGAAGACCTTGCTCCCCGGCGTCGGGGAGTTCAGCCCGATGTCGAGCACCGCCTCCTCGAGGCCGGCCTCGATGGCGCGTTTCCCCGCCAGCAGGCCGGTCAGGTAGGCCGCGGGCATGTTTCCGGTGGGTGCCTCCCAGCCGTACTCCTCGAGGTCACTCGACACTGCACTCGCTATCGTGTTGTCGCCCTGGGGGCCGGTGGTCACCAGCTGCGCCCTGACGTGTTGGTTGCTCTTCCGAGCGACCAGCCGCGGTTTGCCGGATTTCAGCAGGCGCAACCGCTGATGGTAGTTCGTCCGGCCCTCGCGGCGACGCCGCAAGGGTACCGTGTAGCGTGGTCCTGTTGCCATTATGTATCACCGTAGTTCTCGTCGATGAACCGCTCCATGTCCGCGACGGAGTCGAACTCCCCGCCGCCTGCCTTGTCGTAGAGGTCCCGGTAGGCGCTCCGCTCGAGGTCGCCCCCGTCGCGCAGCTCCTTGAGCCGCTCGCGCTGGGCCCGGATCCGGGACTGCCAGTCACCCTTGGGGTCCTGGCGGGCGCCGGCCTTGCCGCGCCGGGAGCCGGGGCCTGTCTGGTGGCCGTAGGCGCGTTTCTGCTGGCGCTCGCGGGCCCGGCCACGGGAATTACCCTCGGGCTCGTCGGCGCGGATCGCGCCCTCGTCGACCAGCTCGCGGACGTCCTCGCGGGTGATCGCCTCCGCGATGTCGCCCTGGCGTTCGGGGTCGAACCAGACCTTGTTCTTGCCGACATCCAGTACGTCCGAGGCCAGCCGCTTCTGTGCGCTCAGGTCCGTCATCCCTCCACCTCCACTTCCTCGTAGGTGGGATTCAGGACGCGGATGCCGCGTTCCTCGGCCTCGTCCTCGATGCGCTCGCGCTTGCGGCCGCCGACTTTGGAGGCGATCCGCACCGCTTCCCGGTCGCCGTCGAGGCCCTCGAGGTCGTCGACGTTGTGGACCCGCACCTCCTCGAAGCCCGAGGGGTGCAGGCCACGCACCGCCTCCGGCGAGCGAAAGCCCGCCTGGACGGTGTCGCCTTTGCCCTTGATGCCGCGGCGCTGCTTGGAGAGCTGGCCGCGGGGTCGGCGCCAGGAGGTCGACACCCGCTTTTTCTTGTGGTGGTCCTGGCGGTTGAACTTCGGCTTGGAGACCCGGCGGCGCTGGGCGAGCAGCCGCTCCGCGTTCTCGTCCAGGTCCGGCGTCTTGTCGACCAGGCCGCGGGGGCGCAGTTCCGTCTCGACGCCCTCCTCCTCGGGTTCGGTCTCGTCCTCGACCTCGGCCTCGACCTCCTCGCTGACTTCGAGGTCGCCGACGTCGGCCTTGATCCGGGCGGCCAGCGCCATCCCGACGCCGTCGACGTCGGCCAGGTCGTCCTGGCTCGCGGCGCGGACGTCCTCGACGGTCCCGTAGCCGGCCTCGCGAAGCGTCTCCGCCTTCGCGTCGCCGACGCCGCTGATGTCGGTCAGGTCCTCGACCTCCGGCCCCTCGTCGTCCTCGGCCCCGTCGGGTTCCTCTTCATCGTCTTCACCGGCGGCGTCCGACTCGTCGTCTGCTTCGTCTTCCGCTGTGGCCTCCGTCTCGGCCTCCTCAGCCTCGTCTTCGACTTCCTCGGCCTCGACGTCTTCGTCGACCTCGACCTCGCCGACGTCGGCCTCGATCCGGGCGGCCAGGGCCGTGCTGATGCCCTCGACCTCGGAGAGGTCGTCGGTGCTCGCGGCGGCCAGGTCCGCGACGGTCTCGTAGCCGGCCTCGCGGAGCGCCTCGGCGGTCTCCTCGTCGACGCCGGCGACCGAGGTCAGTTCCTCGGCGTCCTCGTCGCTCATCAGGCGTCACCCCGGTTCGGTTTGTTCGTGATGTAGACGCCGTCCTGGAAGACCCGGACGTCCTTCTCCTGGACGCGGGTCAGCTGTTCGATGTCGGCTGCGGTCTGTCCGACGGCCTCGATGTCGGGGCCTCGGAGCGTGATCCGCTCCTCGCTGACCTCGACGTCGGTGTCGCCGTGGACCTCGGTCCGCCGCGGGGCGGTCTCGCCGAGGAAGTTCTCGATGACGACCTCGTCGCCCTCGACGGTGACCTGCATCGGGAAGTGGGAGTAGAAGACTTCCATCTCGTACTCCCAGCCCTCGGTCACGCCGTGGAACATGTTCCGGACGTGACTCTCGAAGGTCCCCAGCGTGGACATGGTCTTGGCGTCGTCGGCGTCGCTCTCGATGACGACCTCGCCGCCATCGACCGCGACGGAGACGTCGGGGTACCACAGCCGACGGGTAACGCTCCCTTCCGGTCCCTCGACGGTGAGCTCGAGATGGTCCATCTCGGCGCTCACGTCCTCGGGGGTCTGGAGTGTGACTCGTGGCATTAGTATACGTATGCGATGACCTGGCCGCCGATCCCCTGCTCGCGGGCCTCGTAGTGGCTCATGATGCCATGCGAGGTCGTGACGACGAGCGTCCCGTAGTCGCGGGCCGGGAGAAACCGCTTCTCCCACTTCTCGAACTCGTCGGCACCCGCGGAGTAGCGGGGGTTGACGGGGCCACATTCGTTGATCGCGCCTTTCAGTTCGACCTCGAACTGCTCGGTCGTGCCGTCCTCGACGAGCTGGAACCCGTCGATGTACCCGCGGTCGTAAAAGACCTCGAGCACGCTCCCGATCTCGTTCGAAGCGGGCGATACTTCCTGTGTCAAGTGCCCGACACTCTCGGCGTTGTTCAGCGCCGACAGCGCGTTGGCGAGTGGGTCCGTTCCTGTCATGAGTATTTCTTGAAGCCCATGCTCCGGGACACCTCGCGGAAGCACTGTCGACACAGCCAGATGTCGTACTTGCCGACCAGTCCCTGCTCGCGGCCACAGCGCTGGCACTCGCGGAGCTGTTCGGTGCGTTTGGCTGCCTGCTCGCCGGTGTCGTAGGCGGCGTCGGTGTCCTCCTCTGATTCGCTCATTCGCTCACCTCCACGTCGAAGGTCGTCTCGATGTACCGGGCGGCGTCCTCGGGGTCGAGCCGGTGGCCCGAGGGGATCTGGCGGGTCGCCTTGTCCCGCTTGGCGACGCGGTAGCCCGGCCGGACGAGGTTGACCGTCACGTCCAGCCCGTAGATGCCCGTCGTCGGGTCGTACTCCTGGCTCGGGAAGTCGGTGTGTTCCTCGACTCCGAAGCTGACGTTGCCCGTCTCGTCGAACTGCGACCGCGAGAGCTCCGCGAGCGGCAGCGCCGTCTCCAGAAAGTCGTGGGCCTCGGCGCCGCGAAGGGTTACCTTCGCGCCGATGGGGTCGCCCTCGCGGATGTCGAACGCCTGCAGCGTCCGGTCTGCCGTGGTCCGGACCGGCTGCTGGCCCGCCACCTCCGCGAGGATCTCCTCGGCGTTGCCGAGGTCGCGGCCGCCCTGGCCGACGCCCATGTGGACGACGACCTTCTCGATGCGCGGCTCGCGCATCTCGTGGAAGTCCGCGCTATCCTCACTTTCGCTGCTCATTCGTCGTCACCTCCCTCGTCTTCGTCGTCGGTGCCGGCGTCGGCCGCTTCTTCTTCAGCAGCCTCGTCGTCCTCGTCGGCACCCTCGATGAAGTTCTCGTCGATGACGACGACGTACTCCGCGACGGTCTCGAAGCCGTCGCCGGAGACGCCGGGAACGTCGTCCTGGCTCGCGATGACGTTGTTCGGGGCGCTCCCGGGGGTCACCACGACCTCCTCGACCCGGCCGATCTCCCCGGAGTGTGCGCCGTCGACGGCGGTCACGAGCGCGCCCTCCTCGAACTCGAAGTGGGCGACGACCGAGCCGTCGTCGTTGGCGACCACGAGTGAATCGCCGGCGTCGTACTCTGTCCCGTCGTCGACGAGTAGCGTCTCGCCGTCGTGCAGCGTCAGCTGTACGTCGCCGCCGGGGACGTTGCGCTTGGAGACGACCTTGCCCAGTTTGGACTCCGCAGCGTCGGCGTCGATGGGGGTCAGCGCGAGCCGACCGCCCTCGCCCGGGAACACCCGGTAGAACTCCTCACGCTCGTCGAAGGCCAGGATGTCGAACATCCCGACCGGGCGCTCCTCGTCGTTGACGGGGTCGCCGTTGATGACGACGTTGTCCTGGTTGAGCGCGTACCGGGCCTCCTTGCGGCTGTCGACGTAGCCGAGCACGTCCCGCAGGACGACGAGCAGGGGAACCCCCGCCTCGCCGTGCGGGCCGGCGTCGGCCTTGACGGTGAAGGTCTCGGTCTTGCGCTCAACGGGCCATGCGTCGGGTGCCGAGAGGCGTTTCTGATGGTTGCTCATGCGCTTTTCTCCTCCGAATCGAGCCGCTGCTCGCGCCGGTCGTCCGAGAGGTCCAGGTTCGTCACCCGGAGGTTACTCGCATCGAGCGGGCGGGGCACTTCCTCCCCGTCCGCCGCCTCCTGGGTGACGTCCTCGACGCTCACCGTGGCGTCCTTCAGGTCGACGTCGATGACCTCGCCCTCCTCGCCGGCGAAGTCGCCGCGCAGCACCTCGACGGTGTCGCCCTCGTTGACGCGCACGTTGCGCTGGTCGTGCTCCTCCCGCAAGTCATCGGAGAGGGTGGCACGGACCTGCTCGTGGCGCTCGTGCAGCGGCGCCGTTCGCTGTCGTTTCCGCTGTTTGGCTGGTTGCTCTGTCATACGATCATCGTTGCCGCTGACGCGATGCTTCCGAACCGCTCTGCCACCTCGCGAGCGATGGGGCCCCGGAGCTCGGTGCCACGGGGGTCCTCGTTCTCGTCGACGATGACGGCGGCGTTGTCCTCGAACTTCACGCGGGTGCCGTCGGGCCGCCGGATCGGCTTGCGCTGGCGGACCACCACTGCTTCGAGCACCTGCCGGCGCATCTCCGGGGTGCCCTTCGTCACCGAGACGGTCACCTTGTCGCCCAGCCCCGCCTTCGGGTGGCGGTTGTGGGTACCGGAGTAGCCGGCGATGGAGATGATCTTCAGCTCGCGTGCGCCCGTGTTGTCCGCACACGTCACCAGCGAGCCCTTCTCCAGGCCCTGGGTGACGTCGGCGTTGAGCGCCTCCATCACTCGTCACCTCCCTCGATGCTCACTACCACGTGGGATTTCGTCTTCGAGAGCGGTCGTGTCTCTGCTATCGTGACCGTGTCGCCGACCGCGAGGTCGAGACAGGGCGGCGCGTGTGCCGGAACCCGGCTGCGCCGCTTCATGTACCGGTCGTATTTCGGTACCTTGACGTCGTACTCGCGTTCGACGACGACGGTCTTGTCCATGTCTGTGGAGGCGACCTCGCCGACCAGCGTCTGCCCGCGCACGGAGAGTCCCCCGTGGAACGGACAGTTCTGGTCGTCGCAGGCCTCCTCCGGCTGTTGTACGTTCAGTCCTAGCGCCATGTCGAATCGCCTCGTCGTTCCGTTCGTTCTGCCGGCCGCGCGACCAGCCGCTCGCCCTCGACGACGACCCGCTGGCCGTCCTCGAGTGTAAAGCGGAAGGTCGCTGCCTCCTTCGGTACCTGCCGAACCCGCCCGTTCCGCGAGGGCTCGATGCCCAGCGTGTTGGCGGTCTCCCGGACGACTTCGCCGGCGATGCCGACGAGCCCGGGGTCCGTCGCCTCGACGACCTCCACGCGGAGGCCGACGAGTTCGTGTCGCGGGAGCGTGGCGGGGTCGAGTGCCATCATGCGCTCGCCTCGCTTTCCTCGCTGTCGAGATCGCCTTCTTCCCGCTGGATCGTCTTGATCCGCGCGATCGTCCGGCGGAGCTCCTTGATGCGGCCGGGGCTCTCGGGCATCCCGCCCGCGGCCTTGACCGCCTGCTCGTTGAGGAGCTCGGTCTCGAGGTCCTCGAGTTCGGCCTCGCGCTCGGCCGGCGTCATGTCGCGGATCTCGTCGGCGTGGAGGATCGCCATCAGGCATCACCCTCCTCGTCCGCATCCTCGTCCATCTCCTCCATCAGCTCCTCGGCTTCGGCCTCGGCGTCCTCGTCGAGTTCCTCCTCGACGGCCGCATCGAGGTCCTCCAGGTCCTCCTCGACATCGCTCTCGTCGGGGACGTCGGGGTCCTCGAACTCCTCGGCGTCTGCCTCGGCAGCTTCCTCGATGATCTCCTCTTCGACGGACTCCGCCTCGCCGTCCTCGGCCTCGGTGTCGCTCTCCGGCGGCGCGCCGACGGCGGGCTCCTCGCCCTCGCCGTTCTCGGGCTCGCCGGCCAGCACTTCCTCCAGCCCTTCGGCGTCGGCGACGTAGTCCTCGACCTCGACGTCCTCGTAGATCTGGAAGTCGTCGGGCAGGTCGGCGCCCGGCGGGATGATCTTCACGTCCACGCCGATGGTGCCGAGTTTCATCACCGCGACGCCCTGGCCGTGGTCGACGATGTCCTCGGCCGGTTCGCCGTTGTGCTTGATGTAGCCGCGGTTGAACTTCTCGACGCGGGAGCGCGCCCCGGTCACCTTGCCGGAGAGGACGATCTCCGCGCCCAGCGCGCCCGACTCCATGATCCGGTCGATGGTGGTGTGGCCGGCCTTCCGGAAGTACCAGCCCCGCTCCAGGGCGTTGGCCAGCCGGTCGGCGACGATCCTGGCGTTCAGGTCCGGCTCGTCGACCTCCTGGACGTCGACCTGGGGGTCCTCAAGCTCGAATTCGGTTTCGAGTGTGTCGGTGATCTTCCGGATGTTCTTCCCGCCCTTGCCGATGACCATGCCGGGCTTCTCGGCCTTGAGGACGATCTGGGTCCCCATGGGCGTCTTGGCGACCTCCATGCCGCCGTAGCCCGCCCGGCCGAGTTCGTCGGCGAAGAACTCGTCTATCTGGGTGCGCTGGAGACCGTCCTCGATGAACTGCTGTTCGTCGGCCATCACTCACCCTCCTGTTCTTCGAGGACGAGTTCCACGTCCACCTCGTCGGTGTTCCACGGGCTGGCCCGGCCCATCGCGCGGGGCCGCCGGCCCTGTGTCTCGCCGACCTTGTGGGCGGCGGCGTGCATGACCTGCATCGACTCCCCGTCGAAGCCCTGGTGTTCGGCGTTGCCGATGCCGTTCTCCAGCAGGTCGAGGAAGGCCTCGCTGGCCTTCTGTGGGTAGCGGCCGGCGTCCCAGCCGTCGATGTCCGACCGGTGACCGACCCCGGAGTTGTGCTGGCGGAACGGGACCGACTGCTCCTCGTTGATGACCGCCTCGAGGTACTCGACCGCCTCGCCGGCGGTTTTTCCCTTGATCTCCCGGGCCAGGGCCTTGCTGTGCTTGAAGCTCATTTGCCGCTCCCGGAGCATCGCTTTCGCGGTGGTCGCCGGGTCGGCGTCGACTGAGTAGCTGATTCCCATGTTATTTGAGTGGCACGAACTTCGAGGAGCGTGTCGCTCCGATGCCGGCCTGTCCGTGCTCGACCGACGTCCGCGTGAGCTGGAACTCCCCGAGGTAGTGGCCGACCATCTCCGGCTCGACCTCGACGCGCTCGAAGCTCTGCCCGGTGTGGACCGCGAAGGTCAGCCCGACCATCTCCGGCAGCACCGGCATGTCGCGCAGGTGGGTCCGGATCGGGTTGTCGGCCGTCTCCTCCGGCTCCGCGTCGCGGGCCTTCTCGAGCAGTTTCTCGTGCTCGACGGACAGGCCGCGTTCGATGGTTCGCCGCATGCGTGCGGGCAGCAGTTCCGCGACCTCCTCGACGCTCAGCTCCTGCAGCTCCTCGAGCGTGTGACCACGGTAGGTAAACTCTCCCTCGTGGCCGATCTGGTAGTCTGAACTCATTCGTTTTCACCTCGGGTGAAACTCATGAGGTCGTCGCGCGCTTCGCGTGCGACGGAACTCATTAGTTGTCACCTCCGCGACCGGTCCGGCGCGAGGCGATGTCCCCGACCTTCCGGCCGGGGGCGGCGTCCCGCGAAACCGACTTGGGACGGCCCGGGTGTTGGCGGCCGCCGCCCCCGAACGGGTGGTCGACGGCGTTCATCGCCACGCCGCGGACGTTGGGCCACTTCGTGCCCCGGGCCCGCATCTTGTGGTGCTTGTTGCCGGCCTTGACCATCGGCTTCTCCGTCCGGCCGCCGCCGGCTACCACGCCGATCGTCGCCCGGCACTGCGGGTCAAGGCGCTTGACCTCGTCGCTCGGTAGCTGAACCACGGTGACGTTGCGCTCGTGGGTCATCAGCGTCGCGTTGACTCCCGAGGCGCGGGCGAACTTCCCGCCGTCACCGGGGTTGGCCTCGACGTTACAGACGGGCACGCCCTCCGGGATCTCCGCCAGCGGGAGCGTGTTGCCCGGCTCGATGGCCGCCGAGACGCCGACCTGCAGCCGGTCGCCCACGCCGATCCCCTCGGGCGCGAGCACGAGCCGGCGGTCGCCGTCCTCGAACTCGACGGCCGCGACCGGCGACGACCGGGCGGGGTCGTGTTCGATGTCGACGACCGTCCCCGAGACGACGTCGGCGTCCTCGACGGTGCGGTGCGAGAGGTCGGCCTTGTAGCGGTGCGACGGCGCCCGGAACGTGGGCGAGCCGCGGCCGCGCCGTTGGCCCTGGATGCGTCGTCCCATCTCAGAACACCCCGATCCTGGAGGCGATCTCCTGTGCGTCGTCGTCCTCCGAGAGCTGTACCTCCGCCTTCTTCTCGGCGTCGGGGGTGACCTGCGTGGTCACGCCCTCGACGGTCACGTCGAAGCGCTCCTCGACGGCCGCCGCGATCTCGTCTTTCGTGGCGTCGAGGTCGACGATGAACTGCATCTTGTTCTGGAAGTCCATCTTGTCGACGCCCTTCTCGGTGACGTGTGGGTACTTGACTGTCATCGTTTCTCACCTCCGGTGAGAACGAGGACGTCGTCGCGCGCCGTGCGTGCGACGGTAGTCATCGTTCACCAACCTCCTGGGCGGCGGATTCGGTGTAGACCGTCAGCCGGCCGGCGTGGGTACCTGGTGCAAGGTCCTCCGCGTTGACCTCGCGGGCGGTCGCGACATCCGCGCCCGCGAGGTTGCGGGCGGCCCGCGAGGGCTCGCCGGTCGTCACGACCAGCACCGACTTCGGGCGGCGGTACTTCCGGCCGCGGGCCGACCCCTGACCGGCCTTGACCGTCCGCTCCTCGGCGCGCTCGACGTCCGCGTGGACGCCCAGCGCCTCGAGTGCCTCGACGGCCTCCCTGGTCTTCTCCAGGTCCGCGAAGTCGTCCGAGACGACCACCGGGAAGGAGACGTCCTCGTCGAAGGCGTGGCCGCGCTCGGCGACCACTTCGGGGTCCGCGGTGGCCGCGATGGCCGACCGGACCGCCTTCTGGCGCTCCTTGTCGTTGATCGAGAGCGAGCGGTCCTTCTCGGTCTTGGGCGGGTGGGCGCGTCGGCCCCCGACCGCCTGCGGCACGCGCCGGGCCCGGCCGCCCTCGCGGGGGACGTGGGCCTGGCCGCGGCCGCTGCCGAAGGACTCGGCGGGCGTCCGCAGGCCGGCGTACTCGTCTGTGCCGTAGTCCTGTTTCCGGTTTGCCTGGGCGGCCAGCACGGCCCGCCGGATCAGGTCCGGGCGGTAGGGGGTCTCGAAGACCCCGGGGAGTTCGAGTTCCCCGGCTTCCTCGCCGTCCAGGTCGTGTACTGTCGTGTTCATGTGCCTTGGTTCGATGCCGTCGAGACGTAGCGCACCTCGGGGTCGAGGCGCGGCTGGTCGTTCGGTCGCACTGCCGGTCGCAGGCGGACCAGGCGCTTCTCCGGCCCCGGGACCGAGCCCTTGACCAGCGCGTAGGCGCCGTCGACGTCGCCGTAGTTGACGAAGCCGCCGTCGACCGTCGTGTCGCCCTCCGCGAGGTCGACGAGGCGCTTGTTGAGTTCGGTCCGCTGGTGGTAGCCGGTCTGCCCCTGCTGGGGGACCGTCGAGCGCACGCGCGAGGGGTTCCACGGCCCGAGGTTGCCGATGCGGCGCTGCCATCCCTGGCGTTTGTGTTTGCCCTTGCGCTTCTGGACGCCCCAGCGCTTGACGGGGCCCTGGGTGCCCTTGCCCTTCGTGATGCCCGCCACGTCGGCGTACTGGCCGGCGCGGAAGACGTCGGTCGCCTCGTAGGTGCGGTCCTCGAGCAGCTCCAGCCCGTGTTCTAGGCGGTCCTCGAGGCTCCCGCCGCCCACGCGGTTCTCCATGACGTCCGGGCGTTTCTTGGGCACGCCGGGCAGGTCGCCGGGGACCGTGTGCGTCACCGCACGCAGGTCCGCCAGGCGACCGTCGGCGAGTGCGTCGTAGATCTGTTCCTCTGCAGCGTCCGGGTTCGAATCCTCCGGCAGGTCAAGGGCCCGGTCGAGCTCCGGGTGGAACTCGTCGGTCCAGACCTCCGTCAGCGGACGCTGTCCGTACGGCGTGTCTTCGTAGGCTCGCAGCGCGACGACCCGCATCGGGGGGGTCTCGACGACCGTCACCGGGACGGTCTCCTCCATCCCCTCCCGCGGGGAGTCGGGCTCGTCGTTTATCATAACGACGTGACTCATGCCGGCCTTGTAGCCGGCAAACCCCTGCAGTCCCGGCCCGCCGTCGTCGTCGGGCCAGCTGTTGAACCGCGGGGTCTCGCTGGCCGCGCGCGTACGCGGGCCGAAGCCCAGTGAGCCTTTCCGTGGTCGGTTTGGTTGTGGCATGCTTATCTCCTGAGGGTCAGCGTCGCGAGCGTGGCCCAGACGGCTTCCTCCGTGCGGACCACCTCGCTTCCCTGGTTTGGAACCGTATTCAGCCAGAGGTCGAACCCGTGTTCGTCGCTCGCGGCCTCTCCGCGCCCGGCGCCGACCCCCGCTGGGTCGACACCGAGGATGGCCGGCAGCCCGCGCTCGGGGGCGCCGAAGGCGACCGTCAGTGACGGCTCGCCGCCCTCCCGGATCCCCTCGACGAGCTCGTCGAGACGGGACACCCGGAGGTGCTCGCCGTGTCGCGACGCAGCGACGGCGAGCCCGGCGTCCTCGCGCGCGAGTGCCGGAGCAAGGTCCGCACGTTCCACCTCGAAGCCCGGTGTGGGGGCCTCGACGAGTTTCGCGCGGACCGGTTCTCGCGAAGAGACCCTGACGGTGACGCGCTCCCCCTGCCCGGGTGCCTCCATGCTGGAGGGGACCGGAAGGGAGATGGGGTGTTGCAGTCCGCAATTGACCCGCACGCGCCCATCAGGACCGACCTCGGTCACGATTCCCTGTCTTAACGACCCCGAACCCTCGGATCCGGAGCCGGTCCGTGTCGGGATACGGAGCGGCGGCAGGACGCCCGCGTACTCCAGTTCGTCCCGCGTTCCCCAGACCTCCTTTCGGAGCTCCGGCGGCGTCGCGGCGTACCGCAGCACGGTTTCGACGAACCCGCCGTCCAGCTTCCGTTCCCCGTCGGGGTCCGGAAACACCGTCAACCGGTCCACCCGGAAGACCGCGGCCGCACGGGCCACGTAGCCGAGTTTGCGAGTCGCCTCGCGTTTGTCCTCGGCCTCCCTGGTGAGAGACGACGGCACGAGCACGCTGACAGTCATGCCGTGACGCTTCCACGTCCCGCCACTAGACTGTGCCGATTACTCCCCCGTCCGAACGTAAAAAGGGTCCGTTTTTGCCGCTACCACGTGACCGACTCGCACGCCTGGGTCGTGTCCGGTCCCTCGGCCGGCTGTCCCCCGGCGCGAACGGCCCCGCGCCAGACATTTCACCGGCCGGGACGGGAAGGAGGACATGACCGAGGAGACGGTCCGGGCGGCCTTTCCCGAACTGGAAGCGGTCGAGGACGGCGACCTCCGGGCCGGCGTGGTCCGGGCCTGGGCGACGGCCATGGCGGAGAACGGCGTGGACGACCTCGCCGCGGTGCCGTGGCTGCCGCCGACACAGCGCGAGCTCGGCCTGGAGGAGGCCCGGCTGGTCGACCACGTCCGGGACGTGACGGAGTGCGCGCTCGCGCTGGCGGAGACGCTGGCCGACCGGCGGGCCCTCGCGCTCTCGCTTGACACCGTCGTCGCGGGCGCGCTCGTCCACGACGTCAGCAAGCTGGCGGAGTTCGACGGGATGGAACCGACGCCGGTCTACGACCTGCTGGGCCACCCCTACTACGGCGTCCACGTCGTCGCGCGGGCGGGGCTGCCGGTCGAACTCGCCCACATCGTGCTCTCGCACACCCCCCGGACGACCGTCGAGCCGGCGACCCTCGAGGCGGAACTCGTCAGGCGGGCCGACGAGGCCGCGGCGGCTGCCATCCGGTCGGAGGCGGTCGACGACCGCCGGCTGTGAGTGGGTCGTGACTCCTGCCGCTTGTGTTTCCCGCGGGCGCGACGAGCGCGCCACCGAGCGTTCGGCGCGGCCTCGGGAGCCCGCAGCCGGGGCCGGGCGGCACAGACACGGACATGCGGGGACGAGACCTGTCTCTACGCCGAGAGACGGAGGAGGTCGCCGTGTTCCTCGTCGGCCAGGTCGAACAGGTCCGCCACGACCTCGGGGGCGGTCGTGAAGTAGCTGTCGTAGCTCCCGGCCGGACCGCCGGGAGCCCCGTCGGCGTCCCCGCCCGTCTCGTCGGTCAGACACTCCTCGGAGACGAGCGCCGCCGTCCGGTGGGGGTTCCCGCCCCCGTCGTACAGGAGAAACCAGTACCGCTCCAGGTCCCGCTGGCGGTCCTCGACGACGGTGAACGGGGGGTTCTCGAGCCCGGTGTCCGGGTAGCCGTAGACGTAGGCGTCGACGCCGGCGTCCACGAGTGCGGCGTACGTCTCCATCGTTTGCTCCGACCCGGCGATCTGCGAGAGTTGCTGGAAGCCGGCGTGGAGCGTGCCCGCCCCCTCCCGCAGCGCCCGGCGCTCGTACTCCCTGGAGACGCGGACCATCTCCGTCACCGACAGGCCCCGTTTCACGACCACCTCCGCGGGGAACTGCGAGAGGATGTCGAGCGCCGGCTCACCCTCGTCGCCGGTCTCGGCCCCGATGTCGGCCCGCGCGAGCAGGCCCTCGACGGTACAGGCGCCGAGCACCTCGCTGTCGCGGTGGAGGACGGCCACGTTCCCCGGCCCCGACCCGTCGGTCTCGACGGTCTGGAGGTGGACTCCGTAGCCGTCGAGCCAGTCGGCGAGCTCCGTCAGTTGCTTCTCGGAGCCCGCGAACCCGTACACCGTCAGGGTCCGCACGTACTGCGAGAGGTAGTCGAGCAGCGCCCTCATCGCCGCCCCTCCCGGGGCTGGTACTCGTACCATCCCGTCCGTGCGGTCCCGCGCACCCTGAACAGCGTCGCGTCCGCGTCCGGCCGGACCTCGACGACGGTCGGGAACAGCTGGAACAGCCTGTTCTTGTCCTCGGCGTCGATGGCGTCGGTATCGAGCAGCTGGACGGTCGCGTCCCCGACCTCGGACACGTTGCTGGTGACCGTCGACGTGAACCGGTAGACGCGTTCGATGTCGGAGTAGATGAGCAGCGTCGAGAGGTTGTCGACCAGCACCCGACGCCCTCCGGGACTCCCGCGTTCGTCGTAGCCTTTCGACAGACAGACCGAGACCCCGGTCAGGTCGACCGGCGACGCCACGGAACAGCCTCCCCGGTCGGCCTCCGCCTCCGGCTGTCCGGCCTCGGTACAGTCGATGACGTACACCTCCTCGACGTCCCTCCCGGCCGGGACGAACGGCTCGAACCGGGCCCGGAACTGCGGGGCGGGGTCCGTGGCCGTGACCGCGAACGGGGCCGAGCCGGCCGCCCAGGACTCGGCGAGCACGTCGAAGGCGATGCGGTCCTTGTCGCTGAGGGTCGGGCCGACGACGAGAAGGTCTGACTCCCGTGCGTCCGCGGGGATCCCGTCGGCAACCGTCGCTTTCTCCGCCGGGTCCGGCGGATCCTTTGTTCGGGCCACGTGCACTCGCTCGCGGTCGCTTGGAAGGGCGTAGATAAAACGACTCCGGACCGCCGCCCCCGGGGCTGTGAGCGCGGCCGCGGTCAGGTGTCGCCCCGACGTGGGTGTCCCGTCCCGGTCGGCGGCCCCCGCTCGCGGGCGCGCCTGCGTGACATCCAATACGTTCCGGGGGCTACGTCCGGCCATGCCGAGCGCGACCGCGAGCGTCCACATCGACGCGTCGCCGGAGGAGTGTTTCGCCTATCTGCGCGACCCCGACAACCACGTCGGCGTCGTTCCGGGGCTCCGGAAGATCGACGCCGAACCGCTGGACGGCGAGGGCTATGAGGGGAGCTTCGTCTACACCGTCGCCGGCGTCGAACTCGACCTGGCGTTCCAAGACGTGGAACTTGACCCGCCCCACGAGCGTGTCTTCGAGGTGACCGGGCCGATGGAGGGGGTCGCGACCTACGAGTTCGAGGCCGAGGACGGCGGCACCCGCTTCACGCTGACCAACAGCTACGAACTCCCGGGCCCGGACGTGCTCGGCTCGCTGGCGGACCCGCTCGTCCGGCGGTATCTCCAAAGCGACGTGGAGTCGTGGGCCGAGAACGCGAAGGTGGCTATCGAGAACCAGTAGCCGGCGGTCGGCCTGCGGTCGCAGTGGTGGCCAGCCTGCAGGAGCGCAGCATCCGCGCGCCTGCGGCGCGCGGTTCACTCGCCGCAAGACCGCGGAGCGGTCGAGCGGCGAGGGTGTTTTTCCCCACGTTTTTGCGACCGAGTGGTACCGCAACGCGACGGAGCCGCGCGCGGTACCCGAGGGAGTAAAAAGTGGTTACATGTACCCGAGGTCGCGCAGCCGCTCCATCAGGTCCTCCTTGTCCTGGGCGCGACCGGCGCGCTCGGTGGTGTTGGCCATGTCCTGGAGCCAGGCGGGCTCCTCCGCCGACTTGTCGGTCGAGACCTCGGAGCCCAGCGACCGGAAGCCGGCGAAGTATTTGGGGCTCACAGGCAGGTCCTCCTTGGTGAGGTCGCCGGGGATGTCGTCGGTCCCGGTTGGGACGTACCCCTCGTCGGGGTAGCCCTCGACGGTATCCGGGACGACGAAGTTCCAGTATGCCTCCCAGACGTCGGGCTCGGCGAACTGGAGGATCGGCTGGACGCGGTCGTGGGGCGGGTAGATGTCGGGGTCGTGCCGTTCCGAGAAGAACGTCTCGTCGGCGCGGGCCTCCTGCTCGTCCCAGCGGACTCCCGAGAGGATGCCGTCGACACCGTACTCCTCGATGGCGTCGTTGAGCGCCACCGTCTTCAGGAGGTGATTGCCGACGTAGGTGTCGAGCAGGAACGGGAACGTGTCCTCCTCGTACTCCAGAATGTTCCGGATGTGGTGCTGGTTGTGCTCCGAGAGCGCGTCGACGGGGATGTCGTCGCCCGGTTCGAGGCCGTTCTCGTCGACGTACTCGCCGACGTCCTCGTTGCGCGCCCAGATGACCTCCAGGTCCCACTCGTCGGCCCAGTGCTCGACGAAGTCGAACAGTTCGTCGAAGTGCTGGTAGTGGTCGATGAAGACGACGGGGGGGACCTCCAGGTCGAACTGCTCGGCGACCTCCTTCACGAAGTAGAGAGTGAGCGTCGAGTCCTTCCCGCCGGTCCACATCACGACCGGGTTCTCGTACTCCTCCAACCCTTTCCGGGTGACCTCGATCGCCTTCTCGATCTTGTCCTCGATGGCGGGGTAGTCCTCCGGGTCCTCGCCCTCGCCGTCGGTGTAGTCGACGTCGACGTAGTCGGGGAACGTCTCCGTTGCCATGGTGTAATGAAATGTAATTACGGTGAATAAATGTCTTTTGGACTCCGCCGTCTCGGAGCCTGCGCGTCGAGGGCGGGCCCGTCGAAGAGGGGTGGTGTTCCAGAGTTGTGAGAACAGTAAACAGATTCTTTATTTGTGCAATACTATCGTAATGTATGGGGCAGACACTTGCGGACGACATTGACGAGATGCTGGCAAGCGTTCAGGAGCAGGTCGAGGACTCGGAGCTCACGTTCAAGCTCCGGACCGCCCGGCAGCTGGTGATGGTCTACGACGAGCGGCTCCGGGAACACGGCAAGTCCCTGCACGAGGAAACCCTCGATTCGGAGGCACTCGAGAACCTCCGGCGGCTGGGGTACATCGACTGACCGGCGCGGACGGGGCGCACACCGCTCGCCGGCGACGGGCGGTTAGCTGATGAACTCGTTGTCGCGCCAGTCGACGCCGCCGTCGCCGTCGTCCTCGCTGGGGTCCTCGGTCACGGTGACGGAGGCCGGTCGGCGCTCGCCGTCGACGATGCGGACGGCCTCGAGGTCGGTGTCGTTGCCGGCGATGGCGGTGAGGTTGCCCTTCTCCGAGCGGACGGCCACCTCACAGAGCACCTCGAACATCTCGTACTGGAGGGCACTGTTCTGGAGGACTGTCTCGCGGTCGCCCTTGAAACAGGCGTACTCGACGAGTTCGGACTCGATCTCCTCCTCTTCCTCCTCGAAGGCCCCCCACTGCGGGCCGCCGCCACCCGAGGGCGGCCCGCCCTGTCGCTCGTCGGGGTCCTCCTCGTAGACCCGGTTCTCGGTGACGCTGGCCTTGAGCTGTGCCGTCGGCGTGTACTTGCTGATGCTGTCGTCGGCCGGGACGGCACTGATGATGAGCGTGTTGTTCCGGCGCGTGATATCGATGTCGGCGATACCGGACGGGAGGTCGGGGTCGTTCTCGAAGTAGTCGTAGACGTCTTCGAGTGGCAGTTCGAGTGTCGAGTGGAGTCTGTATACGCGACTGCTCATATTTGGGTGGGGTCGACGACCGTCCGCTGACGCCGGTCCTCACCCTACGTAGGGAGCCCATACATTTATGGGCTACTCTTGGCGCTCGCTCCGGCGCCCCGCCCCGCCGGCCGGCCCGGCGGACGCCGGGCAGCCGCTCCCGGCGCGGGGGGAAAGGCTACCGCCGGGTTACCCGACGTTGAAATACGGCCAGCCCCTACCGGGCCCACATGAGCGAGCCAGCAGAGTACGACGTCGCGGTCGTCGGGGGCGGTCCCGCCGGCCTCACTGCAGCGCTGTACACCACCCGCCTCGGTCACAGCACCGCACTGGTTGACCGGGGCGGGGGCCGCGCCGCGATGATGCAGGACACCCACAACGTCATCGGCGTCACCGAGGACACCTCCGGCAACGAATTCCTCCAGACCGGCCTCCAGCAGGTCAAGGAGTACGGCGCCGACCACTACCGCGACCTGGTCTCCGACGCCGAACACACCGACGACGGGCGGGTCCGCCTCGAGGGCAACGAGGTCGACATCGTCGCCGAGGCGGTGGTCCTCGCGACGGGGTTCACCGACGGCCGCCCCGACCCGCCGGCCCCCCGGACGGCCCGCGGTCTCCACTACTGTCTGCACTGTGACGCCTACATGTTCGTCGACGCACCCGTCTACGTGATGGGCACCGGCTCGAGCGCGGCCCACGTCGCGATGATCATGCTCAACTTCACCGACGAGGTCGACATCCTTCTCAATGGCGACGAACCCGAGTGGGACGAGGAGACCGACCGCCAGGTCCGCGCCCACCCCCTCGACATCGTCGAGGAGGAGGTCGTCGGCGTCGAGAACGACGAGGACGGCTGGCTCGAGGCCATGGAGTTCGAAGACGGCACCCGGCGGGCCTACCGCGGCGGCTTCGCCATGTACGGCTCCGAGTACAACACCGACCTGGCCGAGCAGCTGGGCTGTGAACTGAACGACGACGGCACCGTCAGCGTGGACGACCACGGCCGCACCAGCGTCGACGGCGTCTTCGCCGTCGGCGACGTCGTCCCCGGCCACAACCAGGTCCCCGTCGCGATGGGAATGGGCGCGAAGGCCGGCATCGCCATCCACTACGACCTCCGGACGTTCCCGATGTCCCTCGCGGAGCTGGAGGAGGCCGGCGAGCTCACGCAGGCCGACGCACCGGCCATCTCGGGCGAGCTGCGCGAGCGCGCACGCGCCCACGAATCGAACGTGGCTGTCGACGCGCCCGGGTCCGAGGCGTCTGCTGACGACTAGCCACCACCTTTTTTTGCCTCGGGTTCGCCTGCGGCGAACCGCTCGGCACAAAAACGTGGGCGAAAAAGACCTCGCCGCTCATTTCACTCGCGGCGAGTGAACCGCGCGCCTGCGGCGCGCGGATGCTTGTATCTAATCGTCCGCGGCAGCTGCAGCGTCGCTCTCGCCGACATCGCCCTCGATGCTCGGCGGGTACTTCCCGCGGTCGAGTTTCAGGTCCGACTGCGGGCGGGCCATGCAGGTCAGGGCGTAGCGCTCGCGTTCCTGTTCCGTGAGGCCGCGGGCCGCGGGCTGGGTGACCTCCCCCTCGACGATCTCCGCCGAGCAGGCCAGACACATCCCCACCCGGCAGGAGTACTCCTGGGCGATGCCCTCTTCGATGCAGCGGCTGAGGATGGTCTCCTTCTCCGAGACGGTGATGACCTCGCCCGTCCCGACGAACTCGACGGTGTACTCCGCCATGCCCGCGGCTACGACTGAGCCCGACAAAACTCTTTATCACCGTCCTGTGGCGGCGTCCGGGGGGTCGCCCGGTCGCTGTCGCGGGCTCACACCCGCTCGGCCAGGTCGGCGAGTGCGCGCGACCCGCCGGAGGTCAGCGGGTCGCCGTGGCCCATCGCCGCCACCTCGAACTCCCCGGCCCGGGCGGCCAGGTCCCGGACGCTCGCCGCGAGTTCGTCCATGTCGTAGGAGTCCAGCCGGATAGGAGTGGTGAGCGCGCCGTCCTCGCCCCAGACGAGGTCCCCGAGGAAGGCTACCCCGAGCCCCTCGTGGACGTAGACGGTGTGGCCGGGGTTGTGGCCGGGGGTGTGGTAGGCCCGGAAGCCCCCGACCTCCGTCCCGTCTTCGACGGGCACGACCTCGACATCGGGGAACTTCCAGACCCGCCTGGCCACCCGGTGAAAGAGCCCCTTGTGGTGCAGCAAGGGCAGGTCGGCGTCGCCCGCGATGAGGGCGGCGTCGGCGGTACCGACGTAGACAGGGACCCCGGAGTCGACGAACGCGCGCAGCCCGCCGACGTGGTCTAGGTCGTAGTGCGTGACGAGCACCCGGTCGACGTCGGCGGGCGTGTACCCCTCGCCGGCAGCAGCCAGTTCCGCTCCCAGTGTCGGCCGGTTCAGGAAGAGCCCGGTGTCGACGAGCGTCACCGTCCCGTCGGCGGGGTCGTCGACCAGGTAGGCGTAGGAGTCGACGGGCTCGACGAGGCCCAGGTCGAGCAGCCAGACGCCCTCGGCGAGTCGGCGCGGCATCTCAGGCGACGCGGGCGAGCCACCGGCCGGGGTGGTCGAGTTCCGCGTCGGTCGGCAGCGTCTCCGGGCTCTCCCACACCCGGCCGGCGGTCTCGATGTCGCTGGCCTCGACGACCGCCTCGAAGAAGTCCTTGCCCCGCTCGTACTGGCGGCGTTTCATCCCCAGGCCGAGCAGCCGGCGGACGAGCCGCTGGAGCGGGCCCCGCCCCTGCCGGCGGGCGTCCAGCGCGTCCCGCAGGTCGGCGTACTCCTCGTCGAACGCGCGGTCCATCACGAGTTCGGCGTAGCCCTCGACGGCGGTCATCGTCGTGTCGAGCCGGCCCAGCGAGTCCCGGTCGAGCGTCCCCTCGGCGAGTTTCTCGACGGCCTCGGTCATCTCGCTCTCGAGGTGGTCGGGCAGCCAGGGGGCGGCCCCGAACTCGGCGGCGTGGGCCACCTCGTGGAAGACGATCCACCGCCGGAACCGGTCGTAGGGGGCGGGCAGGTCGTCCGCGACCCGCTGGATGTTCGGCCGGACGAAGTACAGGGCGTGGTCGTCCCCGTCCGCGAGCAGGAGGGGGTCGTACTGGCCGAGCACGTTCCGGGAGAGAAAGGAGAGCACGAACGCCATCGAGCCGGTGTTGACCACGCGGGCGACCCCAGGGATGTACTGTGCCTGGGTCTCGACGGGGGCCATCAGCCGCTCGAAGGTGGCGATGTTGGCGTCGACCCAGTGGTGGCGGTGCTGGATCTCGACCCGGTCGGGGAGGTCGAAATCGAGAGCGGTGACCTCGCGCACGCGGTCGCGGGCCTCCCGGACGTCGGTTGCGTAGGCCTCCCGCTCGGCCGCCGGGAGGTCCACGTCGCCCGGGTCCGTGGCGGCCTTTGCGGCGTCGGCGACGGCCGCCCAGTCGATGGGGCCGTCGCCGGAGGCGCCGGTGACCGCCTGCACGCTCCGGTAGAGACTCATACCGGAATCAGCCCGCGGACGGGGATATGTCTTTCCTACGTCTCGAACTCGTCTTCGACTGCCACGTCCGGCACGTCCTCGCCGCCGCCGAGCCGGCGGCTCCCGAGGTAGGCGAGCGCGAGGATGGCGACGACGACCAGCAGCCCCACGAGCGCCTTCCCGGGACCGCCGGAGTCGTCGGCGCCCGCCGCGGCGTCCTCGTCAGTCTGGTCGCCCTCTTCCGTGGCTTCCTCCTCGCTCGCTCCGCTGTAGGGGGCGTTTGCCGTGAACGTCGCGTCTTCCAGGTGGATTTCGAGTAGCGTGAACTTCGCCATACCCCGCCTTCGTCGGGGCGGGCCTTAGTTGTGCTGACACGTGCGGGCACGCGGACCTGCGGTCAGTCGGGCGGTCCGGGCCGTTGAAGTCCCGGGCCGCCCAACCCGGGCCATGGACCAGCGACGACGCGCGTTCCTGGAGGACCTGCTCGACACCGCTACCCCGTCCGGCTTCGAGACCGCCGGCCAGCGGGTCTGGGTCGACTACGTCGAGAGCTTCGCCGACGAGGTCCGGACCGACGACTACGGCAACGCCGTCGCGGTGCTGGAGGGCGGCGACACCGAGGTAGCGCTGGCGGGTCACGGCGACGAGATCGGCTTTCTCGTCCGCGACGTCACCGAGGACGGCATGCTCAAGCTGACCGCGGTCGGGGGCTCGGACCGCACCGTCACGAAGGGCCAGCACGTCCAGGTCCACGCCGAGGGCGGCCCCGTGGCCGGCGTCGTCGGCCAGACCGCGATCCACCTCCGGGACCCCGAGGACGAGTCCGTCGACGATATCGGCGAACAGTACGTCGACGTCGGCGCGACCGACGCCGAGGAGGCCGAGGAGCTGGTCGAGCGCGGGGACCCCGTCACTTTCCGCCAGACCGTCGCCGACCTGGAGAACGGCCGGGTCGCGGCCCGCGGGCTCGACAACCGGGTCGGGACGTGGGCGGCCGCCGAGGGGCTGCGCCGTGCCGCACGGCAGGACCCGGACGCGACGGTCTACGCAGTCTCGACGGTGCAGGAGGAACTCGGGCTGCAGGGCGCGAAGATGGTCGGGTTCGACCTCGCGCCCGACGCCGTCGTGGCGACCGACGTCACCCACGCCACCGACACCCCCGGCGCGCCCGCCGACAAGGGCAGCGGGGTCGAGCTCGGCGAGGGGCCGGTCGTCGGCCGCGGGGCCGCCAATCACCCCGCAGTCGTGGCGGCCGTCAGGGAGGCCGCCGAGGCCGAAGAGATCGACGTCCAGCTGTCGGCCGCGGGCTCGCGGACCGGCACCGACGCCGACGCCTTCTACACCTCGCGGGGCGGGATCCCGTCGCTGAATCTGGGGGTGCCCAACCGCTACATGCACACGCCGGTGGAGGTGCTCGACCTCGCGGACCTGGACCGGACCGCGGACCTGCTTGCGGCCTTCGCGGCCCGGGCGGAGGGGGAGTTCGGGGTCGAGCTCTGAGCCTGCTGCCCGGCTCGCGCCCGAGCCCGACGCCCCCCGTGGGCGGCCCGCACAGCCCGAGCCGGTACGTTCAAGTGTGAACCGGCGCCCTGTAGACGCATGACCGAGAACGGGAGTCGGCCGCTGGACGTGCTGGAGGCGTCGGTCGGGGGGGCAGTGACCGTCCACCTGAAGGGCGGCGAGGTGTACGAGGGGGTCCTCTCGGGGTACGACCAGCACATGAACCTCGTCGTCGAGGACGGGGACAACACAACGATTATACGCGGCGACAACGTCGTTTCCATCAACCCATGACTGGCGCAGGCACTCCGAGCCAGGGCAAGAAGAACGTCACCACACACGTCAAGTGTCGACGGTGTGGCGAGAAATCCTACCACAGCAAGAAGGGAGTCTGTTCGTCGTGTGGCTTCGGCAAGTCGGCGAAGCGGCGCGGCTACGCGTGGCAGAGCAAAGAGTAATGCACGAGAAGTGCGGCGTGGTCGGCATCTCCCTGGCCGACCGCGACGCCGCCCGCCCCCTCTATTACTCGCTGTACGCCCTCCAGCACCGCGGCCAGGAGGCCGCCGGGGTCGTCACCCACGACGGCTTCCAGCAACACGACCACGTCGAGACGGGCCTGGTGGGCGACGTCTTCGACCCCGAGGACATCGACGCGCTCAAGGGAACGAACGGGATCGGTCACGTCCGCTACCCGACGGAGGGCGGCCTGGGCGCCAGCTGTGCCCAGCCCTTCTCGGTCTCGTTCAAGAGCGGCTCGCTCGGGCTGGCGCACAACGGCAACCTCGTCAACACGGACTCGCTGCGCGAGGAGCTCGCCACGCTGGGCCACGCATTCACCTCCGACGGCGACACCGAAGTGATCGCCCACGAGCTCGCCCGCAACCTCCTGGAGCAGGACCTGGTGCGGGCGGTCAAGTCGACGATGGGGCGCCTGCACGGCTCCTACTCGCTGACGATCATGCACGATGAGACCGTCCTCGGCGTTCGGGACCCGCAGGGCAACCGCCCGCTCTGTCTGGGCGAACTCGAGGACGGCTACGTCATCGCCTCGGAGTCGGCGGCCATCGACACGCTCGACGGCGACCTCGTTCGGGACGTGGAACCCGGGGAGCTGGTCGTGCTTCACCCCGACGGCTCCGGGTTCGACAGCTACCAGCTGTTCGACCGCGAGCACTCCGCGCACTGCTTTTTCGAACACGTCTACTTCGCCCGGCCGGACTCGCAGATGGACGGCGACCTCGTCTACGAGGTGCGCCGCGAACTCGGCCGACAGCTCTGGGCGGAGTCCGGCATCGAGACCGACGTCGTGATGCCGGTGCCGGACTCCGGGCGCTCCTTCGCCTCGGGCTACGCCGAAGCTGCGGGCGAGGACGGCGCCGACACCGAGTTCGCCGAGGGGCTGATGAAAAACCGCTACGTCGGCCGGACGTTCATCATGCCCACCCAGGACGAGCGCGAGCGCGCGGTCAGGCTGAAGCTCAACCCCATCCGCGACACCGTCGAGGGCCGGACCGTCACGCTCATCGACGACTCGGTCGTCCGCGGGACCACCTCCACACAGCTCATCGAGCTTCTCCGGGAGGCCGGGGCCGAGGAGGTCCACCTCCGGATCGGCTCGCCGCCGATCGTCGCCCCCTGCTATCTGGGGATCGACATGGCCAGCCGTGAGGAACTCATCGCGGCCGGCAGGTCCGTCGAGGAGATCGGCGAGCGGATCGGCGCCGACTCGCTTTCCTACCTCCCCGTGGAGGCGGTCACGGAAGCGCTCGACTCCGACCGGGAGGACCTCTGCCTCGGCTGTGTCACCGGCGCGTATCCCTACGACATCGAGGGCGAGAAACGGGACCGCGAAATCGAGCGTCCGGGCAGCGAACCCGCGAGCGCGGACGACTGACCGCCCCGAGGCTCCGCTCGGGGTCAGGACACCCACGCCGGTTTCTCGACGGTCGTCTCGTCCACGTTCGTCGTGTTGAGGGTGACGACCACGCGGGTTCCGCTCTCCAGCCTGTAGCTCCTGCGTAGCGACCGGACCACCCCCCCGTCGGTGACCACCGCGCTCCCGGTGACGGGTGCGTCCGTCCCGTACGCCTCGCCGGCGAAGCGCACCCGGACGCCGGCCGGCGTTCGCTCGACCGCCGTGTCGTTCACCGAGAACTTCCAGGCCAGGTAGTTGCGGACCCGCGGCAGGAATGGGTCGCCGTCACGGACGGTCAGGGACCACCGGTCGCCGTTGGCCCGGACGTACTGTCTCGAGCCGTCGGCGTAGGTGTCGGCAGTGGCGATGCGCATCGGCGAGCCCTCCAGGGTTCCGGTCGACGTGACCCGGCTCGCGTAGTGGCTCTCGTTTTCCACCCGGATCCGCTCGGTGTACCGGCCCGCGAGGGTCCCGTTCTCGTACTCCCGGTAGCGCAGCCGGGCGGTATAGGAGCGGTCGTCGAGGGTGACGCGGTGGACCCGCGAGACCACGCGCGGGTCCACCGCCCCGTCCGCCGAAATCCCGGAGGGGTAGTCGTCGGCCGGCGCCTGCGCGGCCCCGCCGCCGGGGACCGGTGTGAGCCGGCTCCCGTCCACCCCGACCGGCTCCACCGGGTCTGAACTGGCGTCCGCGGCGGGCGAGCCCAGTACCCCGGGAACGCCGACGGCGGCCGCGACCCCGGCGACGAGTACACAGACCCCGAGTACCGCGAGCGCGACACCCGACCGGACTCCCGGCCAGCCGGGCGACGGAAGCCGGCGGTCGGCCGCGTCCCGGTCGCGGGGTGGCGTCGGGTCCGGAAGCGTCCCCGGGTCGCGGTCGAGGTGGGTTGCGACCAGCCGGCGGGCGTCGGGCCGGTCGACGGCGTAGCACAGCTCCCGGTGGAGGTCGTCCAGGTCCCGGACCCGCGGGTCGTCCGTGTCGAGCACTCCGAGTACGACCGCGTCCTTCCCATCGCGGCCGTCGGCGCCGTACTCGCCGGGCAAACGGACGGCGACCTCGCGGAGGCCGGCGGGGGCGTGGACGCGCAGGCGGCCGTCGCCCAGCCGGTCGACTCGCCGGCCGCGGGCCTCCTCGAGGGCGGCCACGAACGCCACGAGGTCCGCGCGCGGCCGCGACCGGCAGAGCGCGCGAAAGTGCGAGCGGTCGACGGGCACACCCCTACTCCGGACGCCAGCGGAATAAGCCCCCGCCAGGATGCGACCCGCGGCGTGCCTGCCGGACTGTCGCGCTCCTCAGTAGACCACGTACAGCAGCACGTAGACGACGACTCCGAGCGCGAAGGAGACGAACCACAGCGACGCGGCCACGCGACCGACCCGGGGGTGGGGCGACTCCCGGATGGCGGCGACCGGGCGCGTCGTCGCGACCAGGAGTACGTAGTAGACCAGGGGGATCGAGACGACGGCGAGCAGCATGTGGACTCCGAGCACCGGCAGGTAGACGAACTGGTAGACGGCCTCCGGCCCGGGGAAGGGTTTGGTGCCGGCGAGGACGATCCGGTAGAGGTAGAGCCCGAGAAAGGCCAGAAAGAGGACCGTCGTGGCCACCATCGCACGGCGGTGGGCCGCGACCCGCCCTCGGCGGATGGCGCGGACGCCGTAGGCGATGGTTCCCAGCGCGGTGAGGCTGACGAGGACGTTGACGTGTGGCGCCGCGGCGACGACGGCGTCGACCCGCGGGAGCGCTCCGGCGGGGATGACCCCGCGGACCGCGCCGAAGACCAGCGCGAGCGAGACGACGGTGAGCGCCGCCGTCAGCTCCCGGACTCGGTGGCGGGCGTCCAGTTGCATGGTCACAGGTAGGGCGCCCAAGGCTCTATGGGTTGCGTTCCTGGTCCGGGCGGTACCGGGCCCGTCGCTTTGCGGTCGCGGGTGAGACAGTCGACGGGAAACCGCCAGGTCGTCGGGATTGATATGTGTCGAGTGCGTCCCACCGAACGCGAATGAGTGGACGGGGACTGCTCGGCCGGGTCGTCACCAGCCGCCTGGGTCAGGTCGTCTCGCGGCTGTGCCCGGGCGAATCGGTCTGGGAGCGGGAGTGGGACATCTGCTGTGTGCTCGACGGCTGCCGCGTGGACCTGATGCGTGAGGTAGCCGGCGAGCACCGGGCCGTTCCGGATGGTGGCGTCGAGTCGGTCTGGTCGGTCGGCTCCCAGTCCGCCGAGTGGATGGACGAGACCTTCGGGTCGACCCACCGCGAGGAGATGGCCCGCACCGCCTACGTCACGGGCAACCCCTTCTCGGCGCAGTCGGCCGAGCACGTGCTCGTCACCTCCGGGGAGACGCTGCCGCTTTCCCCCGGCGACTGGGGCCTCCTGTACGAGGCCTGGCGCGAGGAGTGGGTGGACGGCGAGATCTCGACGATCCCGCCGGAGCCGCTGACAGACGCCGCGCTCGCGGTCTGGAACCGGCGCGACGAGCTGGGAGTCGACCGGGTGCTCGTCCACTACATGCAACCGCACGCCCCGTTCCGGTCCCGGCCGGAGTGGTTTCTCGGCACCGCCGACATCGAGGCGTGGGGGCAGGTACGCGGTTCGGAGGAGGGCGGCGACGGCGGGAGCCAGGCGGCGGAGACGGCGGCGCTGACCGACCTCTCCGCGGAGGAACTGGCGGAGCTGGAGCGGCTCTCGGAGGCCGAGACCGACGGGATCAAGGACCCCTGGACCCGGCTCCGGGACGGCGAACTCGACAGGGGGGAGTTCTGGGCGGCCTACCGGGACAACCTCCGGTGGGTGCTCGACGACGTCGCCCGCCTCCTGGAGGGCACGACGGCCCGGGTCGCGCTCACGAGCGACCACGGCAACGCCGCCGGCGAGTGGGGCGTCTGGTCGCACCCGCCGGGCGTCCCCGTCCCCGCGCTGCGGAAGGTCCCCTGGGTCAGCCGCCGGGGCACCGGCGAGCGCGACCCCGACCCGGGCCTGCCCGAGGCGGTCGCCGGCGAGAGCACCGGGAGGGACCCGCCGGACGGCTCCGCCGACGAGGTGAACGAACGGCTCGCCGACCTCGGGTACCGGTAGCCGGGAGGCGGGCCGTCGGTCCCTCGCCTGGCACCGTCTCCTCCGCCCGCGCCGGCCGGGGAGGGGAAACCCTAAACGGAGCGGGGCGGTGGCGTGTGTCATGAAGCGGATCTCCCTGGAGAACGACGAGCTGGAGGGGGCAAACAACGTCTACCTGTTCGACAGCGGCGCGCGGACGGTGCTCGTTGACACCGGCGAGCGCGGCCGCGAGGGACGGCTCCGGGAGGCGCTGTCCGCCGAGGGGCTCACGTTCGCCGAGGTCGACGACGTCCTCCTCACGCACTGGCACCCGGACCACTCGGGGCTGGCCGCCACAGTCAAGCGAGCCGGCGACGCGACGGTCCGGATCCACGAACGGGACGCACCGCTCGCGACCCGCGACGAGGACGCCTGGCGCGACTTTCTCGGAAACCAGCACGCCCGCCTCGAGGAGTGGGGGGTCCCCGAGGCCAAACGCGAGGAGCTGTTCGCCGAACAGAAGCGCGACGGCGGTCCGGATTCGACTCTCTCCTCGGTGGCGACGTTCACCGGCGGGGAGACCTTCACAATCGGAGACCGGGAACTCGAGGTCCTCGAGACGCCCGGCCACACCGCGGGGTCGGTCTGTTTTGCCTTCGAAGCCAGCAGTGACGGCGGCCGGGAGGTCGTCACCGGCGACACCGTTCTGCCGAACTACACGCCGAACGTCGGCGGGACGGACACCCGGATGGAACACCCGCTGGACAGCTACCTCTCGTCGCTGCACGCCCTGGCCGCCGCCGAGTACGAGCGTGGCTGGCCGGGCCACCGCGAGCCGGTAGGGGACCCGACCGGGCGAGCCCACGAGATCGTCGCCCACCACGAGCAACGTGCCGGGCAGATCCTCGCGATCCTGGAGCGGACCGGTCCCGCGGACGTCTGGGAGGTCTGCACCGAACTGTTCGGCGAACTCGAGCGGTTCCACATCCTCGTCGGCGCGGGGGAGGCCTTCGCCCACCTCGCTCACCTCGAGCGCCAGGGTGACGTCGAGCGCGTCGACGGGGCCTACCGCCTCGTCGACGAAGTCCAGGAGGAGTTCGGCGAGGAAGTGGACACGTGGTCGCTGTCGGTGTCCGACCGGGCAGGGGCGCACACGGTCCGGTAGGCGGCCCGCCCGAGGCCGGCATCAGGCTCACTCCGGGCGGTGGTCGGTAAAGACGTCGCTGGCCGGTGTCCGGTCGGCGAGCGCGTCGTCGGCGAGCAGGGCGGCCCCGCCGGTCCAGGTGGGCCGCTCGCCCGGCCAGAACTCCCCGTCCTCGAGCTGGTAGCCCGTCCAGAAGACACCCTCCTCGTCGGTCCACTCGAACAGCCACTCGACGAGCTCGCGGGCGCGCTCGCGCCGGCCGACCGCTGCGAGGGAGAGCGCGAGTTCGCAGGACTCGGCGACGGTCACCCAGGGCTCGTCGGCCACGCACCGACAGCCCTGCTCCGGTTCGACGAAGCGGTCCCACCCCGAGTCGAGGCGCTCGCGGGCCCGGTCGCCGTCGAGAACGCCACAGAGTACGGGATAGTACCAGTCCATCGCGTAGCGGGACTTGCTCTCCCAGGTGCGGTCGAAGCGGTCGGGGTGCTCCCGCAGCGCCTCACCCAGGCGAGCCCGCGCGTCGAGCCAGCGCCCACGGGCGTCCTCGCGGTCCAGCGCCCCCGCGACGGCCGCCCCACACTCCAGGCTCTTGTAGACCGAGGCACAGCCGCTGACAAGCGCGTCGCGGTGGGGCTCGCCCTCGGCGTCGACGGTCCAGTACACCTCCCCCGTGGGCGTCTGCTGGGCGAGGGCGAAGTCGAGCGCGTCCCGGACGGTCGGCCAGTACTCCGCGAGGAACGAGCGGTCGCCGGTCACGCGGTAGTGGGTCCACACTCCGACCGCGGCGTAGGCCGCCCGGTGGGTCTCCTTGCGTGGCTCCTCGCCCTCGTGCCCGTTCGGACTCGACTCCTCGCCGCCGTAGGCCGCCCACCAGCCGCCGTCGTCGTGCTGGGCGTCGGCGAGCCAGGCGTAGGCGCGCTCCGCGGCGTCCGTCCGGCCCGCGACCGACAGCCCCATCGCGCTCTCGACGTGGTCCCAGGGGTCCGCGGGGCCGTCGGGATACCAGGGGATCAGCCCGTCCTCGCGCTGGGTCTCGGCGATGTAGGCCGCGCTGGGTTCGAGTCGCGGGTCCAGCAGGTCGGGCTCGCTCATCCGTTTGCCTCGAAGTAGAGGACGACGCTCTTTCCCAGCAGCGGGTCCAGGGCGCCCTCCAGCACCCGGACCGGGCGGGGGTCGTTCAGCACGTCCCACTCCAGAAAGCGCTCGTAGGCCCGCAGCGGGAGCGGCTGCTCGTCGGGGTCCTCGTGACGGCCCCACCAGAGACACTTCAGCCACCAGTAGGGGGCGTGCAGCGCGTGTGCGAAGTGGCTCCCGAGGTGCCGAAAGCCCTGCGCCTCGACGGCCTCGCGCAGCTCGTCGCGGTCGAAGACCCGAACGTGGCCGCCCTCGACCTGGTGGTACTCCTCGGAGAGCAGCCAGCAGACCCGCTCGGGACCCTCGCGGGGCACGCTGACCGCGAGCGCCCCGCCGGACCGGCAGACCCGTCGGAGTTCCGCGATGGCGGCCTCGTGGTCGGGGATGTGTTCCAGCACTTCGGAGCAGACCACGACGTCGAAGGCGTCGTCAGCGAAGGGCAAGGAGAGCGCGTCACCCCGGAGGAAGGTTCCGGGCGTTCCGTCCGCATACGCGTCGTAGTCCTCCCAGGCGGCCGCGAGCCGCTCGGGGTCGAGGTCGACGCCGACCACCTCGCCGGCGTCGCGGGCGGCGGCGACGGCGTGGCGGCCCTCGCCACAGCCGACGTCGAGCACGCGCGTCCCCGGCCCCAGCGGGAGCCGGTCGAACTCAACCGTCTCCATGGATGGCCTGCCGGTAGGTCCGCGCCGTCTCGCGTGCGGCCCGCTCCCAGTCGAACTGTTCGACCACGCGCTCGCGGCCCCGCCGTCCCAGCCGGCGCCGGCGGTCCGGGTCCTCGAGCAGGTCCAGAATAGCGGTCGCCAGCGCCCCGGCGTCCCTGGCGGGGACCTGCACGCCCGCGTCGCCGACGACCTCGGGCAGGGCGCCGCCGTCGGTCGCCACCACCGGGACGCCGCAGGCCATCGCCTCCCCCGCCGGGAGGCCGAAGCCCTCGTAGACCGAGGGGACCGCGGCGACGTCGGCACTCGCGTAGAGGTCGACCAGCCGGTCGGTGCTGATCCCGGAGTGAGTGGCGATGGCGTCGCCGACCCCGAGGTCCTCGACCAGACCTTCCGCGTCGCCACCCTCGTCGAACTCCCCGACGACGACCAGTTCGGCGTCGACGGCCTCGCGGACCCGCGCGAACGCCCGGAGGAGGTAGCGCACCCCCTTGATCGGGGCGTCGGCGCTGACGGTCGTCATCAGGCGGTACTCGGCCGCGTCGGCGGGGCCGCCAGCCTCGTCCCCGCGGTCCCGGGGCTCGAAGACGTCGGTGTCGATGCCGTTGTGGACGACCCGGACGGCGTCGGGGTCGGCGCCGAAGTCCGTCACGGTCCGGCGGCGCGCCGCCTCGGAGACGGTCACGACGTGTGAGAGCCGCGGGACGACCGCCTGCTGCATCCGGAGAAAGCGGTACCACCGCCGGACGAGCAGGCGCTCGCGGAGCCCGTCGGCCTCCGCGAGGGTGACCTCCCGGTCGACCGTGATCGGGTGGTGGACCGTCGCGACGACCGGGTAGCCCCGCTTTTCGAGTTCTGGCAGGGCGTAACACAGCGACTGGTTGTCGTGGACCACGTCGTAGTCGGGTTCGCGGGCCTCGAAGTGCTCGAGCACGCGCCGTCCGAAGGCGTACGGGTCGGGGAACCCGCCGGTGAGCGCGCTGAGCCACTCGTAGAGGGCCGTCGGGTCGGCCAGGTACGCGGGCTCGAACTGCCCGAGGCGGTCGAGCTCGTCGACGACGTTCTCCCCGGGGAGTTTCACCAGCCGGACGTCCTCGTCCAGGTCCGGGTACGGCTTCCCGGAGACGACGTCGACCGAGTGACCCAGGTCGGTCAGCGCCCGGCTGAGGTACTTCACGTAGACGCCCTGGCCGCCGGAGTAGGGGTCGCTGCGGTAACTCAGCAGACAGACTTCGAGGGGGTCGTCGCCGTCGACGGTCGTCGCGTCGGCAGCGTCCGTCCGGCCGGTCGCCGCCGGTCCGACCCCCGACGGCCGCGAGGCCTCCGAGGAGACGCTGGCGCCGAGCGTCCCCGACAGCAGCCGTCGAAGCGCGCCTCTCACCATCGGTTGCCCCAAGAAACAAAAAACGGAATCATAGTGGTTTCGCTTTCGAGCGGCTCGGTGCCGGCGGGAGAGGCGGTTCCACGCGCGAGAGGGGTCTCACAGCCGGGGCCAGAGCGGCCAGCGGCAAAAAGCTACGTGCTCGGCGGGGAGAGGACAGCAGAGACGGGAAGGACGCGAACTCGGCGCCGCCCCGTACCGGGGACGGCGTTACTGGAAGGTGCGGCTGACCTGCCCTTCCTCGGCCTGGTCGGGCTCGCGGGTCTGGAACTGCTCTTCGATCTCCTCGTAGCGCTCGCGGGTGTCGTCGTCGACGCTGGGGCCGACCTCCCCGAGAGCCTCCTCGAAGTGCTCGGCCGTCACCCGGACGTTCCCGACGGTGTCGTCGACCTCCTCGGGGTCGACGCTGTTGATGAACTCCCGGGTCGCAGCCATCGACGCCTCCCGGCAGACCGCCTCGATGTCCGCGCCGACGTAACCGTCGGTCCGGGCGGCCAGGTCGTCGAGGTCGACGCCCTCGGCGAGCGGCTTGCCGCGGGTGTGGACCTCGAAGATCTTCCGGCGGGCCTCCTCGTCGGGGACTGGCACGTGGACGTGCCTGTCCAGCCGGCCGGGACGGACCAGCGCGGCGTCGATGAGGTCGGGGCGGTTAGTGGTCGCGATGACGACCACGTCCTCCAGCTCCTCGAGCCCGTCGAGCTCGGTCAAAAGCTGGGAGACGACCCGCTCGCCGACGCCGGAGTCGCCGGCGTGGCGGCCCCGCTCGCCCGCGATGGAGTCGATCTCGTCGAAGAACACCACCGTGGGCGCGTTCGACCGGGCCTTCTCGAAGACCTCCCGGACGCCCTTCTCCGATTCGCCGACGTACTTGTTGAGCAGCTCCGGCCCCTTGATGGAGATGAAGTTGCTCTGGGCCTCGTTGGCGATGGCCTTCGCCAGCAGGGTCTTGCCGGTGCCCGGCGGGCCGTAGAGCAGGACGCCCTTGGCGGCCTGCATGTCCATCTGCTCGAAGACCTCCGGGTATTCGAGGGGCCACTGGATGGTCTCCCGGAGCCGCTCTTTGGTCCCTTCGAGGCCGCCGACCGATTCCCAGGTGACGTCGGGAACCTCGACGAAGACCTCACGCAGCGCGGAGGGCTCGACGCCCCGCAGCGCCTGCTTGAAGTCGCTCTCGGTGACTTCGAGTTTCTCGAGCGTCTCGGCGGGGATCTCGTCCTCTTCGAGGTCGAGTTCCGGCCGGATGCGCCGCAGGGCACCCATCGCGGCCTCCTTGGCGAGTTGCTCGATGTCAGCGCCCACGAAGCCGTGGGTGTTCTCGGCGTACTCCTCGAGGTCGACCGCCTCCGAGAGAGGCATCCCGCGGGTGTGGACCTGGAGGATCTCCATCCGGCCACCCTTGTCCGGAACGCCGACCTCGATCTCGCGGTCGAACCGGCCGCCACGGCGGAGCGCGGGGTCCAGTGCGTCGACCCTGTTCGTGGCGCCGATCACGATCACCTCGCCGCGCTCGTCGAGGCCGTCCATCAGCGAGAGCAGTTGGGCGACCACGCGGCGTTCCACGTCACCGCTGGTCTCGCCGCGCTCGGGGGCGATGGAGTCGATCTCGTCGATGAACACCACCGCGGGGGCGTTCTCCTCGGCCTCCTCGAAGACCTCCCGGAGCTGCTCCTCGCTCTCGCCGTAGTACTTCGACATGATCTCCGGCCCCGAGATGTTGGTGAAGTAGGCGTCGATCTCGTTGGCCACGGCCTTGGCCATCAGCGTCTTCCCGGTGCCCGGCGGGCCGTGCAGCAGGACGCCCTTCGGGGGCTCGATGCCGAGCTGCTGGAACAGCTCGGGGTGGCGCATCGGCAACTCGATCATCTCGCGGACCTGCTCGAGCTCGTCGTCGAGCCCGCCGATGTCCTCGTAGCTGACGTCGGGGGCGGTCGTCTCCCTGCCCGCGGGCTCGCCGGTGATCTGCTCGGCGGGCTGGTCGGTCACCTCGACCTCCGTCGAGTCAGTGACGACGACGGTTCCCTGGGGGTCGGTGCTCGCGATCTTCAGCGGGATCTTCTGTCCGGACATCGAGGACAGCGGCCCCAGCCCGAAGGAGACGGGGACCGTCTGGCCCTCGGTCACCGCCTGCCCCGAGAGGTTCGAGCGGATCATCGGGCCGACGTTGCCACGCACCCGGAGGTTCTGGGGGAGCGCGACGGTCACGCTGGTGGCCGGCTTGACGTCTGCCTTCTCGACGGCGACGGAGTCGTCGATGCCCGCGCCGGTCTCCTGGCGCAGCTGGCCGTCGATCCGGACGACGCCCTTGCCCTGGTCCTCGGGGTAGCCGGGCCAGACGCGCGCGACAGCGCGCCCCTCACCCTCGATGACCACGTAGTCGCCGTTCTCCAGGTCCATCTCGGACATGGCCGCCCGGTCGATGGCCGCCAGGCCGCGGCCGGCGTCCTTCTGCTTGAGGGGTTTGATAGTGAGTCTCATGCATTCACCTCGATAGTGAGGACGCCGTTGTTCATAAACACTCGCGCGTCGTCGTCAACCTCGAACTCGTGGTGGTCGTCGCCGGCGACGACGATGACCGTCCCGTCGACGACGTCGACGGCCGCGTCCGTGCCACGACCGAAGTCCGCAGCCAACACGAACCCGTCCTCGTACTCGAAGCGACGGGCGTCGATGCCCTCCTCCTCGAACTGCTGTAACACAGTCATGCTAACTACAGGTAAGTAACAGTAATATATAAATCTTGTTCTGACAGCGCAAGACGTGACCGGGCTACTGAAGAGTCACTTGTTTGCGGTTCGGGGACGACCCGCGGCGCGAGCGGGAGCGCAGGGTTCGCTGCAGACGTGGTCTGTGGACGGACAGCAGAACGGGGGTAACACACGTACCGGGGAGCGGGCTGTGTCCGGGACGGCGAACCCGGCCGGCCCTACTGGGGCCGGACGACGAGCTTGCCGACCTGGTCGCGGTCCCGCATCGCGGCGAAGGCCGCGCCCGTCTCCTCGAGCGGGTAGGTCTCGTCGACGACCGGGTCGATCTCCCCGTCGGCCACGAGCCCCAGGAGCCGGCGGAGGTCGCCCTGGGTCCCCATCGTGGATCCGACGACGCGCTTGTGCTGGAGGAAGAGGTCGGTGACCCCCACGGTCGACTCGCCGCCGGCCGTCCGGCCACAGACCGCCATGGTCCCGCCCCGCCGGAGCACCGCCTGCCCCAGACCGGTGTACTCCCCGCCGAGGTGGTTGATCACGACCTCGAAAGGGCCGTCGACTGCCTCGCGGATCTCGTCGACGTCCGCGGACTCGATCCCGCGGTCCAGGCCCAGCTCGCGCACGCGGTCGAGTTTCCGGCCCGAGGAGGAGGTGCCGACCGCCTCCAACCCGAGCGCGTCGGCGATCTGGACGGCTGCGACCCCCACGCCGCCGGTCGCGCCGGGGACGAAGGCGCGGTCGCCGGCCTCGACGTCTGCCCGCCGGAACATGTGGTAGGCCGTCATGTAGGCCGTCGGGACCGCGGCGGCCTCGACGGGCGTGACTCCCCCGGGGAGCGCGAGCAGCCGGTCGGCCGGAACGCGGGCGGCCTCGGCCAGCCCGCCGTGAAACAGCGAGAACCGCTCACAGAGGTTCTCGGGGCCCTCCCGGCAGTACCGGCAGCTCCCGCAGGTCTCGTTCGGGCAGAGGACGACGCGGTCGCCGGGGTCGACGCCGCGGACGTCCGGGCCGACCTCTCGTACTGTGCCGGCGACGTCCAGCCCGGAGACGAAGGGCAGGTCGTCGTCGGTCACGCGCGGCGTGTCGCCGTCGAGGATCCAGAGGTCGTGGCGGTTGATCGAGCAGGCTTCGACGTCGATGACTGCCTCGCTCGCGCCCGGCTCGGGTGTCTCCCGCTCGATGACGCTCACGCCCTCGGGCCCGGTCAGCTCGGTGAATGCTGCGACGCGCATGGCCCACCCATCCACCCCGAGCGTAAAGACGGTTCGGGAGGCCGTCAGTACAGCTCGTCCAGTTCGTCGACGGTCCGGCTGTGCTCGGGACCCGGGAACTCGCCGTCCTCGACAGCCTCGACGTAGGAGTCGAGTGCGGCTTCCATCTCCCCGCGCACGTCCCCGAAGGCCTCGGCGAAGGGCGGCGACCCCTCCGAGAGCCCGACGGCGTCGGTGAAAACGAGCACCTGACCGTCACACTCGGGCCCGGCGCCGATGCCGATCGTGGGGATCGACAGCTTCTCGGTGATCCCCGCAGCCAGGTTCGCGGGGATGTGTTCGAGCACGCAGGCGAAGGCCCCGGCCTCCTCGTGCTCGCGGGCCAGCTCGGCGATCTCCCGGGCGCGCTCTTTCTCGACGCCCTGGCGGGCGTAGCCCGTCTGGTGGACCTGCTGGGGGGTGAGGCCGACGTGGGCCATGACGGGGACCCCCAGGTCGGTCAGCCGCTCGGTCAGGGAGACCGTGTGGGGACCGGACTCGACCTTGACGGCGTGGGCGTTCTCCTCTTTGAGCATCCGGCCGCAGTGTTCGACGGCGTCCGCGCGGTCGACGCCCACCGAGAGGAAGGGCATGTCGGCGACCACGAGCGCGTCCTCGGTGCCGCGCGCGACCGCGCCGGTGCGCGAGGCCACCTCGTCGACCGTGACCGGAAGCGTCGAGTCGTAACCCATCACCGCGTTGCCCATGCTGTCGCCGACGAGAACGATATCCACGCCCGCGGCGTCGACCAGCGACGCCGTCACCGCGTCGTAGGCGGTGAGCATCGTGATAGGTTCCTCGCCAGCCTTCGCCCGGAGGTCCCGAACGGTCGTCATGCGCGGCGGTAGACGCCCGACCCTTAAGGCCTTCCGGGAAGCCGGCGAGGGGCTGGGGCGGGGCGGCCGACCGACTCACGAACCGGCAGGGGCTTGTCGCTGGCCGGCCAAGCCCACCCGTGACTCCAGAGGTCGAACGGACGGACCCCGACGGCGTCGACTTCGGGTGGGTCATGCAGGTGACGTTCGTCCTGACGATCGTCGTCGGCGCCCCGCTCGTGGCCGCGCTCTCGCTCGGAGTCCGGCTGCCGGACTGGGGTTCGCGGGCGGCCTTCGCGGTCCGCGTGGGGGCGGTCGTCTGGTTCGTCACCGCGGTCGCTACCTACGCCTACGCACGGCGGTACCGCGAGCCCGCCGAGGGCGCCGACGACGGACGAGAAAGCGACTGACCGCCGGCGAGTGCTGGCTCGCGTCTCCGGACGCTGACGAGCGCCGGCAGACACCGGCAGTCACCGCCGGTCGGCGACAGGCTGGAAGTCGACGCCCGCGCGCTCGGCGGTGACGCGGTCGCTGTCGGAGTCGCCGACGAAGAGTGTCGCCTGCGGGCCGGCCCCGAGCGCGTCGACCGTCGCCAGCAGGGGTTCGGGGTCGGGCTTGTGCGCCGTGACGGTGTCCCGGCCGACGACGGCGTCGACGTGGCCGTCGAGCCCGTGTAGCTCCAGGGCGATCCGGCAGGCGGCCTCGCAGTTCATTGAGCAGACGCCGGTCGGCACGCCCGCGGGAAGCTCGTCGGCAAGCGGGAGCCGGTCGGCGCTGCGGGCGCCCGCTCGCTCGTGGTCGGCAATGACGTCCTCGACGGCCCGCCGGTAGCGCTCGCCCGCCTCCTCGGCGCGCTGGAGGAGGTCCCACAGCGACCCCTCGGTCTCCAGCCCGCGGGCCCGCAGCACCGCCGCGACTTCCTCGGTGACGGCCCCCCAGTCCACGTCCAGGCGGACGAGCGTCCCGTCGAGGTCGTAGACGAGAGCGTCGTACTCGCTCTGTGCCTGCTGGTCAGTCACGGTCGGTCGTAGGAGGGCACCCAGCAAAGGGACTTCGCTCCTCACTCGTCGGCCAGGTCGACGTCGAGGAACCGCTCGAGGGCGCCGACCGTCGAGCCCCCGACGCCGGCCTGGGTGGCCCGACCCTGTTCCAGTGCGAGCAGGTCGGCCTCGTCGACGTCGAGTTCCTCGGCCAGCTCCCCGAGCTGGTAGCCGGCGTCCTGGCGGGCGTCGGTGAGCCGGTCGGCGTAGTCGGGAACGAGGTAGGGCAGCTGGTCGTCGTCGTAGTCGGCGCCGTCCTCCCAGTGCTCGGGGTCGGCAGCCGCGGCGTCGTGGACCTTCGCGGTGTTGCGCGCGGCCCGCTTTGCGCGGTCGCGGTCGCCGCCGTCACCGCCGGCGTCGGCCGGACCGGCGTCGTCGTGCTCGGCACAGTCGTCACAGACCTCCAGCCGCGCGCCCGCGACCGTCGCCGTCCGCAACTCCACGTCGGAGGCGCCACAGAGCTCGCAGCTCCCGCCGGAGCCGCCGCCCCCGCTCCCGGTCGAGTACTTGGCCATGTCTCACTCTACCGTGTTTGACACCTTGAAACGTCCGCTTTCCCGCCGGGGAGGCGCCCGCTCGCTCGTCCCCCCAGCCGACGGATGGCCCCGCCGTACTGGAATGGAAAGCCATTTTATGGCCCGACTGGAAGTCTTGGCTGCCGAGTGCATCAGTGCGTGGGTAGCCAAGCCAGGCCAACGGCGCAGCGTTGAGGGCGCTGTCCCGTAGGGGTCCGCCGGTTCAAATCCGGTCCCACGCACTACTGGCCGCGAGCGAACGCGAGCGGGCCACGTGCGAGGTGCGTTCCCCACCGGGAATCAGCACCCACGCAAACTTCCTCTCAAGGACGACCCGCCAGCCCCCGGTCCGTCCCGGCACCCAGATATCAGTACTGATATCTTGGCGGAATATTTATTACCACGAACTCCAAACCTCCGGTGTGGCACCTCACGGTGCCAGCATCCACCCCCACCCCCCACCCCTTATCTGCGTTTCACACCCACGAAAGCGCCGGCTGTGCGTCCGGATCCAGTTCCGAAAATCGGAGACGCACCGGCGAGGCGCTCAGTACGAGCGTTCCTTCGGCTCGTAGGTCTTCTCCTCGCCCTCGAGGATGACCGGCTTGTAGTAGAGGTCGGGGTCGCCGCCGTTCCACTCGAGCATCGTGTGCTTGAGCCACTCGTCGTCCCGGCGCTCCTGGTACTGCTTGCGCCAGTGGGCCCCGCGGAACTCCTCGCGGGCCAGCGCACCCAGCGTGATCGCCTCCGCGAGGTCGATGACGTTGCGGGTCTCGATGGTGTGGATGAGGTCGGTGTTGAACGTCCGCGAGGGGTCAGAGACCGCGACGTCCTGGTAGGCCTCGCGGGCCTGCCGGATGTCCTCCAGGGCCGACTTCAGGTTGTCCTCCTCCCGGAAGACGTTCACGTTCTCGGTCATCGTCTCCTGGATGTCGTCCCGGACCTCGGCGTGGTTGATGCCGTCCTCCTCGAGCAGGGTCTCCACGCGCTCGCGCTCCCGGGTGACGGTCTGCTCGACGACCTCCTCGGCCGCTGCGACAGCTCCCCCATCGGACCGGACCTCCCCGCCGTCCGCGACGGTGTCGCCGGTCGCGGGCTCGACTGCCCCGGGCTCGACGGGCGTGTCGACGGCGCCGTCCTCGCTTCTCGCGGAGGGGCCGGTCGGGATCTCCGCCTCGGCCATGTCGCCGCCGGCGGCGTGGTGGCCCGCGCGGGCGCCGAAGACCAGCAGCTCGGGCAGGGCGTTGCCCCCCAGCCGGTTCGAGCCGTGCAGCGAGACGCAGGCGCACTCCCCGGCGGCGTACAGCCCCTCGATGCAGGTCTCGCCGTTCTCGTCGGTCTCGATGCCACCCATCTCGTAGTGCTGGCCGGGCTTGACCGGCATCGGCTCGTCCAGCCCGTCGACCCCCTCGAAGTCCTCCGCGAGGTGGAGGATGTTCTCGAGGCGGTCGATGATCCGCTCCTCGCCGAGGTGGCGCATGTCGAGGTGGACGTACTCGTCCTCGATGCCCCGCCCCTCGTTGACCTCCGTCAGCTCCGCGCGGGAGACCACGTCACGCGAGGCGAGTTCGCCCTCGTTGTTGGCGTAGCCGTGCTCGAACATGAACCGCTCCTCCTCGCCGTTGTAGAGGATCCCGCCCTCGCCGCGGACGCCCTCGCTGATCAGGACGCCCGTCGAGGGCAGCGTGGTGGGGTGGAACTGGACGAACTCCATGTCCTCCAGCGGGACACCTGCCCGGTAGGCCATCGCCGGCCCGTCGCCGGTGTTGGCGATGGCGTTGGTCGTGTGGTCGTAGACCTGTCCCGGGCCGCCGGTGGCCAGGATGACCCCGTCCCGTGCGTGGAAGCCAGCGACCTCGCCGGTCTTGATGTCGTAGGCGGCACAGCCGTAACAGACCCTGTCCTCGGGGTCGTCGTGGTCGGTGACCGCCAGGTCCGTGACGTACCACTCGTCGTAGACCTCGATCCCCCGCTTGACCACCTGCTCGTACATCGTGTGGAGGAGGTGGTGGCCGGTCTCGGCGCCGGCGTAGGTCGTCCGCGGGAAGGAGAGGCCGCCGAAGGGGCGCTGGGAGACCTTGCCGTCCTCCTCGCGGGAGAAGGGCATCCCCCAGTGTTCGAGCTGGATGACCTCGTCGGGGGCGTCCTGGGCGAAGGTGTCGATGGCGGGGGCGTCGCCGAGGTAGTCCGACCCCTTCATCGTGTCGTAGGCGTGCAGTTCCCAGGAGTCCTCCTCGTGGAGGGCGGCGTTGATCCCGCCCTCGGCAGCCCCGGTGTGGCTGCGCACCGGGTGGAGCTTGGTCACAAGCGCGACGTCCGCTCCCTCTTCGTGTGCCGCGATCGCCGCGCGCAGCCCGGCGCCGCCCGCGCCGACCACGATGACGTCGTGTTCGTACATAGTTGAAGGGTTGACTGGAGTGTTCTAATGGTTCCGGTTGCGGGCCCGGCGGCACTGCGGGACCCGTCGGCGCCCCGACGACGCCTCGAACCCCCTCGCGCTCGCGTGCCCGCGCTCGGTCGTACCTCCGTCTCCGGTCTACGGAAAGTAAATGCTTCCGGCGTCTTCCCGGCCACCGGCCCCCGATATCGAGGGCCTTCACCACGCTGTCGGCGCCGCGGCTGACGGCGTCGCCGGGTCGTCGCTGCGGACCCACCCGAACGCTTTTGGAACTCTCGGGCCGGGAAAAGCCATGGGAGAGATTCCGGACCCTGACCCCGGCCTCGCCGACGACCCCGTGACGCTGCTCCAGGGGCTCGTCCGCTTCGACACCACCAACCCCCCGGGCAACGAGCGCGCCTGCGTCGAGTGGACCGAACGGCTGCTCGACGCCGCCGGCTTCGAGACCGAGACCTACGCCAGCGACCCGGACCGCCCGAACCTCGTCGCCCGGCTGCCCGGCGACGGTCCCGCCCCGCCGCTTTTGCTGTACGGCCACGTCGACGTCGTCCCGACGGAGGGACAGGACTGGACCTACCCGCCCTTCGACGCCGTGGTGGAGGACGGCTTCGTCTGGGGCCGCGGGACGCTGGACATGAAAGGCGGCGTGGCGATGCTGCTGGCCGCTGCGCTGCGGGCCGCACGCGAGGACGTCGACCTCGCCGGCGACCTGATGGTGATGGTCCTCTCCGACGAGGAAGCCGGCGGCGACGAGGGCGCCGCGTACATGGTCGAGCAGCATCCCGAACTGTTCGCGGACGTCGAGTACGCCCTCGGGGAGTTCGGCGGCTTCCCGATGACCATCGCCGGCGAGCGGTTCTACCCCGTCCAGATGAACGAGAAGGCGATCTGCTGGTCGAAGCTCACCTTCTCCGGGCCCGCGGGCCACGCCTCGATGCCCGGCGACGGCGGCGCGATGGCCGACATGGCCCGCGCGGTCGACGCCATCGCCGGCTCCCGGCTGCCCGTCCACGTCATCCCGCCCGTCGAGGAGATGGTCGAGGCCGTCGCGGCCGAACTCGACGGGGAGACCGAAGCGCTGGTGCGGGACCTGCTCGACCCCGAGCGCACGGACGAGGCGCTCGACGCGCTGGGCCCGGAGGGGGAGATCTTCGACGCGATCCTCCACAACACCGCCGCGCCGACGGTCGTCCGCGGGGGCGACAAGGAGAACGTCATCCCAGGCGAGGTCGAGGTGACGCTCGACTGCCGGCTGCTGCCCGGCCAGACCGCCGAGGACTTGGAGCGCGAACTGCGCGAACTGGTCCCCGACGACGTGGAGTTCGCGTTCGAGACGCTCCGCTACGAGGCGTTCCCCTCCGAGACCGACGCGGGTCTGTTCGACCTGCTCGCGGACACCCTCGAACGCGCGGACCCGACGGCCACCGCCGTCCCGTACGTCATGGCCGGCGGGACCGACGGCCGCCACCTCTCGCGGGTCGGCGTCCAGTCCTACGGGTACACGCCGCTGCAACTGCCCGAGGACTTCTCGTTCATGGAGACGATCCACGCGGCCGACGAGCGGGTACCCGTCGAGGCCGTCGAGTTCGGAGCCGACCGGCTGTTCGAAGTACTGGAGGGCTACGAAGGCGGGAGTGGGCCGGAACCGGGCGAGTGAGTCGGCGCTCCGTCACCGTCCCTCTCGCCGTCGTGCTGTCGGAGGGCCGCCGGAAGCCGGCGGACCCGGGTAGTCCGTCGGAGACCGCTCCGTACCGAACGGCCGCCGTGACCGGACAGTTGTCGACTGCGGCCCGGTAACCGTCACTTATGACGCCACACGAGGGGATTCCCGACGAACCGCCAGGTCACGGAAACCGCGATGTAAGTGCCAAATAGTTAGAAGATATTCGTGACATTTTCTGAGGGTGACTACACCGATGGGAGGCTCTCCTTCGCGACGCCGGCTCCTGCAGTCGATAGGTCTGCTGGGCCTGGTCACCGGTGCGAGCGCTCAGACCGCGGCCGCGGACGGCGACCACCTCGGGGAAACCTGGAAGGGCGACCCCGCCGCCGACTTCGGCCTCGAGATCAACGTCACGGGGGACACCACACACGCACTGCGTGCGGTGTCCCAGGCCGACGGCGCGACGGCCCTGTTCGCCCGCGCTTCGTCCGCCGACGGCTGGACGAAGGCTATCCAGGGGATCGCCAACTCCTCACAGGGCAAGGGGGTGTTCGGGTACACGCCCGCCGACTCCGGGCCGACGATCGGTGTCAAAGGCGTCAGCGACTCCGAGCGTGGGCGCGGGCTGTACGGATACGCGCGCGCTGGCTCGGGGTGGACACGCGGGGTACACGGTGAAGTGGACTCCCCGGACGGGGCGGGTGTGTTCGGCCGGGCCACCGCGACCTCGGGCGCGGCAGCCGGCGTCGAGGGCTACACCGACGCCCCCGGCGGGGCGGGCGTCAAGGGTGTCGCGGGCTCGTCCGACAGCCTCGGCCTGTACACGCCCGACAGTGCGGCGGTCGGTGGCGCGCTCCGCGCCGGCGAGCAGCGTACCGGACGCCGCCCTCACGCCGACGTGACGGCCCACGGAGCCGCGGGTGATGGCGAGACCGACGACACGTCGGCGGTCCGCGCGGCCCGCGATGCCGTCGGCGTCGGTGACGTGGTGTTCTTCCCGTCCGGGACGTACCTCGTGTCCGAATCGGTCGACCGGAAGGGGCGGGCGTTCGTCGGCAAGACGCCGTTCCAGTCAGTGCTCAAGGCGGAGTCGGGCGGCGGTCCGTGGGGGTCGGGCGGCAGCGATATCGCGACAGCAGTCACCTACGACAGGGAACAAAACGAGTCCATCTGTCGGAGTCTCGGCGTCGACGTAAACGGGGAGGATGCGGCCGGTATCGCCTCGTTCGGAGGGGAGCGACTGCGTCTCGTCGGCAACTACGTCAGGGGTGGAGCGGACTCGGGCGTCCAGTTCTGGGGGAACGACGTGACGGGCGCGCAAAACTGCACCGACGGGTTGATAGCCGGGAACATCGTCGAAGGCTGCGAGTGGAATCTCGTTCTGGACGGTGCCTGCGATGCCTGCGGCGTCTTCTGGAACGTTTCCCGGGCACCGACCTCCCGGCACGTTTCGGTAGACAACACACAGTCTGCCGACGGCAGGGAGACTGTCGCGTGTGCGGTCGAGTCCAACATCTGTCTCGGGCACAGTTCCCCGGGGGCCGGCCCCGGTGCCATCCAGGTACGAGACAGTGCAGGGACGGGGGTCGGGATCCGGAACAACACCGTAGCGGACTGGCCTGCAAACGGAATAAAAGCCGAGGACGCGACGGAGGTCTCGAGCAACACGGTGGTCGGCGGAAGCGAACGGCTCGTCAGGGGCGTGTTACTCGACGGAACCCGGACAGGGCTGCTGGTCGAAGGGAACACCGTCAGGGGCGCCAACATCGGATACGAGATGAAATCCGGCACGAACCCCGCGGTCGTCCGTGGAAACGTCGGGTTCGACGTCGGCGACCCTGAGGAACTCGACACCGCGTTCACGCGCGACTGGGTTATCGAGGACAACTACCTCTTCGACGGCACCAGCCCCGACGGCAGCCGGCTGGCCCGGACCTACGCCGAGGGGACGGCGACGGTACCGAGCGGGTCGACCTCCACGTCCTGGAGCTATCCGGTACCGCTGTTCGCGGCCCCGGATCCGGTCGACGTGACAGTGACGCCGACGGGACCGCTCGGTGCAGCGAGTCACTGGTGGGTCTCGGACCTCACCAGCGAGAGCCTGAGCATCAACACCGACGCCGACCCGACGCGGGACGTGACGTTTGCGCTCACTGTAGACATCGGACAGAAGGGATAACGGGTCAGGACCCGCGGCCAGACGACAGGTTTCGGACCGGCGAGTAGCCCAGCGGGTATCGCAAACCAGGACCCCGGCGCGCGGAGACTGGGCCGGCATCTCCGGAAACGGAGGTCGACCGCCCTCGCCGCCCGGACCGTTATCGGTTGTACAACCGGAGATATGCGTCAGTTATGCTTCCGAGAGAGAAGTCCGCTGCTCGCTCGTGTCCGCTCTCCGCGGTCTCGGTTCTCAGTCCCGGGGAATCGACCAGGGTCCGGATCCCCTCCGCGAGTGCCGTCGCGTCGCCGGGGTCGCTGAGCGCGCCCATCAGCAGCGCCCGTTCGCGGTGGGCGTAGGCGCTGACCAGTCCCGGTATCACGGTCGCGTACTATCCGGTCGAGCGCCGCGGTGTTCTGGGCAGCACACTCTTCCCGGCCCGCACCGAATCGTTTCGTATGCCTGACAACGTTCTCGTCGCCTTCGACGGGTCGCCGCTCTCCGAGCGTGCGCTCGCGTACGCTATCGAGAACTTCCCGGATGCAACCCTCACTGCGATTTACGTCATCGATCCGGTCGACTCGGTGATCGATGTGGAGGCTGGCGGCTTGCCAGTCGCCAGGGACTGGTACGATAACGCCAGAGAGCGCGCATCCAGCATCCACGCGACGGCCACGGATCTCGCGGCAGAACACGGTATCGACCTCGGTACTGCCACAGAAGTCGGCAGACCGGCACGAGCGATCCTCGAATACGCTGACGAACACGGCATCGATCAGATCGTCATGGGGAGTCACGGTCGCTCGGGGATCGACCGGACGCTCCTCGGAAGCGTTGCCGAGACGGTCACTCGTCGAGCACGGATCCCGGTGACGATAATCGGATGACTCGGTCAGACCGGACGGAGTCCGTATCGGTGGCGGACCCGTTGGCGTCTCCGACACGCCAAGCCCTGGCAACTCAGTGGGGTAGAGAACGTGGCCGTTACTGAGTCCCCCGCGCTGTCGACGTGTACTGTCCGCATCGAACGGCGGGGTGGCCGTGGCGAGGCGGGCAGGCGGGCACTCGAGCGACACCTCGAGAGGGTCCCGGGCGTCCACGACGTCGACGTCTCCTTCCGGACGGGGAGTGTCCGGGTCACCTACGACGGTGAAGTCACAACCGAAGAAACGATCCGGGACGCAGTCCGCGACCGGGGTGTCTCGGTCCGGGACGACCCCGAGGCGGACACCGATAGCGTGAGTTCCCGCTCGGAACTCAGGCGGGAGGCGGTGTTCGTCGGTCTGACGCTGTTCGGGATGGTGACTGGCCTGGTCACAGGATTGTTCGACGGCCCGCTCCCGCTCGTGTGGGCCGGTTACGGCGTCGCGTACGCCTTCGGCGGCTGGTACGGTCTCAAAGGCGCGGTCGAGACGCTCCGCACGGGCGCGGTCGATATCGACCTCTTGATGATCGTCGCCGCGCTGGGGGCCCTCTCGATCGGGGCGCCGTTCGAGGGTGCGATGCTCCTGTTCCTGTTCTCGCTGTCGAACACGCTCCAGCACTACGCGATCGGCCGCTCGCGCCGGGCGATCAAGTCCCTCGTCGAGATGCGGCCGGACGAAGCGCAGGTGCTGCGCGCTGGGGAGGAAGTCACCGTCCCCATCGACGAGGTCGCCGTCGGCGACGTGTTCGTCGTCCGCCCCGGCGACAAGATCCCGCTCGACGGCGTGGTCACGTCCGGCGAGGGCACGGTCGACCAGGCCTCGCTCACCGGCGAGTCCGTGCCCGTCCCGAAAGCGCCCGGCGACGAGGTGTTCGGCGGGACGATCAACGAAAGCGGAAGCCTCGAAATCGAAGTCACGCGGCAGGCTCACGAGTCGGCGATCAGCCGCCTCATCCACATGGTCGAGCGCGCCCAGAGCGAGAAGGCGCCGACACAGCGGCTCATCGACCGCCTCGAACAGCCGTACGTCCTGGGCGTGTTCGCGCTCACGGTCGCGGCTATCGCTGTTCCGCTGGCGCTCGGGAGCGAGTTCACGAGCGCGTTTTACCGTGCGATGACGCTGATGGTCGCGGCGTCGCCGTGTGCGGTCATCATCTCGACGCCCGCGGCTGTCCTGTCGGCGATCGCCTCCGGCGGCAGGCAGGGCGTCCTGTTCAAGGGCGGCGAACACGTCGAGGCGGCAGCGAATATCGACGCGGTCGCGTTCGACAAGACGGGGACGCTCACCCGGGGCGATACGCGGTTGACCGATGTCCTCGTCCGCGAGAAGGCAGACGGAGCACTGACCGACGACGGCCTGCTCTCGCTCGCGGCCGCGGTGCAGGCCCGCTCGGAGCATCACCTCGCTCGTGCGACGGTGGCGGCGGCCGAAGAGCGGTCACTCGACGTCCCCGAGGCACAGCGGTTTCAGTCAGTCGCCGGGAAGGGAGTCCGGGCTGAAGTCGAAGACAGCACCGTCCACATCGGAAACCGGAGTTACTTTCGAACCGTGCTTGAAGACACCGCTATCGAGGGGATCGAACCCGGCCTCGACCGACTGCAAGCGCTGGAATCGGAGGGCAAAACGGGCGTCATCGTCGTCCGGGAGGGTCGGGACGAAGTCACCGTGTCGGGGTGGCTCGCGTTCACCGACACCGTTCGCCCTGGGGCTGCCGAGATGATCGCAGACCTCCGCTCGCTCGGCGTGGAACACATCGTCATGCTGACCGGCGACAACGAGCGCGTCGCCGAGCGGATCGCCGACGAAGTCGGCATCGACGAAGTCCAGGCGGAGCTGCTGCCGGAGGAGAAAGTGGCGACTATCGAAGACCTGGTCGACCGACACGAGAACGTGGCAATGGTCGGCGACGGCGTCAACGACGCACCGGCACTCGCGACCGCGACGCTGGGTGTGGCGATGGGCGGGGCGGGCACCGACGTCGCGCTCGACACTGCCGACGTGGTACTGATGGGCGACGACCTCAGCAAGATCCCCTACGTCCTCGGTCTCGGGCGCAAGACCCGGCGGACGCTCACCGTCAATCTCGCCATCGCGTTCGGTGCGATCGCGCTCATGGTCGGCACGATCCTGCTCCAGGGGATCCCGCTCCCCCTCGCCGTCGTCGGCCACGAAGGCTCGACGGTTCTCGTGTCCCTGAACGGCCTCCGGTTGCTCGGCTTCCGTGGCTAGGCACGCGGGGCGCGACTCCACTGCTTCGGTCAGTAAGCCGTCGCGGATAAGCTCGAACAGGAAGGTGCAGCCTCGGGTCCGGTCCCGGATCCGTGATAGCGCCACCGCAAGCCGAGACGGTCACCGAAGACGAGAGTTATCCGCTCGCTGCCGGGAAACGGCTGCGCTGGCAGACCCTCATGCGTCGGACCGCCACGTGTCGTATCCCGCACGTACTGTCGCCCGACCGACGCACGCGAACCCGAAATCACCAGAATTTGAGGTTGTTCTTCACCGACTCCCGCTTGAGCTCCTGGATGTGCTCGGTCAGCGGGATGTCCTTCGGGCAGACCTCGGTGCAGGAGAACTGGGTCTGGCACCGCCAGACGCCGTGTTCCTGCTCGATGATCCGAAGGCGTTCCTGCTTGCGGTCTTCGCCCTCGCGTTCGTCCATCGCGAAGCGGTAGGCCTTGTTGATCGCCGCGGGGCCGAGATACTGGTTGTCGCCGGCGGCGATGTTACAGGAGGACATGCAGGCGCCACACCAGATACACCGCGTCGAGAGTTTGACCTTCTCGCGGTTCTCGGGTGACTGCCGTTGCTCCTCGAGTTCGCCCTCGGGCAGGTCGTCGGGGTCGAAGAACGGCTCGACCGCATGCATCTGCTCGTAGAAGTGCTCCATGTCGACCACGAGGTCCTTGACGACCTCCTGGTGGGGGAGCGGTTCGATCCGCACCGGGTCCTCGAGGTCCGCGAGCTGGGTCTTACAGCCCAGCCGCTGGCGCCCGTTGACGAACAGCGCGTCCGAGCCACAGACGGCCTGCTGGCAGGAGTGTCTGAACGTGAGCGAGGAGTCGTAGTAGTCCCGGGCGTAGATCAGCGCGTCGAGCACCGTCATCCCCTTGTGGAAGGGGACGAGGAAGGAGTCGAAGCGGGGCTCCTCCTTGCCCGCGACCTCGGGGTCGTAGCGGAACACCTTCAGCTCGACTATCTCGTCGGCGTCCTCCAGGTCCTCGTCGACCCGGCGGGCGCGCTCCTCGCCGTAGGACTCCTCCAGGGCCCGGGCGGCCCCGACGGCCCCCTCCTGGTCGAACTCCGGTTCGGTCTCGGTCTCGGTCTCCGTCTCGGGCTCCTCGTGTTCGAGTGTACTCATTGTTAGACGATGTTGGTCATTGCGAGCGCGACGCGGGTGCCCTGCGCGACCAGCAGGAGGCCGGCCACGGCCAGTACGCCCGCGACGACGCGCTTCTGTGTCCCCTCGATCCCCATGTTCACGAGCGCGTTGTAGACGCCGTTGACGCCGTGGAACGTGGCGGTGGCCAGGAAGAGCCACATGGTGACGAAGTAGCCGAGCTGACTCATCCGCATCTGCGTGCCGGCAAAGCGGATGTCGGCGGCGTGATTGACGAAGTGAAGCAGGACGAAGTGGAAGGCGAGCACGCCGATCAGGAACACCGCGGTAATCCGCTGGAGCAGCCACCGCCGGCCGCCGCGTTCGAACGAGGAGTAGTGTTCGGCCATCAGACCGCACCCCCGAGGAACGTCGGGATGCTGGCGACGACGATCACGCCCGTCAGCACCAGCGAGGCGTAGAAGCTCTTGTCCTGTGCGGTGAGGCCGACGCCGAGGTCGACGAAGAGCAGCCGGATCCCGTTGAGGATGTGGAACACGGCGACGGCGAGCAGCCCCACCTCCAGAAACCGGACCACGAGCAGGCTCTCCAGCCCGACCAGCGTGCTGTTGTACAGCTCGGCACCGCCGGTCGCCGTGCTCAACACGGCGATGTGCGTGAACAGGTAGCCGACGAGTACCCAGCCGGTGAACTTGTGGAAGATCCACGCCCACATCCCGGGCGCGAACTCCCGCCACCGTCCGAAGTCCTCGATGGTCCCTCTGTCTAGCGTGCTCATACCCCGGGCGAAGTACCGGGTGTAGTTAGAAGTTTCTACACAGCAGCGCCGTCCAGCGACCCGCTCCTGGCCGAACATGTCCGCTCACCCGCAGCACGGCCGCTCTCCGGACAGGGAACGAAGCCGGAGGCGAGCACGGATACGACAGGAGGCGTGTCAGTCAGCGGGCCTCAGCTACCGGACTCCTCTTCGACCCACTCCTGGAAGCCCTGCTGGCTCCGGACGTCGACGGTCGCGAACATGTTGGAGTGACCGGCTCCGCAGTACTCCGCGCAGTAGAGCTGGTACTCACCCTCGTTGTTGGCCTGGGTCAGCAGGGTGTTCCACTGGCCGGGGAAGGCGTCCTGTTTCAGTCCCATGTCGGGGACGTGCAGCGCGTGCAGCCAGTCCCGGGAGGTGATGTTCAGCTCCACCGGCCTGTCGGTCGGCATCACCAGCCTGTCCGTCGAGCTGAAGCCCGTTGCCGACTCGTTACCGGTGATCTCCCGGACGGTCTCGTTGGGATACTCGAAGCTCCAGAAGTACTTCTGGGCGACGACCTTGATCTCGACTGGCTCCTGCTGGGAGTCCAGCGCCTGGTCGGACTGGGCGCTGACCCAGGGGCTGGCCATCACGGTGTACGCGCCGATCCCGACGGCCACGAGGATGACAGCGGTGGCGACCGTCCAGGCGATCTCCAGCCGGCGGTTCTCCTTTGTCGGTTGGGGCTCGTCGCTCTTCCGGTACTTCCAGACCGTGTAGATGAGGATGCCCTCGACCAGCACCGCGATCGGAACCGCGATGTACAGCAACAGGCTGTTGAGGTCGTTGATGAGGGCCTCCGTCGTCGTGTCGGCCCCGGACTGGGCGGCCACGGGGTCGACGAGCACGGCGAGACCGACCGCCGCGACCAGCGCGGCAGGTCCGACGCGGCGAAGTTCCATTGTGAGCGGGGCTTAGGAACTGGTCCGTAAATAACTGGTGCATCTCCCGTTCGGCGGCCGGTGAACCACCGGCAGGAGCGAGCCCGTGAGCCCCCAGGAGGAGCGACGCCGGACGGTCCGAACGAGCACGTCCGCGGGCGCCACGTGCGGGCGGTCCCGCGGCCCGTCGGCCGACAGTCAGTCCTGCCCGCGGAGCGCGCCCGCCCCGAGCACAGAGAGCAGTGCCACCAGCGCCGTCACGACCGTGTAGCCCGGGCTGCCCGCGCCGGGCGTCGTCGCGGGTTCGTCGGTGCCATCCGGCCCGGTGTCGTCGCCGGCTGTCGCGTCGCTCGCCGTCGCGGTGGCAGTGGCCGTCCCCGTGCCGCCGTCACCGCCGGCGTCCGTCGGCGTCCCGCTGTCGGCCTCACAGGTCGGGTACGACGGCAGTTCCGGGTTCTCGACGTTCGCCGCCGCGTAGGCCTCGGGGTGGAAGGCCTGAGCCATCGCCTTCAGCGGCTCCGTGTTGCGCGGGCCGGGCTGGTTCAGGAAGTCGTCGTTGACCCGCAGGACCTGCCCCTCCTGGACCGCCGTGGTCCCGTTTATCGCGTCGGTCTTGGGCAGTTCCCGTCCCTCGGGGACGACGATCCACTCGGGGTCCTCGGCGACGACCGTCTCGCCGCTGACAACGCTGTACCCGCCCTCGAGTTCGCCGGCGACGTTGTTCCCGCCCGCGGCCGCGACCAGTTCACCGATGAAGGTGTTCGACCCCGCGGCGAAGCCGCTCGGGCCGAGCAGGTAGAGCACCCGGGGGTTCTCTTCGTCGGCGACTGCATCCCGGACGGCCTCGACGGTCGCCTCCATCTCCGCGGCGCGCCGGGAGGCGTTGTTGTATTCGCCGACCAGCAGCCCGGTCGTCCGGGTCTTCTCGTAGACGTACTCCAGCGAGTTGGCCTGCCGGAAGTGGTACACCGTCAGCCCCGACTGCCGGAGGCTCTCGACGGTCTCGTTGGGCGCGAGCAGCGCGTTCGGCGCCAGCACCAGGTCCGGCTCGAGCGCGACGACCTGCTCCTGGACGACGCTGCCGTCCTCCGCGAGGACGCCCGTCCGCTCGGTCGAGCCGTTCAGGTAGGCCGTGTACGGCCGCACCGGCATCCCGACGACCTTCCCCCGGGCGCCGACCTCCCACATCGTCTGGGCGGCACTCGCCTGCAGCGCCACCGCCCGGTCCGGTTCCTGCTGGACGGTGACCGTCTGACCCGTCGCGTCGGTCACCGAGACCGGGAACGAACAGTCCACGCCGCCCTGCTGTGAAACCGGCGCGTCGCCGGCTGCCTGTACGACTCCGCCCGCCGTCGCGGGGCCCGCGGCCGCCGGCACCAGGAGTGCCAGCGCCACGACCGCGACCAGTGTGCGCCGCATACCCACCCGGTCGGACTTATGCAACAAATATTTGCCTAAAGCAATCGGAGTTGCTGAGAGATGCGGACCACTGCTCGCGCCGCCGCCTGGTCGGCCGGGTTGCTCGGCGCGCTGTGTGTCGCGGTCGTCGGGAGCGCGATGGTCGGGCCGGTCGCGCTCGCGCCGGGAACGGTCGCCAGGGCCAGCCTGAACGCGGTCGGGATACCGACGGGTGTCGACCTCAACACCGCCGCCGCGGGCGTGGGCACCCTCAGTATGCCGTTCCCGACCGTCGACCTGCAGTACACCTACCTCTTCGACTTCCAGGTCGACGGGAGCGCGGAGACGATCGTCCGGAGCCTGCGGCTCCCGCGGATCGCGCTGGCGGCCGTGGTGGGCTTCTCGCTGGCGGCCGCGGGCACCGTCATGCAGGGCTTCTTCCGGAACCCGATGGCCGACCCCTCGATCATCGGCGTCTCCTCGGGCGCTGCCGTGGGTGCGGTGGCGACAATCGCCCTGCCGCTGTCCCTCCCGTTCGGACTCCAGACGGCCGCCTTCGTCGGCGCGCTCGTCACCGCCTTCGCGGTCTACCTGATCGCAAGCGAGGGCGGCCGGACCCCCGTCGCCACCCTCCTACTGGCCGGCGTCGCCGTCCAGACGCTTCTGGGTGCGGTCATCTCCTATCTCCTCCTGCAGTCCGGCGACAGCCTCGAACAGGCCGTGCTCTGGCTGATGGGGCACCTCTACAACACCACCTGGGGGGAGGTGGGCGCGACGCTGCCGGTCGCCGTGCTCGGCTTCGTCCTCCTGCTCACGTACGCACGCGAGATGAACACGCTCCTGCTCGGCGAGGAGGACGCCCACACGCTGGGCGTCGAGGTCGAACGGACCAAGCGGCTGCTGCTTGCGGCCGCCAGCGTCGTCACCGCAGCCGGGGTCGCGGTCGCGGGCGTCATCGGCTTCGTCGGCCTCGTGGTCCCTCATATCATGCGCCTGCTCGTCGGGCCGGACCACCGCGTGCTCCTGCCCGCGAGCGCGCTCGGTGGCGCGACCTTCCTCGTGCTCGCGGACACGCTCGCCCGCGCCGGCCCCGAACAACTGCCCGTCGGCATCGTCACCGCCGCGGTGGGCGCCCCCTTCTTCCTCTACCTGCTGCGCAAGCGGGAGGTGCACGCGCTGTGATCCGCGCCGAGGGGGTCGAACTCGCGCTCGGAGGGACCGAGGTGCTGGAGGGTGTGACTCTCCGCGTCGGGGACGGGGAGTTCGTCGGCCTCGTCGGCCCGAACGGCGCCGGGAAGACGACCCTGCTGCGGTGTATCAACGGCGTGCTCGAACCGGACGGTGGAGCCGTCACCCTGGACGGCCGGCCGGTCGCCGAGACCGCCTCCGAGGCGGTCAGCCGGCTGGTGGCCACGGTGCCACAGGACGGCTCGGTCGCCTTCGACTTCACCGTCGAGCGGGTCGTCGAGATGGGGCGGACGCCACACCGCTCCCGGCTGGACTGGTCCGACGGGAGCGACGCCGTCGAGCGAGCGATGGAGCGGACCGGCGTCGCCCGGTTTCGCGACCGCGACATCGGCTCGCTCAGCGGCGGCGAACGCCGCCGCGTCCTGCTCGCCCGCGCGCTCGCGCAGGAGACCCCCGCCCTGCTGCTCGACGAGCCCACTGCCAGCCTCGACATCGACCACCAGGTCCGGATGCTCGGCCTCGTCGCCGACCTGGTGAGCGAGGGCCGGACGGCGCTGGCGGCCATCCACGACCTCGACCTGGCGGCCCGCTTCTGTGACCGGGTCTGCCTGCTCTCGGGCGGGGAGATCCGTGCCGCCGGGCCGCCCGCGGAGGTGCTCACCGCGGACGCTCTCGAGGCCGTCTTCGGGACGGCCGCCGCCGTGGAGGTCGACCCCGCGACCGGAGCCCCAACCGTGACGGCGCTGCGGGACCGCCCCGAGCGGGGCCTGCGGGTCCACGTCGCCGGCGGCGGCCGGGCCGGGGCCCGGGCGGTGAGCGCGCTCTGGCGGGCCGGCTGTACCGTGAGTCTCGGGCCCGTCCCCGAGGGTGACGCCGCCGCGGAGGCGGCACGCGGGCTTGACTGTCCGGTCGTCACCGTCCCTGCATTCGGCGACCCGACGGCCCCCGCGGTGACGGAGGACCTCGACCGGCTGCTCGGGGAGGCCGACGTCTGTGTCGACACCGGCGGGCCGGGCAGCGAGGTGGCCCGCGAGCGGGTCCAGGCGGGAGCGCTGCCCCGGGGGGCGGGCCACACCGTGACCGTCGGGGAGGGCGAGGACCCCGTCGCGGCCGTCCTGGAAGAGGAGGCCGGAGGCGAGGGGACACCGGCTCCGGAGACGGGCGGAAACGCGGGGACTAAGTATCCCAACTCAAAGACCTAGGTATGACGGGCACCCGATGGCGTCCGCGTCCGGCGACGCTGTACGCCGCGGCGGTCGCCGGCGTCTACCTGCTGGTCGTCGCCGGCGCCACTGCGGGGATCGCGGACGCCGCCCGTGCCTGCCAGTCCTGGCCGCTCTGTGCCGGTGACCTCTCGGCACCGACGGTGCTGGTCGCCGTCGGCCACCGCGCGCTCGCGGCGCTCGTCGGCGTCGCCGTGCTCGCCGCGGGACTCACCGCGCTCCGTGACGACAGCCGCCGCGTCCGCCTGGCGGGCGCGGCCGGCCTCGCGCTCTATCCGGTCCAGGTCGGCATCGGCGCCTGGGTCGCGGTCTCGGGCGGCGCGCTGCCGCTTCCCGGCCTCCACCTCCTCGTCGGGATGAGTATTTTCGCCGCCTTCCTGTTCGCGCTGGCCTGGCGCCTCGAGGCCGAGACCGGCGGCGACGACGACCCCGTCGGCCCCGCGTCCGCGCCGCCGTCCGGACTCGGCAGCGCGGAGTCGGCTCCGGAGCCCACGCCGTCGGCGGCGCCGGACCTCTCGCTTTCGGACCGGCTGTACGCGTACTTCCGGCTGATGAAGCCGCGGCTGATGTGGCTGCTCGCGCTCGTCGCGGCGGCGGCGATGGCGCTGGCGGCCGGGCCCGACGGGCTGTCGGCCCGGACCATCGTCCTGACACTCGGTGGCGGCGTGCTCGCCATCGGCGCGAGCGGGACGTTCAACCACGTGCTGGAGCGCGACCGCGACCGCCGGATGTCCCGGACCGACGACCGACCGACGGTCACCCAGGCCATCCCCGTCCGCAACGCCGTCGCCTTCGGCGGCCTGCTCGTGGCCCTGTCGCTCGGGCTCTTCCTGCAGGTGAACCTGCTGGCCGCGCTGCTGGGCCTCACCGCGATACTCTTCTACAGCGTCGTCTACACCCTCCTGCTCAAGCCCAACACCGTCCAGAACACCGTCATCGGCGGCGCGGCGGGCGCCCTGCCGGCGCTCATCGGCTGGGCCGCCGTCACCGGCGAGGTCGGCCTGCCGGGGCTGCTTCTGGCCGGGCTCATCTTCGTCTGGACCCCCGCCCACTTCTACAACCTCGCGCTCGCGTACAAGGACGACTACGCCCGCGGGGGCTTCCCGATGATGCCCGTCGTCAGGGGCGAGACGGCCACGCGCAAGCACATCCTTCTGTGGGCCGGGCTGACGCTCGTGGCCGCGGCAGCGCTGATCTGGCTGACGCCGCTTGGCTGGCTCTCCGCCGCCGCCAGCACGGCAGTGGGGGCCGTCTTCGTCTGGGCCGTGGTCCGCCTGCACCGCGAGCAGACCGAAGCGGCTGCGTTCCGGGCCTTCCACGCCTCGAACGCCTACCTCGGGACCGTCCTGCTGGCCATCGTGGTCGACGGGCTGGTGCTATGAGCGCGGACGCCACGCTGGCCGGCTGGCGCGAGCGACTGGCCGGGCTCCGGCCCGACCGCCGGACAGCCGTCTACTGGGCGATGGTTCTCAACGCCGAGTTCCTGATCCTGGTTGGCTACTACACCCTCGCGACGGACGTGACGCTCCGGGACCCCCTCTTCGCGGTCATCCCGTTCGTCTGGATCAACCTTTCCGGCTGGGCAGTGATGCACACGGAGGTCCCCGCCGCCCCCTCCCGGAAGAAGGCCACCGCGGCCGCCGTCGCCGTCGGCTACTTCGGGCTGCTCGCGGTCTTCGGCGGCATCGTCAACGGCCCCAGCGGCGTGACGAGCTCCTACCTGAACGTCCTCCAGCTCCCGCCGGGCTGGAACCCCGCCTTCTTCTACAGCGGCTCGCTGTTCAGCCTCGTCGTCCTCCCCTACAAGCTGGTCGGGTTCGCGGCGCTCGCCTACCTCGTCTACGTCACCGCGCTGGACGCCGCGAGCGCGCTCGCCGGCGGCGTCCTCGGCCTCTTCTCCTGTGTCTCCTGTACCTTCCCGGTCGTCGCCGGCCTGGCCTCCGGCCTGGCGGGGAGCGGGAGCGCCATCGCCGGCTTCACCTACGCCAACTCCTATCTCCTCTCGACGGCCGTGTTCGGGGTGACGGTGGTCCTGCTGACCTGGCGGCCGAGCCTCGTCCGCGGCGACGGGTGAGCCGTTCCGGCCGGAGTCGACAGCTTCGAGTCCGCCCGCGGCCTATCCGCGACCATGACCACGGTCGAACTGGAGTACTGCGTCCCCTGTGAGTTCCGGCGGCGCGCGCTGGATGTGGAGACGGCAGTCCTGGGGGCACTCGAAGCGGAGATCGACGAGTTCCGGCTGGTGATGGGCGACGGCGGCGTGTTCGAGGTCCGCGTCGACGGCGAGACGGTCTACGACAAGCAGGAGGAGGCCTTCGACGTGGACGGGATCGTCCGCGCGGTCCGGGCGGCGCTGTAGCCGGGTCGCGGCCGCGGGACCGGCGGATCCGGCGGATGGACACCCCCATCATTCCGGCGTCACGGTCAAGCGGGTAGAAGCATAACCAGAGCGCATGGAGGGCGCGGACCGGTTCATGTTCTACGGACTCGTGCTCGTAGTCCTGCTGATCGTCGTCGGGTTCGTGGTTGCGCTGCTCGCAGGCTGACCGCCGGGCGCTGACCGAACGGCATTTTGCCGCCCCACACGCAGGACCGGACATGACAGCCATCGTCGCCGAGGACGTCTCGCGGGCCTACGGCGACACGGTCGCCGTCGACGGCGTCTCGCTCAGCGTCGAGGAGGGGGAGGTGTTCGGGCTCGTCGGGCCCAACGGCGCGGGGAAGACCACGCTCGTCCGGGCGCTCGTGGGCACGACCGACGCCGAGGGTCGCGTCGAGCTGTTCGGCGAGGACCCCCGGGCGGTGGCCCGCGAGCGCGTCGGCCTCCTCCCGCAGAACTTCGACCCGCCGGCGCGGCTGACCGCTCGCGAACTGCTCGCCTACTACGCCAGCCTCTACGACGACCGCCGGCCGGTCGAAGCCGTCCTCGAAGACGTGGGGATGGCCGGTGACGCCGACACTTACTACGAGAACCTCTCCGGTGGGCAACAGCGCCGGACCTGCGTGGCGACGGCGCTGGTCAACGACCCCGACCTGCTCGTGCTCGACGAGCCGACGACTGGCATCGACCCCGCCGGCCGCCGCCAGCTCTGGGACCTGCTCTCGGCCCGCGCCGAGGCCGGGGCGACGGTGCTCGTGACCACCCACTACATGGAGGAGGCCCAGCGGCTGGCCGACCGGGTCGGCCTGATGACCGACGGCAGCCTGCTCGCGGTCGACACGCCCGAGCGGCTCGTCGCGGAACACGGCGGCGACAGCCTCCTGCGGGTCCGGCTGACCAGTGGGGGCGGTGGGGGCGGCTCCGGGAGCGATGGGGGCGGCACGGCCGCGACGCCCGACGCGGCCGAGATGCCGGGCCTGCCGGAGCTCGGCTACCCGGTCGAGCGCCGCGACGGCCGGCTGACCGTTCGGGGGGTCCCGCCCGAGGAGGTCGGGACGGTCGCCGACCGGCTCTCGGGCGCCGGGGTGCGCTACGACTCGCTGACCTGGACCGAGCCCGACCTCGAGGACGTCTACCTCGAGTTGACCGGCCAGCGGGTCGTCGAGGGCGAGGCCGTCGCCGAGGAGGCGGTGGCGTGAGCCGGCTCGGACGGGTCCGCGGGGAGTTCGTCGCCGCCTCGCGGAGTTTCCTCCGCCGGCGCACCGCCGTCTTCTTCACCTTCGTCTTTCCCTTCCTGGTCGTCCTCATCTTCGGCGTGCTCGTGCAGGCGCAGGCGGCGGGCGGGCTCTTCGCGGAGCCCGCGGGCTGGTACGTGCCGGGGTATCTGGCCGTGGTGGTGCTGTTCACGCCGCTCTCGCGGGTGGGCAGCGAGGTAGCCCGCCACCGCGAGGGCAACCGCTTCGAGAAGCTGGCGACGACGCCGCTCTCGCGGGTCGAGTGGCTGCTCGCCGGCACGCTCGTCAACGTCGCCGTCATCGGCGCGGCCGGCCTCCTGCTTCTGGGGCTGCTTGTCGGCCTCACGGGCGTCTCGCTTCCCCTCTCGCCGACACTTGCCCTGCTCGTGCCCTTCGTCGTCCTCGGCGTCGCGCTGTTCTGTGGGGTGGGGGCACTGCTGGGCGCGCTCGCCGACTCCCAGGACGGCGTGATCGCGGCGAGCAACACCGTCGCGCTCCCGCTGCTCTTTCTCTCCGAGACGTTCGTTCCGCGGAGTCTCCTGCCCGCGTGGCTGCCCACGGAGCTGTCGCCGCTGACCTACTTCTCGCGGGGGGTGCGCGCGGTCACCTACACCGGCGACGGGACGGGCGTCGGCGACCCCGCGACGATGCTGGCGGTGCTCGCCGTGCTGGCCGTGCTGGCGCTGGCGGTCGGGGCGCGCGCGCTGCCGACCACCGACTGAACGGGGCCCCGAAGTCGGACGGCGATCCGGCAAGAGGCGGGGTTTATTTTCGCCCGGCGTCGAGTAGTCGTATGTCGATCCTCGTGGCCTACGACGGGTCCCACCCGGCACAGAAAGCGGTAAAGCGTGCGATCAAAGCCGCTGACGGGGAGGAGATCGTTCTGTTGCGGGTCATCGAAGCGGCCGACGGGATGATCGAGGCGGGGCTGGATATGATCCAGGAGCGGCTCAAAGAGATGCAACACGAGAAGACGACCGAGCTGTCCGAGGACCTCAAAGCGGTGCTGGAGACGGAGGACGTGGAGTTCCGGGTCGAGACCGTCGTCGGCAAGCCCTCCAGGGAGATCGTTTCGTTCGCGGAGGAACACGACGTGTCGGAGATCGTCGTCGGAAGTCACGGCCGGGAGGGCGTCTCCCGCGTGTTGCTCGGGAACGTCGCCGAGAACGTCGTCCGGCGTTCTCCGGTTACGGTCATCGTCGTTCGCTGACCCGGATCTGTTTCAGACGGCGTCGTGTCGCGACGGATGTTCCACACGAGCGGCGGCGTAGTCCCAACCCTGCCGAGCGGCTGCCGCCGGAGCCGACTGCCGGGCCGTTACCGCCGCAGCCGGGGCGCGGCGACGAGCACCAGCAGCGCCGTGGCCTCCCGGACCTCCCAGGAGTAGACGTGGTTCAGGAGGAGATAGGTGACGACGCCCAGAAAGAGGCTGACTGCCCAGGCGGCCGCCGCGACCCGGCCGACCTGCGCGTGGCGGGTCTCCTTCAGCTCCTCGACGGAGCGTGTCAGCCCGAGGATCACGGCATAGAGCACCACGGGGACGGCGACGACCGAGAGCAGGATGTGGATCCCCAGCATCACCAGATAGACCAGCGTCACTGCCTCGGGGGCGACGATAGACTTCTCGAAGCCGCCGCCGGTCTTCCAGAGGTAGAAAAACAGGAAGAGGACGATGAGCCCGAAAGCGGTGAGCATGGCGGCGCGGTGCTTGCGGTACTCGCGATTGCGGATGAAGTAGACGCCGGCGAGGATCGAGGCGAGTGCCAGCGTGTTGATCCCGGCGATGAGGTGGCTGAAGAGGAGGACGGTGTCCCGGGAGAGCTCGGGAAACAGCGGGAGGACGCCGTTGAGCGCGCTCCCGACGAGGACGTATCCGATGACCGAGAGCACGGCCGTGACGGCGCCCGGCCGCGCCCGGAGCGTCGATTGCATGCGGTCGGCGACTGCCATACCCGGAGGTAGGCGCGGAGGCAAAACTCCCTTGCGGTGTCGAGTTCGGAGGGAAATCACTATCAGCCGGCCGCCACAGTCGGAGGCATGAAGGAGGTCGTCCGGGCGAACTTCGACGACAGCGTCTCGGCCTACGAGGCCTACGAGCGCCGGACCGGGCGGTTCGAGACCCTCGCGCGCCTGCTCGACGCGGAACTGCGGGCCCGCGCCGACGCGCGTCTGCGGACGGTCGTCGACGCCGGTGCCGGGACGGGCGCGAGCAGCCGCGTCTTCGCGGCCGGCGAGCGGACGGAGCGGGTCGTGGCCGTCGACGTCAGCCGGGAGATGCTCCGGGCCGTCGGCCGCGGTGACGGCCACCCGGTCCAGGCAGACGTCGACCGGCTCCCGCTCGTCGACGGGGCCGCCGACGCCGTCGCCTTCACCGCCTCGCTCTTTCTGGTCCCCGACCCCGCCGTCGCGGCCCGGGAGGCCGCCCGCGTCCTGGGGTCGGAGGGGGTCGTCGGCGCCACGGCGCCGCTCGGCTGGGTCACCGCGGACGGCGAGGGAGTCTTCGCCAGCCTGGAGCGCGACTCGCGGTCCCCGACGGGTGCCGACGAGGTTCGGGCGGCGCTCGAAGGGGAGTTCGACGTCGCGACCGGGACCTGGCGCTTTGCGACGACCGCCGCGGACGTCAGGCGCTTTCACGCCATCCCGGCGATGGCCGCCCGCCTCTACCCGAGACTCCCGCCGGATGAACGTGTGGAGCGGGCGCGCGAGTTGCTGGAACCGCTTTCGGGGACCGTCGAGCAGCGGTGGCTGTGGGTCGTCGGGACGCTATCGTGAGCCGTCGACGCGGCGCGGCGGGCCGGGAGGTATGCGACGGCGTCTCACCGTAAGCGTGAAAGCGGGTTCGGCGTGTAAGGGGTGGTATGAGCGTCGAGGAGCAACAGACGATCCGCTGTCTGGTGGCGAAGGTGGGACTGGACGGACACGACCGCGGGGCTCACGTCATCACCCGGGCGTTCCGTGACGCCGGCTTCGAGGTCATCTACTCCGGGCTGCACCGCTCGCCCGAGGAGATCGTCCAGGCCGCAGTCCAGGAGGACGTCAACGTTCTCGGCATCTCCATCCTCTCGGGAGCCCACGACACGCTGGTCCCCCAGATCGTCGAGGGGCTGGAGGAGTACGGTGCCTTCGAGGACACACTGATCATCGTCGGCGGGATCATCCCCGACGAGGACGAGACGGAGCTGAAAGCCCAGGGCGTCGACGAGGTGTTCGGCCCCGGCGCGTCGATGGGCGAGATGGTCGAGTACGTCCGCGAGCACGCGCCCGACCGATGAACACCGAGGAGCTGGTCGAGGGCGTCCTCGCCGGCGAGCATCGCGCGCTCGCGCGGGCTATCACCACCATCGAGAACCGCGCGGAGGGGTACCGGGAGCTCGTCTCGGCGCTGCACGCCCACGCCGGCCGGGCGGACGTCATCGGGATCACCGGCTCGCCGGGCGCGGGCAAGTCCACCCTCGTGGACAAGATGGCCGCCGCCTACCGCGAGCGCGGGCTCACGGTCGGCGTGATCGCCATCGACCCCTCCTCGCCGTACTCGGGTGGTGCGGTGCTCGGCGACCGGATCCGGATGGGGTCGAACGTCGGCGACATGGACGTGTTCTTCCGGTCGATGTCCGCCCGGGGGTCGCTGGGCGGGCTCTCGGCGGCCACCTCCGACGCCGTCACCGCGCTCGACGCCTTCGGCAAGGACAAGGTCATCATCGAGACCGTCGGCGCCGGCCAAAACGAGATCGACATCGTCCGGACCGCCGACTCCGTGGCGGTGCTCGTCCCGCCGGGGTCGGGCGACGACGTCCAGATGCTCAAGGCCGGGATCCTCGAGATCGCGGACCTGTTCGTGGTCAACAAGGCCGATCTTGACGGCGCCGACCGCACCGTTCAGGAGCTCCGGGAGCTGGTCGAGTACCAGCAGGGCGGCGTCCCCAGCGACGTCGGCCACCACGGCGCGACCGCCGAGACCGTCGAGGGGCTCGGCCCCGGGGATGGCGAGGACGACGAGGACGGCTGGACGCCGCCGATCGTCGAGACCGTCGCCAACCGCGGCGAGGGCGTCGAGGAGTTGCTGGCGGCCCTGTCCGAGCACCGCACCCACCTGGCGGAGTCGGGCGAGGGCGACGAGCAGACCAGAACGCGGTACGCCGAGGAGGTCCGGACGCTGCTTCGCGAGGACCTCAACGACCTGCTCGCCGCCGAGATCGAGCGCCGCGGCGGCCTCGACGGCTACGTCGAGGAGATCGTCGCGGGCGAGACCGACCCCTACACCGTCGCCGACGAACTGCTCGCACCCATCGCCGACTGCGTCGAGGGGGACGACCGGGGGGACGCCGCAAGGCCCGAGCGGGAGCCGACCCCCGAGGACTGAGACCCGACCGCCCCCCCGCAGCCGCTTGGTATAAACACCACGCGCACCAACGGGCGCGCATGAAACTCAGAAACCTCGTCGCCGGTGCGGTCGGGGCCGCGGGCGCGACCGCGGCCGCGAACAGGCTGCTTGCGTCCCGCGCCGGGGAGCTCGACCCGTTCCTGGAGGGCGAGCACGGGACCTACCGCTGGCGCGGCTTCGACGTCGCCTACACGGAGGCCGGCGACCCCGAGGACCCGGACCTGCTACTCTTTCACGGGATCAACGCAGCCGCGTCGAGCCACGAATTTTACCGCGTCTTCGGCGACCTGGCCGAGGGGTACCACGTCATCGCGCCGGACCTGCCCGGCTTCGGCGGCTCGGACCGTCCGCCGCTTCTGTACTCGGCGTCGCTGTACGAGACCTTCGTCGCTGACGCCGTCGCGGACCTGGCCGACGAACCCGTGGTGGTCGGCTCCTCGCTGACCGGCAGCTACGTCGCCACCGCGGCCCGCGAGGCAGACGTCGAACGGCTCGTGCTCGTCTGCCCGACCGACACCTCGATGGGTGGCCGGCGGACCTGGCTGCGCTCGCTGGTCCGGTCGCCGGTGCTGGGCGAGGCAGTCTACAACCTCATCGTCAGCAAGCCCTCGCTGCGCCACTTCCACGAGGACCACGGCTACTACGACATGGACAATCTCACCGACGAGGTGGTCGACTACGAGTGGGCCACGGGCCACCAGCCCGGCGCCCGCTTTGCCCCCGCGTCGTTCATCTCGGGCTTTCTCGACCCCGAAGCGGACCTCGGAGAGACGCTGGCCGAGCTGGACGCCGAGACGACGCTGGTCTGGGGCCGGGACGCCGACATTACCCCCCTCTCAGAGGGGGAACGGCTCGCCGAGCGGGCCGGGGCCCGTCTGGTCGTCTTCGACGACGCCCTCCTGCTCCCCCACGTCGAGCACCCCGGGGAGTTCGTGGACGTGGCCCGCGGAGACGTCGGGGCCGGGTTCGAGGCGTAGCGACACTCCTGGCCCAGCGCGACTCAGAACGTGAGCCGTTCGAGCAGCCGGCGCGCGAGCGGCGGCCGGCCCGATTCGTGGGGGTAGGCGGTGACCGTCGTACACCCCGGGCTCGGGAAGGTCGGGCGGTCGTCGAACAGCGCGTCGCGGAGCCTGTCGTCGGCACCGGGGCGGACCAGCAGGTCGGGTCGGGAGGGCTGGCCGCCGTCGGTCCTGACCGACTCGGCACGGACCGGGACGGAGAGCAACTCCGAGAGTTCGGACTGGTAGTCCTCGATCGTCTGTCTGTACTCGTCGGTTCCCTCGCGGTCGGACGGATACCACAGCGAGATCTCCCCGCCGTTCGCCCCGGCGACGGCGCTTGCGACGTCGACCGCCAGCGGCGGGTACGGGCCGCTCCGCCCGGAGAGGGCCACCTGCTCCGGGCGGTCGTAACCGAGGTTGTCTACCAGCAGCACGTCACACGGCGCGTGCCGGACCACCCAGTCGATCGGGTCGCCCACCAGTCGCGACCGGAGCCGGAGGGGTTCGTGTTCGGCGACGACCGTGTCCACGCCGCGGTCGTCGGCGAAGTTGACGATCGCGTGTTTCGTGTCGTGGCTGACGACCTCGTCGGCCTCGATGTCGACGCCGAGCTCCGCGGAGAGCTCCTCGGTCCGTGTCTCGAAGGAGATGTCGGAGTCCGACTGGACGGTCGCGCGCTCGGTGAGCGGCACCTGGTCGGGGATCTCCTCGAACCGGACCGCGACGACGCGGCCGTCGTCGGGTCGGACCAGGTCCGCGGCCAGCGCGACCAGCGAGCGCTCGCGGGCCTCGTCCCCGCCTTTGGTGAGCGCGACGAGCACCTCGCGGGTGTCCTCGGCCATCGTGGTTTCGACGTCCGTGAGGGCGTCCCGGCCCACCTGGCGCCGGATCGCGTCCGTCGCCGCTCCCTCCCGGCTGACCCGCGGCCGGACGTAGGCGAGATACCAGAGGAGGCTCCCGAGCGCGATGACGACGGCCCCGGCGAGCGCGACCGTCCCCATCTGGGTCAGCAGGAGCACCCCGGTGACGGCACCGAAAATCTGCATCCAGGGGTACAGCGGCGACGTGAACTCCGGTTCGTACGCCGCGCTCCCCTCGCGGAAGGCGACGACCGCGAGGTTGATCATCGCGAACACCAGGATCTGGAAGGCGCTCGCGAGTTTCGCGATCTCGAGGATGTCCACGAAGGCGATGAGCGCGAGCAGGACCGCCCCGGTGAGGGTGATCGAGGTGACCGGGGTGCCGAAGCGCTCGCTGACCGTCGACAGCGACGGCGGCGCGAGCTCGTCCCGGCTCATCGCGAAGGGGTACCGGGAGGAGGAGAGGATACCGGCGTTGGCCGTCGAGACGAGCGCGAGGATGGCTGCGAGGACGACGGCGACCACCCCGGCCTGGCCGAGTGTCGCCTCGGCGGCGACCGCCATCGGCGTCAGCGAGCCGGCGACGCTGCCGGGGTCGGTCACCCCGACCAGCACCGCCACGATGGCCACGTACAGCAGCGTCGTGAAGGCCAGCGAGCCAAGGATGCCCAACGGGATGTTCCGGCCCGGGTCCTCGACCTCCTCGGCGACGCTGGCGACCTTGGTGACGCCGGCGTACGAGACGAAGACCAGCCCGGTCGCGGCGAGCAGCCCGCCCAGACCGTCCGCGAAGAAGTCCGCGTAGTTCGCCGACTGGACGCCGGGCGCGCTGGCGGCGGCAAACCAGCCAAGCGCCGCCAGCATGACCACGACGATGACCAGCTGGAGCCGCCCGGTCTGTTTGGCGCCGACGACGTTCACCAGGATGAGCACCGCCGCCAGCGCCAGCGCGACCGGCTTCAGCGGGAGGTCGAGGTACAACAGCAGGTACGGGACGCCGCCCACGAGCGCGAGCGCTCCCTTGAACGACAGCGAGAACCACGTCCCGACGCCGGCGACCGTCCCGAGCAGCGGCCCCATGCCGCGCTCGATGTAGATGTAGGTCCCACCGGCCTCGGGCATGGCGGTGGCCATCTCCGACTTCGAGAGTGCGGCGGGGACCACCAGCAGCCCCGCGAGGGCGTACGCCACGATCACGGCGGGACCGGCGATGTCGAGTGCGAGTGCCGGCAGGATGAAGATGCCGCTGCCGATCATCGCGCCGATGCTGATCGCGAGGACGGAAGGCAGGCCCAGGTCGCGTTCCAGTTCCTTCATACGCTGGTTGCGAGTGCGTCGGACAGGACGGACGTCGCACAGACCGGGTCGTGCCCGGCGTCGGCGAAGGCGTCGAGTCTGTCGGGGGCGTTCACCAGGACGACGACGTCGGGGACGTCGAAGCGAGCGCTGACGAGCTGTGCGATGAGGAGGTTTCGCCGGTCGGACTGGGTCGCGACGACGACCGTCGATGCGTCCGCCACGCCGGCTTCGTCCAGCAGCCGGGCGTCCACCGGGCTCCCCTGGAACCCGGACGCGCCGTCCGCGTCGGCCGAGACGTCGACGACCGGGACCTCCCGACCGGCCGCCCGCAGGCGTCGGGCGACGGCCGTCCCGAGCGGGCCACCGCCCAGGACGTAGCGGGCGCTCCCGTGCGCTCCGTCGGGTGGGTCGTCCGCCGTGGGTGTGTCATCGTTCATTGGCTGTGGGTCCGTGCCGGCCGCGCGTCCGCCGGTTGCCGTGTGTGGGTCCGTGCCGGCCGCGTGTCCTCTGGCGTCGTACACTGGCCGCTAGATGACGGAAGGACTTAAACTAGCGGATTCTAGTGACGTATCGTCAAATATTGTCTCTATATATCCTGTTCCGTCATAGCAGCAGTAGCTCCGTCGGGTCGTCACGTCCAGGGCAGGCACCGGTCCCGACCACAGTCTGGCCGGCCGCGGGGGCAGTCATCCCGTCGGGTTGCCACCGTCGGTTCCCGGCGATGCCGGCGGAACAAGACTGATGTCGGTCCACAGTGTTCGGGGGAGCAACGGATGAAAGACGGCGAGCTCGATTCGATCGACCGGCACATCCTCTACTACCTCCAGCAGGACGCCCGGGGGACCTCCTCCAGCGACATCGCGGAGAAGCTCGACCTCTCGCCGAGCACCGTCCGGACCCGGCTCAACAAGCTGGAGGAAAGCGGTATCGTCCGCGGCTACCACATCGACATCGACTACGACCTGGCGGGCTACCCGCTGTACACGAAGATCATCTGTACGGCCCCCATCCCGGAGCGCGACACGCTCGCGGACCGGGCACGGGAGATCCGCGGCGTCACGGCCGTCCGCGAGATCATGACCGGCGAGCGCAACGTCTACGTCAACGCCATCGGGAGAGACCACGACGACCTCAACCGGATCAGCCAGGACCTGGACGCGCTCGGGCTGGATATCGTCGACGAACAGCTCATCCGCGACGAGTACGTCTGTCCCTACCACGGCTTTCTCGACCAGGAGGAGGGAGCCGACGGCCAGGAGAACGAGGACGGGGGCCCGGCGTAGCGGCGGTCAGGTCCCTACAGCATCTCGACAGCGTCGGTCGGCCGGCCACGAGTCGCCGGCCCGACCCCGCCCCGTGGCCAGCGTGTCGTACCCGCGTGCAGTCCCCGACTCGCCAGTACCGTTCGTCCCGGTGTCCGTCGACGGGCCCGGCATTCGATATAGCGGATAGCGGTGTACGGCTGGGAGACAGGGGCCTGTAGCTGGGGGTGGAATCCGGCGGTGCGGGAGCGCTCGGAGTGTCGGCGAGGGGCAGGTCAGGCGAGGATGTCGGCGACCCGCTGTGGTTCGCCCGAGAGCGCGGGGTCGGGTTCGACGATCTGCAGAACCTCGTGGTCGGTCACGTCGGGGTAGGACTTGCCGATGGCGTCCTCGACCAGTTTCTTCTCCAGGCGGAATTCCGTGCCCTCGTAGACCACGTCGACGCCGTGCTCGTCGAAGGAGAGAACAGTCATGCCCGCCGCTAGACCGGGCAGGAGCAAAAGCGTATAGGTCAGTACTCCTGGAGGGGACGCTCCCGGACCCGGGCACGCAGGTCGCCGAGGTCGGCGGCCGTCGCACCCCGCTCGAAGGCGGAGACCACCGCGGCGACCTCCGCCCGCCCGACTTTCACGTCACCCTCCCGGACAGCGTCGGCCGGCCGGCGAGCGAGCTCCCGGATGGTACCGACAGCCAGCAGGTAGGGGGTCGCCCACGCGGAGAGGCGGTTCCCGCGGTCTTCGGGCATCGCCTCCAGCCAGGCCTGGGCGTCGTCGAGGTACGTCTCCGCGTGGGCGGTCGCGCGCTCGATGACGGGTGCGACCCGGTCGGCCGCAGCCGGGTCGCCCAGGTCCGCGGGGGTGACGCCGGCCTCCTCGAGCCAGACCGCCGGCAGGTAGACGTTCCCCTCCTCGGTGTAGTCCCCGCCGGCGTCCTTGGCGACGTTGACCAGCTGGAGCAGGAGGCCGAAGGAGCGAGCCGTCTCGCGCAGGCGCTCGGTGGTCGGGGCGTCGGCCTCGGCGGCGACCAGCGAGGTGACGAGCGTCCCGACGGTCCCGGCGGCGTACTGGCAGTACTCCTCGAGCTCCGCCGCGGTCTGGACCCGCAGTCCCGGCTCGTCGGCGTACCGCTCGACGAAGGTCGCCATCCCGTCCACCATCTCCCGGACGGGCGGGACGATGCGCTCGCGGGCGGCCGGGCCGAGCCCGTCCAGTGCCGTCAGGACGCGCGGCGCGTCCGCGACGACTGTCCAGTCCGGTCCGGGGTCGGGCGGGAGCCACGGGTCGACGCGGCGGCGAAAGTCGGCGCCGTCGGTGTCGCTGTCGGGGGCGAGCACGCGGTCGTAGGTCCGCAGGAGGGCCGCCTTCTCGGCGGGCGGGACCCGCGGGTCGTCCTCAACGGTGTCGGCGACGCGACAGACGAGGTAGCCGACACACACCTCGCGGGCCATCGGCTCCTCGAGTTCCTCGACGGTGAGCGCGAAGGTGCGCGAGACCGTACCGACGGCGTCGTAACACCACTCGACGGCCTCCGCTCCGCCGGCCGCGGCGCCGTCCGTTCGGCGCCCGTTCGCCGGGTCGACCGACCGACCGTCCTCGTGAAAACGGGACACACGGTAGGGAAGGGTCCGAGATATTTGAGCGTTCTGCGCCCGGCTTCAAACCGGACACTACACTGCAACCGACACCGAAAGCGCGAACGTACACGACGCGCCGTCGGCCAGCGCGGCGACGAGCTCCCGGTCCAGGCCGGCGGCGGCACGTCCGGCCCCGACCATCACCGTCCGGTCGTCGACGTAGTCGCTGGTGCGACACACCGCCGAGCGGTCGCTGTCGAAGCTCAGGTCGGGGTGACCGCGCCCGACGACCCGGTCACGGTGCCCGCCCGCCTCGATGGTGGCCGTGACCGTCGCGTCGGGGTCGCGGCAGGCGGCGACGAAGGCGTCGTCGAAGTCGGCGGGCGCGCGGTCGGCCCCGACCGCGAGGATGCAGTCACCGGCCGGGGTGAGGTAGTCGTCGGTCGTCACCTCGAACGTGCTCCCGTGGGTTGCCTTGACGTGCTCGTGGCCGCGGGCGCTGACGGTCTGGGTGTGGTCCATGCCGGCACCTCCGGTGCGGCGGGACACAGGGGTTACGAACTGGGCTCGTCGAACTCCACCTCGATGTCCGAGCCGCTGACGTAGGCGGCGACCCGGACGCCGACGAGGCTGATGAGGATGCTCGCGAGGATGAACAGGGCGAGGTGGGCCCCCGGCGAGAGCGAGAACCCCTCGACTGAGAGGGGCCCGAGGTCCGCACTCGGCACGCTGACGGGGTCGAACACGCCCGACCGTTCGAGGAAGTACGCCGAGAAGCCCCGGACCGCGAGCCCGACGGCCACCGCGACGAAGGGGAGGTTCACGTACGCGCCCCCGAGGTCGTCGTCGCGGATGAACTCGTCGAGCAGGCGGCCGGCGCTCGCGGCCAGTGCCGCCGCGGTCAGCCAGGGGATGGCGTCGTAGACGAAGCGCATTCCGACGATCAGGTCGGCGGGGGAGTTCCCGATCCCTGACGCCGCCAGGACGCCGACGAACACGCCGACGAGTGCGAGGCCGGCGGCGACGACGTAGGTGACCAGCGCGACCTGTCCGGAGTACAGCGCCCCGCGGATCTGACCGGGAAGGGCGGCGAGGTAGCCGTCGACGCCCAGCCCCTTGTACAGCAGATAAAAGCCGACGGCGGCGGCGATGGTCCCGACGGCGACGGCGGGGGACTCGGCGACGAACAGCAACGCCGGAAAGGCGAGCAGCGCGAGGCCGACGGGGACCAGCACGGTCTTCCGGAGTTGCTCGTCGGCGAGAAACTGCTTGAGCAGGTAGTAGGTCGACTCGATGTCGTGTGCCTGCCGCACGACGACGCGGTCGACGGCGTCCACGCGGACCCGGCTCTCGACGATCGGGACGAGCCGCTCGTCCTCGGCGCTGTCCACGACCACCACCGCCGAGTCGGGGTCGTGCTCGGCGACGAGGTCGTCTATCTGGGCGGCGAACGTCCGCGTCCCGCTGACGGAGTCCTCCGCGGAGACGACCGCCAGCACGGTCCCCTCACCGGTCTCGCGGGCCACCCGTAGCCCCTCGAGCAGGCAGTTCACGCGGCTGTCTTCGGGGTCCTCGATGCCCGCCTCGGTCACCAGCTCCTCGACCGCGCCCTCGCCGACGACGGGCAGGGTGGTCGGGAGGGAGCCACCGCGGTAGAGACAGACGACCAGCGTGCTCACACTCGGGGGGAGGCCACGGCGGAGTAAAAACCCCTGCGACGGTTCACGGCTCGAAACGTCCCTCGTCGGTGACGACGGTGTCGACCAGCCGGGTCGGGGTCGCGTCGTAGGCGGGGTTCTCGACCGCGAACCCGTCGGCGGGCTCGCGCATCACCTCGCTGGCCGGCCGGAACTCGTTCTCGAAGGCGAAGCCCTCGTCGACGAGCTTGGCCGCCGAGCCGATGACCGCCACCGGGACGCCCGCGTCGGCGGCCGTCGCGGCCAGCGGGTAGGTCCCCACGCGGTTGTACAGCGTCCCGTCGACGATGCAGTCCATCCCCACGACCACGCGGTCACACTCCGGGAGGTAGTGGCCGCTGGCGCTGTCGACCAGCAGGTGGGTGTCGACGGCCTCGAACTCGGCGAGCCGCCGGGCCATCTTCCGGCCGAGATACCGCGGCCGGGCCTCCGTAACGTAGACCGTGAACGAGCCACCCTCCTCGACGGCCCGGGTGACCGCCGAGAGCACCGTCGTCGAGTAGTCGTGGACCAGCAGCGTGTCGTCGCCGGCGACCAGTTCCGCCCCCCGCTCCGCGGCCCGGCGTTTCCCCGCCTCGACGGTCTCGACGACCTCGGCGATGGCCTCCTCGGTGAGGCGCTGTGCCTCCGCGACGCTGTCGGGCGAGGCGCCGGTGACCCGGTCGACGATCCGGCCCTGGGTGTTGTGCAGCGAGGCGTGTGAGGGGTTCGCCCGCCGGAGGGCGTTGCTGTTGCGCTCCAGCGCGCGCAGGTACTCCTCGACGGCCGGGAACTCCCGGTCGGCCAGCTCCCCCAGCGCACGCGCCGCTTTGACCGCCACGACCGACGAGGAGTGGGTCTGCATGTCGGCGATCTCGTCGGCGGTCTCGTCTATCATACCCGACCTCTCGGGCGGCCCGACTAAATGGGTTTTCCCGGCGAGGGCGGACCGACGGCCTGCCGAACCCGGACCCGGCGGTCCGGCGGGCCGTCGGATCCGGACCCGGCGGTCCGGCGGGCCGTCGGATCCGAATCCGGCGGTCCGACGCCGCCCTATCCCTTGATGTTACAGACCGGGAACGTGCGGGCGACGCGGTCGCCGATCCCCAGGGCGTCGGAGACGCGGATCACCTCGTCGACGTCCTTGTAGACGCCGGGGGCTTCCTCGGCGACGGTCGCGCCGCTCTGGGCTCTGACGTAGACCTGCTGGCGGTCCTGCAGGTCCCGCTGGACGTCCTCGCCCCAGAACTCGTCTTTGGCCTGCGTGCGGCTCATCAGCCGGCCGGCACCGTGGGCCGTCGAGCCGAAGGTCTCCGCGAGCGACTCCTCGCCCCCGCGGAGGACGTAGCTGCCCGCCCCCATGCTGCCGGGGATGATCACCGGCTGGCCCACGTCGCGGTAGGCCGCCGGGAGTTCTGGCCGGCCGGCCGGGAACGACCGCGTCGCTCCCTTCCGGTGGACGAACAGCTCCCGCTCCTCGCGGCCGGTGTCCTCACCCGCCGGGCCGACCGCCACGTCGTGGACCTCCCGCTTCGCGATGTTGTGGGCCACGTCGTACAGCAGCTCCATCCCCAGCTCCTCCCATTCCGCGTCGAACACGTCCGCGAAGACCTGCCGGGTCTGGTGGGTGATCAGCTGGCGGTTGACCCACGCGAAGTTGATCGCGGCACACATCGCCCGGTAGTACTCGTCGGCCAGCTGCGAGCCCGCCGGCGCCGCGGCCAGTTCCTTGTCCGGCAGCTGGTTCAACAGCCCCTGGTGGGTTTGCTCGATGTCCCGGAGGTAGTCGGTGCAGACCTGGTGTCCGAGCCCGCGGGACCCGCAGTGGATGAGGACGACCACCTGGTCCTCCCGGAGGCCGAACTCCGCGGCGACGTCCTCCAGGAAGACGTCGGTGACCCGCTGGACCTCCAGGAAGTGGTTGCCCGATCCCAGCGAACCGACCTGGTTCTTGCCGCGGTCCCTGGCCTTCTGCGAGACCGCGCCCGCGTCGGCCTCTGGCCGGTACCCTTCGTCCTCGCAGTGGGCCAGGTCCGCCTCGACGGCGTAGCCCTCCTCCAGCGCCCAGTCCATGCCGCGTTCGAGGATGGCTTCGACGTCGGCCATGCTCCCCTCGTAGACGCCGCCGCCGCCGAGCCCGGTGGGTACCGCCTCGAACAGCCGGTCGACCAGCTCCTCCTCGCGGCCCCGGACGTCGTCGTAATCGAGGTCCGTCCGCACCATCCGGACGCCGCAGTTGATGTCGTAGCCGATCGCGCCGGGACTGATACAGCCGTCCTCGGCGTCGATGCCCGCGACGCCGCCGACGGGGAAGCCGTAGCCCTGGTGACCGTCGGGCATGCAGACTGCGTACTTCCGGATACCGGGGAGGTGAGTCGCGTTGCGGAGTTGCTGGAGCGTCCTGTCCTCCTTGATCTCCTCGAGCAGTGCCTCGCTGGCGAACACGCGAGCGGGCACGCGCATCTCCCCTTCCTGTGGGATCTCCCAGACGAACTCCCGGACGCGCTCGAGCGTGACGGGGCCGGCGTCGAAGGTGGTCATACCCGAACGTGGACGAGCGACGGTCAAATAACGTTCGACCGGCGGGGACAACCCTTATTTCCCGGCCGGAAAGTCTGTGATGCATGCCACAGGCCGGCGCCACAGGAGACGCCCTCTCTCCGGCGGCTGCGCCGGTGACGGAACTCCTGCTCCCGCTGCAGGGGCTGGCTCAGCCCTCCTGGTTCCCGGAGTGGATCCCGGAGTGGGTGTTGCCACTCGTCGCCTCGGTTCTGGTGGTCGTCCTGTCGTGGGTTGCAGGCCGGCTGGTGGTCAGGCTGTTCGGCCGGCGGATCGCCCGCCGGTTCGAGCGTCCCAGCCTGACGCGGACGGCGCTTCGGGGGCTCCGGCTGGTGGTCTACCTGCTCGGGTTCTTCACCATCCTCCGGATCAACGGCTTCGACCTCGGAAGCATCGCGCTGTCGGTGACGGTGTTCTCGGCGGTCGTGGGTGTCATCCTCGCGCCGATCGTCGGCAGCGTCATCAGTGGCGTCTTCCTGCTTGCCGACCAGCCCTACGAGATCGGCGACATGGTCGAGCTCGACGACGGGACCAGGGGGTTCATCGACGACATCACCCTCCGGTACACCAAGATGCTCACGCTCGACAACACCTTCCTCGTGATCCCGAACGGGACCATCCGCGAGCGCGACGTCACCAACTACTCCGCGGAGGACACCCGGACCAGGCTGGCGCTGGACGTGCTTGTGACCTACGAGAGCGACATCCCGGCGGCCCGGGAACTCATCGAGCGCGCCGCCCGGAAGGTCGACGTCGTCATCGAGGGCGGCCCGCGGATCCGGGTGGGGGCCGCCCGCTACCCCGCCGCGCCCACCTGCTACATCGAGGCCTACGCCGACAACGGTGTCAACCTCCGTCTCCGCTACTGGGCCAAGGAGCCGTACAAGCTGCTGACCACCAGGTCACGGGTCCAGGAAGAGGTCTGGACCGCGCTCGAGGAGTCCGACGCCGACATCGAGATCGCCTACCCCCACACCCACCTGATGTTCGACGAGACCAGCGGCCAGCTCAACGTGGCCACTGGCGGGGTGGACCGGCCGGCGGTCGACGGGGACGGCCGACGGACCGCGGGGAGCAGGGTGCCGCCCTCGGTGCCGGAGGAACCCGGCGACGAGGGTTAGTCCGAACTCGCGGTGACGACCTCGGCGTCGAGCTCGTTTTTGAGATACCCCTCGATGTCGGGGTCGTCGGTGAGCCGGCGCATCATCCGCCGCCACCGGCTCGCCTGTCGCTTCCCGACGACCACCACGTCGGCGTCGCCGGCGGCGACCTCCTCGAGGATCGTCTCCTCGACGAGCAGCCCCCGCCGAACGACGTAGCGCGCGTTCGGGATCGTTCCGAAGGCGCGCTCGACGGCCTCGCGGAGCTGGCGGCGGGTGACGCGCCCGTTGTCCTGGTAGAGGTTGACGTGGAGGACGGTCAGGGCTGCCTCGCGCTCCTCGGCGATCCCGATAGCCTCCTCCAGCGTGGCCCTGGAGCGGTCGCTGAGAGGGTACCGGACGGGGACGACGACCTGCTGCATTGCCGGGGCGTAGGGGGTACCGGTACATAGGGGACACGTCTTTGGCCGTGGCCGGGCAAGGGGGGGTATGGAGACGATCGTCGGCCCCGACGGAGCGACGCTGTACCGCGACGAGCAGCCGGCACGCCGCGGCTCGAAGGCGCCGTTTTATGTCGTCTACAGCGACGCCGACCGCGAGAACCGCTGGGGCTTCTACTGCGGGAACTGCCACACGCTGGACAACGCCGTCGACCCGATGGGGCGGGTCCAGTGCAACGAGTGCTCGAACCGCACGAAAGCCGAGGAGTGGGACGCCGCCCACGAGTGATGGCCGCCGCGGACCGTCGTGTCAGTGTCAATGGAATAACCTTATGTCGCGTGCCGTGGTAACGAATCACAGATGTCCACCGTCACCGGGACACTCCACCAGCGGGCCAGGACCGTCTTCTCCGACCTCGGGTACGTGACCTCCGGGGACGGACGCACGTTCCGCGCCGAGCGCAAGTGGCGGATCGTGCACGTGACACCGATGCCCGAGCCGGAGGCACCGCCCGACTCCGGCGACCTCCGGTGTTTCGTCACGTGGGTCGAGAACCTCGCGGCGGTCGAGCGGCGGCTGGAAGCGGCCGCGCCGGACTACGAGTGGGCCCTGATCGGCGTCGACGGTGACGGCTACGTCGTCCGGCAGTGCCCCTCCGACGCGCCGGGCGGTCGCTGAGCGCGATCGCGGCACCCGCCAGCCGCCGAAACGCGGCTTTATATATCAGGCAGGCAAACGGTACGCATGTTCGTCGGGCACGGACTGGTGGCCTTTGCGGTCGTCGCCAGCCTCGCCGCCGGCCGCCTGCCCCGCGAGCGGGCGCTGCTGGCGGGCGTGCTGGCGGGCGCGTTCGCGACCGCCCCCGACGTCGACATGCTCTTTGCGGTGCTCGGCGCGGCCGACGCGGCGAGTGCGGCGGGTGCCGCGGAGTCGTTCTGGGCGGCCACCGACACCCTCCACCGCTCGGTGACTCACTCGCTGGTCGTCGGGGCGGTCGCGGCCGCCGGGCTCGGCGCCTGGCGCGCTCGCGCCCGTCGGCTGGCGCTCGCCGGCGCCCTCGCGGGGGCCGGGGGGCTCGTCGGCACGGTCTGGCTGACCGGCGGGCCGCTCACCGCGGCGATGCTCGGGGTGTTTCTCGCCGCCGGCCTGGGCGTGGCGCTGGTCGCCGAGCGACTCGGCTTCGGGCCGCGGGCGGTCGCCGGGCTCGCCGCGGTCGGCTTTCTCTCCCATCCCTTCGGTGACCTGCTGGCTGGCGGGCCGCCCGACCTGCTGTACCCGCTGGGGTGGCAACTGTTGACCGAGCGGGTGGCCCTGTCGCCGGACCCGACGGTCCACCTGCTGGCCGCCTTCTTCGTCGAGCTGGCGGTCATCTGGCTGGCGCTGGTGGTCTTTCTCCGGCTGCGCGGGCGCGGGGTCCGGTCGGTCGTGAGACCCCGGGCGGCGCTGGGTGTCGCCTACGCGGTGGCCGTGCTCGCGGTGCCGGCTCCGACCGTCGAGGTCGCCTCCCCCTTCGTCGTCAGCGTGCTCGCGGTCGGGCTGGTGGGCGTGCCGGTCACCCGGCGCCCCCGGCCGCTCCCGGCAGTCGCGACGGGACTGACCGCGGTCACGCTGGCGGCCCTCGCGTACGCGACCGTCTACGCGCTGGTGTGAACCCGCGTCGACACCGTGCTCGGGGCACCGCACGGCCGGTACCCTTTCGGGGCCCGCCGCCGACAGGTGAGCGTATGGAAGAGACGAGCATCGAACGCCTGCTGCGCGACGAGCGGCTCAACGCCGCACTCGCGTGGGTCGTCGTCGCCGGGATCGGGCTCACCGCCGTCGGCTCGGTGCTGGCCGGCGACCTGCTGTGGGGCGTGTTCGCCACCGCCGTGGCTGTCATCGTACTCCTGCCGCCGCTGGTCTTCGCGGACCCGAAGGTGATGCTCCCCTGGGAGGTGCTCGCGCTCGCAGCCCTGCCGGTGCTCGGGCGGACCGTCGCCACCCTCCAGGTGACCAACCGGGTCGGGACCTACCTCTCGGTCGCGGCGCTCGCGCTGGTGGTCGTCGTCGAACTGCACGCCTTCACCTCGGTCTCGATGTCACCCTCGTTCGCCGTCGCCTTCGTCGCCATCGCCACGATGGCCGTCGCCGGAGTCTGGGCGGTCCTCCGGTGGACTGTCGACGTCTGGCTCGGCACCGGCTTCCTCCTCGACCCCGCACTGGACGGGTACGCCATCGAGCGCGGGCTGATGCTCGAGTTCGTCGCCTCGACGGTAGCGGGCCTGCTCGCGGGAGTCGTCTTCGAGTTCTACATCCGCCGCCGGGCGCGGGTCCGTCGCCGGATCGGGGGAGCTCCATGACGTCCCGCCGCGGGACAGGACGGGGAGAGCGATGAGGCTCCGCGACCGGCTCGGAGTCAGCCGGCGCCGCCAGAAGCAGGCTGCCTGGGCCATGGAGATGGGACTGGTGGGCATCTTCTTCGTCGGGCTCTACCGGGGCTCGACGACCATCGTCGTCAACGCGGGGGTCGGGCTGCTCGTCACGCAGTTGCCGCCGGTACTCGAGCGGGACTACGACATCCCGATGGACCCGGCGCTGACGCTGTGGATCACCAGCGCGGTCTTCCTGCACGCCTTCGGCGTCCTCGGATTACCGGGCAGCGAGACCAACCTCTACGGCTCGGTCCCGTGGTGGGACCATGTCACCCACGCGCTCTCGGCCTCGGTCGTCGCGGGCGTCGGCTACGCGACCGCCCGGGCGCTCGACGCACACTCCGAGGAGATCGCGCTTCCCCCGCGGTTCATGTTCGCCTTCATCCTCCTGTTCGTGCTCGCCTTCGGCGTGTTCTGGGAAGTCATCGAGTTCGCGCTGGGGGAGGCCGCACGCGCAGTGGGCAACCGGGCACTGCTGACCCAGTACGGGCTCGAGGACACGATGCTCGACCTCGTGTTCAACACTATCGGCGCCGTCGTCGTCGCGGTCTGGGGGACCGCCCACCTCACCGACGTCGCCGGCTACATCGAGCGGCAACTGGACGCCCGGAAGTCGGGCTGATTTTAGGCTCCCCATCCCAAGTCGGTTCGAATGGTCTTCGAGACGGTCACGACGCTCGCCGCCGGCGCCGTCTTCGGCCTCGCGCTCGCGGCCCCGCCGGGCCCGATGAACGCCGTCATCGCCGAGGAGAGCGTTGTCCACGGCTGGCGGGCCGGCTTCACCGCCGGGCTGGGCGCGATGACCGCCGACGCCGCCTTCTTCCTGCTCTCGCTGGCCGGCGCGGTGGCCGTCGTCGACCGGGTCCCCCTCCTGCGGGCGGGGATGGTCGGGGTCGGCGGCCTCCTGATGCTCTATTTCGCGTACGGCGCCGCCCGCGACGTGACGGCCACGCTTGCCCCCGAGGAGTCGACGGGGAGAAGTGCCGGCTTCCGGAAGGCGCTGGTGCTCGCGCTGACCAACCCCTACCAGGTCGTCTTCTGGCTCACAGTCGGCGTCGGCCTCCTCCGGCCGGGGACCGTCGACGTGCTCGCACAGACCCCTTACGTCGGCGACGCGCTTTCGGGCCTGCTGGTCGTCCGGACCGGGAGCCCGGCGCTGCTGGTGGGCCTCTTTGCCGGGATCCTCGTCTGGATCGTCGGCTTCCCCGCGCTGCTGGTGGCCGGGAAACGGCGCGTCGACCGGGCGACGCCCATCGTCGCCGGCGTGAGCGCGGCCGTGCTGGCGGGCTTCGGCGTCGCCTTCCTCTGGGACGCCGCGGGGACGCTGCTGTAGCCTGCCGCCCGGGGGTGGCTACTCCAGGTCGACCTCGGCGACCTCGTCGTCGAGCCACTCGCGGAACCAGACCACGCGCTTCAGCCGCCGGTGGGCGATGTCGTAGGCGGTCTGACTCTCGATGCGTTCCTTCGCGTCCTCGCCGCGCTCGAGCACCCGGCCGACCATCTCGGCGGCGTCCATGTGCGTGCGGGACTCGTAGCCCATCCGCAACATCATCAGCGCCGCGCCGTTTGCCCCGACCTTGTCGAGGACGTCGGCCTCGATGAGACACTGGGTCTCGAGCGGGAGCCTCGTCAGGTCGCCCTGGTAGGAGTGGTCCCGGACGGCGTCACACACCTGGTCGACGAACGAGTCCGGATAGTCGCAGTGCGTGGTGAGGTACTCCCGGGCGATCCGGGCACCCTCCTCGGCGTGGACGTCCTGCTCGACCTCCAGCTTGGCGATGTCGTGAAAGAGGGCGGCGACGCGGGTGACGTCGGTGTTCGCCCCCTCGGCCTCGGCGATCTCCGCCGAGAGTTCGACCACGTTCCGGATGTGGTTGAACCGGTACTCCGCGGAGTGCCAGGGGTACCACCGCATCCGGCCGCCCTCCTCCTCGCTCTCGACGCTGGCAGTGAGGTAATCCCGGACGAACTCCTCCATCGCCGCGAACTCCTCCTCGGAGACCGGCGATTCCTGGATCTCAACACCCACAGTACCCCCTCCAAACGGCGCGTGCGTTGTTCATCTTGCTTACTTGAAGGTCTGTTTGACTCTTTAGCGTTACGACAACCGGGTCAGCGCTGTCCGGACGGGCAGATCCGGCGGAAAGTAAGAACAGATGACAGGTGTTCGGGCGCCAGGTCACGGCCCGGCGGCCGGGTTCCGGGTCGTGTTGGTCAGGTGGTGAGTCTTTATTGCGGTCCCGCCCGTACAGGTCGCCATGGAGGTCCGCACCGCGAGGCCGGGAGACAGACCCTCGATCCGGGACGTCGCGCGGCGGTCGATGCAGGCGTCGTACTCGCTCGACCCCAAGACGATCGTCGGGGCCATCGAGGAGTGGTACGACGAGAGTCGGCTGATGGACGTTTTGGAGGACGACGGGAAGCTGTTGCTGGTGGCCGAACACCGCGACCAGGTCGTCGGGTTCGCCGACAGCGTCGTCACGGGCGAGGGGACAGCCGAACTGCTGTGGCTCCACGTCGACCCGGACTACCGCAGCGAGGACTACGGCCAGCAGCTGTTCGAGGCGACCCGCGACCGGCTGGCCGAACGCGGCGCCGCCACGCTCCGGGGGCGCGTGCTCGCCGACAACGCCGACGGGAACGCCTTCTACGAGCGCCAGGGGTTCGTGAAGGTCGGCGAGACCGAGGTGGAGATCGACGGCACCCCGCACGTCGAGAACGTCTACGCCGAGGACGAGCAGGTCCGCCTCGAGCCCGTCGAGGACGACGGGCGGACGGTCTACGTCGACCACGAGGACCAGGAGCGGGGGTCAGTGGCGCCGTTCGACGTCGTCTACACCAGCGAGGACGGGGAGGACCTCTACGGCTACTGGTGTTCGAACTGCGAGAGCCTCTCGAACGCGATGGACCCGATGGGGCGGATCCAGTGTGACGCCTGTGGCAACGCCCGCAAGCCCACGCGGTGGGACTCCGCGTACATGTAACCGGAGGCAGGACCGGATCCGGAGCGTCCGGCCGGCTCTCAGAACCGTATCTCGACGTCCTCTTCTGCGACCTCCTCGGCGACTTCCTCGTGGAGCTGTTCCAGCTCCTCCCGGTTCTCGGCGATGCCGGTGGTGACGAGCAGACGGATCGCCCGGGAGACCTTGATGTCGACGGGGTAAAACTCCTCCTCGGGGACGAAGAGGAGGTGGCCCTGGGTGGGGTTCGGGCTGCCCGGCATGTAGACGTTGTAGGTGTCCTCGTCGGGCGGGGAGGCGTGGTCGGATGTCTCGGCGGTGACGAAGCCGAAGGAGTAGACCCCCTCGCGGGGATACTCGACGAGGACGACGCTCTCGAAGCGGCTCTCCTGGCGGGTCAGCGCGTCCGAGACCTGCCGGACGCCATTGTAGACGACACTCAGGATCGGGACCAGCCCGATGACCCGGTCGACGACCCCGAAGACGTAGGCGCCGGCGCTGCGCTGGGCCAGATAGCCGAGGCTGGCGATGGCCAGCACCAGAATGACCAGCGCCAGGACCTCGGCGACGACCTCGATCCCGACGAGCGACACCAGCCCGATGCTCTCGACGATCGGGGTCAGGAAGCCGCGTATCCAGCCGAAGACGAGCTGGAACGCGATGACCGTGACCAGAAGCGGCGCGATGAGCGCGACGCCGGCGACCAGACTCGTCTTGACCGTCCTCGTCAGTCCCATGCGCTAACCCCGACCGAGTCCGCAAAAAGCGTGGCGCTACCGCTCGTCGAACCGGTTGATGTACCAGGGCGGCGGCCGGACCGCCACCTCCCCGAACGAGCCGTACGAGACCGAGGTCTCGACGGTAGCGCGCTCGTCGTCGCTAACGATGGCGTAGCTGACCGAGAGGTTGTGGACGACCCCGCGGCTGTCGACCAGCGCGACGGCGGTGTAGTTCCGGGTAAACAGGTCGGGGAACGGGCGCGGTGTCCCGTTCGCGACGAGACGGTACAGCCGGCGCCCGTCACGGTCGACGACCCCGGTCAGCTCGGTCTCCGGCGACGAGAGATACCGGTCGACGAGTTCGGTGCGATACGTGTCGGGGTCGGGGCCGACGGAGCCGGTAACCGGCGCCGACCGGAACGACGTGTTGCCGTACAGCGGGGCGGCGACGTACCACTCCCCGTCCGTGAAGTAGACGCCCGCCCGCACCCTGTCGCCGGCCTCGTTCTGGAGGGTGGCCCTCGAGCGGTAGGCGTCACCGGCGACGGCGAACCCCGTCGTGTGGGTGACCCCCGGCTGTGGGATGGAGCCGAACAGATACCGGTCGAGGCTGGGGTCGGCCGGTGTTGCGCTCCCGTTCGCGAGCGGCTGGTGGCGCGTGACCGTGAGCGCGTACGACCGCCCCTCGAGGCGCTGGCTGTGGGCCCGGCCCAGCGTCGCGGCGTCGTCGATCCCCTCCCGGGTGACGCCGGGAGGCAGCAGGTCGGCCGTCCCCGGGGGGTACGTCTCGGGGAACTCGCCGGCGTTCTCCGTGGAGACGGCGGCGGCTGCCTCGGCGGCCTCGCCGGTCCCGCTCGAGGCCGCCTCGAGGCCGGCTTCGGGGGTAGCCGGCCCGGGCGCTCCCGACCCGCCGAGCGTCGCGAGCGCGACCGCGACGAGGACGACCGCGAGCCCGACCCCCGCCACGCGCAGCCCGGAGCCGAGGCTCGGGCCCGACGGGGTAAGCGAGCGCAGGTGCCTGCCGAGGGCCGCAGTGACCGGGAGCCGCAGTCGCTCCGGCGGTGCGCCCAGGTGACGCTCACAGAGGTCGTCGGCGACCGGCCGGTCGACCGCGTACAGCAGCATCTCCGCCAGGTCCCCGGGGGCGAGCACCCGGGTGTCCCCGTCGACCCGGTCGGCGACCCACGCTGGGTCGCCGAGCACGACGACAGCGTCGTGGTCCAGGGCGGGCAGCGGGGTGGCGCCCAGCCGGGACGGGCTGACCACGCCGAGCGTGGCGGTCTCGCTGCCGCGAGTCGCCTCCAGGACCGTACCGGAGCCGTCGGCTCCGTGACCGTCTGGGGAGCGTATCTCGTAGCCTCTGGCTGCCCAGAGGTCGGCGACGAACTGTCTGCCGGCCGCGATACCGAGCCGCCGGAGTCGCGCCGCGACGGCCCGCGCTCGCGGGCTGGACAGACTGGTCTGCTCACCCGCTGCCGGGCGGTCGCTCCCGGCCCCGCGCCCGCTCATCCGGCGGCGCCCCCCCGATGCGGGCGAGCGACAGCCCGTGAGAACATCTGACTGGAAGCTACGGGCCTCACAGACATATGCGCTTCTCCCGTGAGCGTGGGCAGTGCGTATGCGTCACAGGCGTGGGGAGATAGCCACACCAGGAGGCGCAACCCGATGTCACTCACGCGCCGCCGGCGGTTTCGACCGGTGACGAGAGGTACTGGGGGAGGTCAGTCGTGCTGAGGATACCGACGACCTCCTCCTCGACGACGGGCATGTGGTTGAACCCCTCCTCGAGCAGGCGGGCGGCGACCGCCTCGACCGGAGTGTCGGGGGTCGTCGTCGCTACGCCGGTGGTCATGTAGTCGCCGACAGTCGCCTCGGCCGGGACAGCCTCTTCGGCAGCCATGTGGATGAAGTCCGTCGAGGTGAGGATGCCCACCGGCAGGCAGTCCTCGTCGACGACCGCGAGCGACTTGATCCCCTTCTGCTCCATGGCCCAGGCCACCTCGGAGAGCGGTTCGTCGGCCTCGACGGTCATCATCGGCGCGGTCATGAGCTCCCGGACTGTCGCGTCGGCCATGACTGATTCCTGTTGCACACGGTCAAGTCCGTTGGCATGGCGGCGAGTTCGGCTGGCTGTGGCTGCTGGAACGGGACCACTCCACAACCCTTATTGAGATTTCGTGCTATTATGTGTCATGGCACAATCAGCCACACCGGGATTCGGGATCGACGCGGACTGGTCGGAGATGTACGTCGGCGGGGAGTGGGTACCGGCGGGCGACCGGGGGACGATCTCCGTCGAGAACCCGGCGACGGGCGAGGTTGTCCACGAGGTGCCGGCAGGGACGGCGGCCGACGTCGACGACGCCTTCCAGGCGGCCGCGGCCGCACAGGAGGCCTGGGCAGACAGACCGCCCCAGGACCGCGCCGAGGTGGTCCAGAACGCGATGGCGCTGCTGGACCAGCACGCCGACGCGCTGACGGAGCTGATGGTCGCCGAGTCGGGCTCGACGGTACTGAAAGCCGCCCTCGAGGTCGAGGAGGCGACGATGGGAATGCTGGCGGAGTCGGCCAGCTTCCCGATGCGCTCGCAGGGGTCGACCTCGGAGTCGACGACGCCGGGCAAGCGAAACGAGGTCACCCGCGAGCCGGCTGGCGTCGTCGGCGTGATCTCGCCGTGGAACTTCCCGCTACACCTGGCGGTCCGGTCGGTCGCGCCGGCGCTCGCACTGGGGAACGCGGTCGTGCTCAAGCCCGACGAGAACACCCCAGCCGTCGGCGGGCTGGCGGTCGCCCGGCTGTTCGAGGCCGCCGGGCTCCCCGGCGGCCTGCTGAACGTCGTCACCGGGCGCGGGGAGCCGGCCGGCGAGCGGGTCGCCGCGAACCCCGAACTGGACGTGCTCTCCTTTACCGGCTCGACGGAGGTCGGCCGCCACGTGGGCGGGCTGGCCGCGGAGAATCTCGCCCGGCCGGCGCTCGAACTCGGCGGGAACGCCCCGTTCGTCGTGCTCGACGACGCCGACATCGACGAGGCCATCGACGCCGGCGTCTTCGGCTCCTTCGTCCACCAGGGCCAGGTCTGTATCGCCATCTCCCGGCACATCGTCCACGAGTCGCTGTACGACGAGTACGTCGAGCGGCTGGCCGAGCGGGCCGCGGCACTGCCGGTGGGTGACCCGTCGAACCCCGAGAACGCGCTCGGCCCGGTGATCAACCAGTCACAGCGCGACCGGATGATGGACTTTCTGGAGCGGTCGGTCGAGGCCGGTGCGACCATCGAGGCCGGCGGCGACTACGAGGACCTGTTCGTCGAGCCCACGGTCGTCTCGGGCGTGACGAACGACATCGGGCTCGGCTGTAACGAGCAGTTCGGCCCCGTCGCACCCGTGATCGAGGCAGAGAGTAACGAGGAGGCCGTCAAGATCGCCAACGACACCGACAAGGGACTCTCGGCGGCGGTCTTTGGCGAGCAGGGCCACGCCCGCAGGGTCGCCGACCGGATCGAGGCCGGGATGGTCCACGTCAACGACATGTCGGTCAACGAGGAACCGCACACCCCCTTCGGCGGCGTGAACGACTCCGGGCTGGGCCGGTACAACGGCGAGTGGATCATCGAGGAGTTCACCGAAACCAAGTGGATCTCCGTCCAGGAAGAGCCCCGCGAGTACCCGTTCTGAACAGTCCGGACGGGGGTCTCGCTCCCCGCTCGACCCCGACCTGTGGGTGGGTGTCGGCGGCGTCGGCGGACCGTCGACCGGCGGCGACCCGGAACCCGCTCGGCGGTGGATTGAAACCCGACCGGGTGCTGGTAGCGGTACCGGATGAAGAACTGTCCGAACTGCGGCGAGCGCCTGTACCGGAGTGCGCCGGACAACGCCGAGTACGGGACGGCCGTCGTCGACGGCCGCACCTACCCCGACAAGTGTCCCGAGTGCGGGTACGACCTGGACTGAGTATCCCGCGCCGGGGCGCCGGAACCTATAGACGCCCCGGCGCCGAACGCCCGCCGATGGCCAGCGTCGCAGTCCTCAGCGACACGCACACCTACCACGACCTCCGGGAGACCGTCCCCGGCTGGGTCCGGGCGGAGGTCGAGGCGGCCGACTACACCGTCCACGCCGGCGACTTCGTGACCCCGACCGCCCTCGAGTTCTTCCGCGACCTCGCGGCCGACCTCGTCGCCGTCCGCGGCAACGCCGACGTCGGGGTCGACCTGCCCGAGGTGGCGACGCTGACAGTGGAGGGCGTCCGCCTGGTCGTGACCCACCCGCCGGACGTCGACGACGCCTCGCTGGACCGGGCGGCCTACGACCGCGGGGTCCTGGCGGCCGTCGAGTCCGCCGGGAACGGGAGGCCGGCGGGCGACGGGCAGCCCGTCGTCGCGGTCGCCGGCCACACCCACCGCGTCATCGACGAGGCCGTCGGCGGGGTTCGCCTGCTCAACCCCGGCAGCGCGACCGGCGCACTCCCCGCGGAGCGACCGACGATGCTCCGCCTCCACGTTTCGGGGGGAGAGGTCGACGTGACCGTGCTGGACCCGGAGAGCGAGGGGAGCGACCCGGAGGAGTGAGGCAGAGACCGGACCTTCTATGCCTGGGGCACGCCTGACGCGAGACGATGCTCGAGAACACGGTCTGTCTCGTCTGTGGCGGCGGGAACGGGATCGGCGAGGAGACGGCGGTCGCGATGGCCGACCGCGGCGCGACGGTGGTCGTCAACGACCTCGGCGTCGACGTCACCGGGGGCGGCGCCGACGAGGAACCGGCCCAGGAGACGGTCGAGCGGATCGAGGCCGGCGGCGGCGAGGCGATGGCCCACTTCGGCGACGTGACCGACGTCGACTACACCCGGAAGCTCGTCGCGGACACCGTCGACGAGTACGGCGCCCTCCACTCGGTCGTCAACTACGCCGGCGTCCTCCGGGACCGGATGCTGTTCAACATGAGCGAGGCGGAGTGGGACACCGTCATCGACGTCCACCTCAAGGGCCACTACTCGCTTCTGCACAACGTCGCCCGCCACTGGCGGGAACGGTACAAGGAGGAGGCCTTCGACCGCCAGCGCTCGTTTCTGTGTGTCTCCAGTGACTCGGCGGCCGGCCGGGTCGGGCAGGGAAACTACGCGGCCGCCAAAGCGGGTATCCTAGGGCTGATGCGGACCGCTGCGCGCGAACTCGACCGGTACAACGTCCGGGTCAACGCCTTCTGGCCCGCGGCGCTCACCCGGATGACCGACGACCTGGTCGACGACGTCGGCGAGGACGAGTGGGGGCCACAGCTCACGACCGCCGCGCCCGTCTTCCTCGCCAGCGAGCACGCCGAGGATATCACCGGCAACACCGTCGGCCTGCAGGCCGGCGAACTCACCTACATCTCCGACCCCGAGTACGAGCGGACCATGGTCAGGGACCTGGAGGCGGGCGGGGGCTGGACTGCCGAAGGGCTGGCCGAGCGGTGGGACGACCTCACAGAGGGGTTCGACACCGAGAAATCGGAGAACCGGTAAGCGGGAGCGAACGCGGCAGCGGCTTCCTGGGGCACATCTCAGACGACGCCGCGGGTCAGCGAACCGAGAAGCGGCAGGCCAAGCCCCGCACCGATGGTAACGTAGGCCGCGGGGGTCAGCGCCAGCAGTTCGCCGGCCTCCAGCCGCGGCGCGACCAGGACGAATGCCCCGAGCGCGACGAGCCCGAAGAGGAGGCCGCCGCCGACCGCGCGCTTGAGGTCGCGCTGGAGGACGCCGACGAGCGCGCCGCCCAGCACCAGCCCCATCCAGTGACCCGTCGCGAGCACGAGCCCCAGCGCGACGGCACCCGCCGTGACCAGCCACCGGCGGCCGCGGTCGCCGGTCCGGACCGCGGCGAGCGCCCGGGAGAAGCGACCCTGCGAGTCAGTACCGCCGGCAGCCGTCTCGGCGCTCATCCGCCAGCCCCCCCGCGCCGTCCTTCGACGGTGATGTCGGGGTCGCCGTCGACGGCCCGCGGAGCCGGTCGGTACTCCCCGTCGGCCCACAGCCGGAGCTGGTCGTCGTAGTGCTCGGAGAAATAGGAGCCGTCGTTCCCCCCCGGAAGGACCGTCACGGTCTCGCCGTCCATCGGGTAGACGGTCCGCTGGCTGCTGCCCGCGCCGCCCTCCTTCCGGAAGTTCATCACGGTGAAGGAGCCGCCATCGGTGGGGTAGCGTGGGTAGTTCAGCGCCCCGACCTGGCCGCCGAAGGGGTGGTCGATGACCGTCCGGTTGTAGTCGCCGTAGGTCTCCCAGCCCTCGGAGTCGACGCGCTCGACGGCCCGCTCCATCGCGCGGGCGAGCACCCCCGCCCGGTCGCCGCCGAAGGCCTCGTCGTCGGGCGGGAGCGTGACCAGTACCCACTCCTGGGGCCAGTAGGAGCTGTCCAGCCCCACGTCCTCGTAGTCGTCGCGCCAGGTCTCCTCGCGGAAGAACTCGTAGAAAAAGCGAAAGACCAGCGCGGCCGTCGAGTCGCGGTCGAGCCGGTAGTCCCAGTCGGCCATGGCATCCAGGTACGGGTCGGCCGCGTCGGGCATCCGGTCGCGGGCGTCGAGGATGGCGGGCACCAGCGTTCGCGCCCTGACGTCGACGGTGTCGCGCTGCAACCCCTGCATGAACTCGCGGTCGATGGCTCTCCCCTCCTCGACGGCGGCGTCGAGTTCCTCGTAGATCCGGGTGCCCCGGAAGCCCGAGGCGTACTCCTGGCCGATCGGGTAGACCGGGTCGTCGACCAGCCGCTGGTTCGCGGTCCCGACGTAGCTGGGCTGGACGACGCCGGGCTTGTCCTCGAAGGGGACGAATCCCTCCCAGGAGGACTGCCCGAACGGTTCGAAGCCCTCCCACTCGGCCTCGCCGGCGGAGCCGTCGAAGACGCGGTCCCCGCGGACGACCTCGCCGTCGACCCGCCGTATCGGGATCTTCCCGGTCGCCCAGTAGAGCGTCCTGCCCTCGCGGTCGGCGTAGACGAAGTTCTGGGTCGGGGCGTCGAACAGCTCCAGGGATTCCAGGACGTCCTCGCGGCCGGTGCTGCGGCTGAACTCGTGGATCGCCTGTGACTCGCGGGTGCCGGACATGCCGGTCCAGGCGACACCGACGTGCCGTGCGTCGCCGTCAACCTCCCGGTCGAGGAAGGCCCCGTGGACGGTCTTTTTGACCGTCACCTCGCGGTTCTCGCCGCCCGCGACCTCCACAGTGCGGGTCTCAGTGTCGAACTCGCGCCACTCGCCCTGATAGCGGTAGCGCTCGCGGGCGTCGTCGGTCTCGTAGGTGTACAGGTCCACGACGTCCGCACCAGTGTTGGTGAACCCCCAGGCGCCGTGGTCGTTCTCGCCGGCGACGACGAAGGGCACCCCGGGGAAGGCGACGCCGCGGACGTCCACCTCGCCGGCGCTGACCCGCTGCTCGTACCAGACCGGCGGCGCCATCAGCGTCAGGTGCATGTCGTTTGCGACGATCGGGCTGCCGCTGGCGGTGTGCTCGCCGGCGACGAGCCAGCTGTTCGAGCCCAGATACGGCGGCGGTTCGAACCGCCCGAGCCAATCGGCGAAGTCGGCGTCCACGGCCTTCCCGACGCGGGCGTCCGCGCTCGCTGCTTCGACGCCCCGGCCGGCGACGCCGTGGACCTCCCCGCCGACCCGGTCGGGGCGGAGGATCGGGTAGCCGTGGTCCAGCCGGGCGGGGTAGCGCTGCCGGTAGGTGTCGGCGTCGAGCCGCTCGCGGAGCAGCGCCCGCTGGAGCGTCCGGAAACTGCCCGTCAGGCCCCACGAGACCTGCGCGCCTACCAGAAGTGAGGCGACGACCGACCACTCCCGGGGCTCGTAGCCCAACAATCCGAACTCCAGGGGCAGCGACCCCTCGTCGATGTAGGCGTTGACACCGTCGGCGAAGGCCTCGGTCATCCGCTCGGTGTCGGTCCCCGCGATGGCCTCCGCGGAGGCCTCGGCGGCACCGAGGAAGTCCATCCGCACATTAAAAACGTCGGAGTCGACGACCTGCTCGCCGGCGACCTCGGCGAGGGTCCCGCGCATCCGCCGGCGGACCAGGTCCATCTCGAACAGCCGGTCGGCGGCCTGCGCGTAGCCGACCGCGAAGTAGGCCGCCTCCTCGGTGTCAGCCTCGACGTGAGGGACGTGGTAGTCGTCGTACGTTATCGTGGCCGGGCCGTACGGGCTCTCGACCGTGGAGGGGACCCGCTCGGCGGCGTCCCAGGCTCGCCCGCTGAACGGCGCGAACCGTTCGAGGAGGCCGCCGGCCGGCGAGAGCGCAACCGCGCCCGTCCCGCCGGCGACCAGCGCGCCCAGGACGGCCCGCCGTGTCGTCTCGTAGTCCATTCTCTCGAACCAGGGAGTGGCCGGTGAAAAAAGTGCCCACGGAGCCACACCCGACGGCGTTGTTTGTGGGGGCGCAGCCGTGCGCTGAGGGTCCTACCGGTTCCAGGCCGCGTTCTCCGGGTCGATGATCCGCTGGCGCTCGTCGATGGCGTCGAGCCGTTCCAGGTCCGCGTCGTCGAGTTCGAGGTCGCGTGCCTCCCAGTTCTCGCGGACGTGGTCGCCGGTCGCCTTCGGGATCGGGACAACGCTGTCCTGGGCGAGACACCACAGAAGCGAGACCAGCGGGGTCGAGACGCCGTGCTTGTCCGCGACCTCTTCCAGGACAGGATGCTCGAGTTGCGCGCGGCCGAGCGGGCAGTACGCGACCAGCGGGTGGCCGTGCTCGCGGGCGTACGCCCGGAGTTCTTCTTGGGGGAGCAGCGGGTGACACTCCACCTGGTGGGCGGCGACCGGCGCCTCGAGCAGGCCGCGGGCCTCGTCGAGCAGGTCGGGCGTGAAATTCGAGAGCCCGACGTGGCGGGTAAGTCCCTCCTCGTGGAGTTCGTCCATCGCCCGCAGCGTGTCCTCGGGGTCATAGGCGTTCATCGGCCAGTGGACGTAGAGGAGGTCGACGCTGTCGACGCCCAGCCGGTCGAGACTCTCCTCGGCCGTTCGCTTCGCGTCCTCGTAGGCGAGGTTCGAGGGGTGGACCTTCGTCGCGAGGACCACGCCGTCCCTGTCCACGTCGGCCGCGGCGATGCCCTCGCCGACGGCGTCCTCGTTGTCGTACATCTGGGCGGTGTCGATGTGCCGGTACCCCATCTCAAGCGCCTCCACAACGGTCTCACGGCAGGTCTCCGGGTCCGTGTTCCCCGAGGTTCCGAGCCCCATCCCGGGCAGGTCGAGCGCCATACCCCGGCGACGGACGGAGCGGTTGAAAACGTACCGACGAGGGCAAGGGAAGTGCCCCGCCGGCTCCGCCGACCGCCGGCGGGCCTCAGAACATCGGCGGCGGGCCTCAGAACACCTCGGCGATGGCCTCGTCCAGCGCCGCAACGCCCTCGTCGATCTCGGCCTCGCCGACGGTCAGCGGCGGGGAGACGATGACCTGGGTGTTCGGGCGGGCGCTGCCACACAGAACGCCGCGCTCGCGGGTCGCGGAGAGCACGTCGTCGACGGGGTTGTCCTCGTCCGTGACACGGGGGTCGACGAACGGCTCGCCGGTGGCGGGGTCGGCGAACTCCACGCCCCAGAGGTACCCGCGGCCGTGGACGTCACAGACCACGTCGTGTTTCGCCTCCAGCTCCCGGAGCCGGGACTCGAAGTGGTCGGCGTGGTCGGCCACGTTGTCGATGAGGCCGTCCTCGTACTCCTCGACCGCGGCGAGGCCGGCAGCGCAGGCGACCGGGTGCCCGGAGAAGGTCTGACCCAGCGGGAACCCCTCCTCCTCGAAGTGGGCCGCGATGTCCCGGCGGGCGATGACCCCCGCAAGCGGGATGTACGCGGAGGTGACCCCCTTCGCGAAGGTGATCATGTCCGGCTGGACGTCCTCGGTGCCGATCCCGAACCAGTCGCCACACCGCCCGAAGCCGGCGATGACCTCGTCGCTTATCAGGAGGATGCCGTACTCGTCACAGAGCTCCCGGAGCTGTGTGAAGTAGTCGGCCGGCGCGGGGTAGGCGCCGCTGGTCCCGCCGACCGGCTCGGTCAGGATGGCCGCGATCGAGTCCGGCCCCTCGTTGTGGATGACAAACCGGAGGTGCTCGATGGCCTGGTCGGCGAGTTCCTGGGGGTCGTCGGTGCCGAAGGCCCGGGGCAGCGGCGGGAGGAACTTCCCGGAGCCGGTGGTGGCGGCGTGGCGCTCGATGGGGGCGCGGGTCTGGGGGTCGCCGGTGAACGAGCCCGCACCGTAGGTCGCACCGTGATAGGAGCGCCATCGCGTGAGGATCTTGTTGTTGCCGGTGTACTCCCGGGCGAACTGCGCGGCGGACTCGTTGGCCTCGCTGCCCGAGATCGAGAAGAGAACGTCCGTCAGCCCGTCGGGCGCGACGTCGGCGAGTCGGCCCGCCAGCTCCGAGCGGGCGTCGTTGTGTTTCGCCGAGGAGACGTACTGGACCTGGCGGAGCTGCTCCTCGATGGCTTCGATGATGGCCTCGTTGCCGTGGCCGGCGTTGACACAGTACAGCTGTGCGATGAAGTCGAGGTGCGTGCGCCCGTCGGCCGTGGTGACGTAGGCGCCGTCGCCCTCGACGATCTCCAGGGCTTCCTTCCCCGGGTCGTGCCAGTGGGGGAACGCGCGCGAGTCGTCGGTTGGTCTACTCGCCTGCTGCTGTCCTGACATACGATACATATTGTCAGGGACTGACTTGTAGTTACTGCCGGTCCGGGGGACAGTGACACACAGGGGACACAGAGCCGGAGCGGGCGCCTACCCCTCAGCGACCCCGCAGAAGTCGATGGCCGTCGCCGCCAGGATCTTGGCGGTGTCGACAAGCGAGTCCAGGTCGACTGACTCGTCGGCGCCGTGGAGGTTGTGACCCACCGGGCCGACCGTCGGACAGGGGATGTCGTAGTAGTTGACGTAGAACCGCTCGTCCAGCCCCGCCAGCCCGCCGATGAACTGTCCCTCGGCGCCACAGACGTCGGCGGCGTGCTCGCGGGCGAGTGTGACGACCTCGGCGTCGCGGTCGCACTCGTGGGGCTCGGCGTTCCAGCCGAACCACTCGACCTCGGGCGGGTGCTCGGCCAGCCAGTCGTCCTCGGCGACCACGCTCTCGACGGCAGCCTCGACCTGGCTGCGGACCTCCTCGCGGGTCTCGCCGGGGGGCCACCCGACCCGGCACTCGACGGTCGCCTCCGCCGGCACCGTGGAGGGCCAGTCCCCGCCCGCGACGATCCCGGCGTTGAGGTTCGTCACTTCCCCCTCGGCGGCGGGGTCCTGGTTGACCGCCGGCTGGTAGTCGATCCGGGCCTTGCGCTCGCGGTCCAGCTCCTCCAGCGCGGTGACGACCCGGGCCAGGCGGTCGATGGCGTTGACCCCCTCGTAGCCGTAGGCGGCGTGGGCGGCCTTGCCCTCGACCGTGATCCGGACGTACATCACGCCGCTGCTGGCGATGCCGATGTCGGGGATCCCGAACGCTTCCGGGATGACCGCGGCGTCGGGCTGGTAGCCCCGCTCCAGGGCCGCGAGCACGCCGCCGGTGCCGCCGGCCTCCTCGTCGATGGTCGACTGGAGGAGCAGGTCTCCCGCCAGGTCCACGCCCGACTCCCGGAGCGCCCGGTAGACGAACAGGTTCGCCGCGAGCCCCCCCTTCATGTCGCAGGCCCCGCGGCCGTACATCCGGCCGTCCTCGACGGTCGCCGTCCAGGGGTCGTAGCTCCAGTCCTCGGCCTCGACGGGGACCACGTCGATGTGCCCGGAGAGACCCAGCGACGGGCCCTCGCCCGCCCCCTCGACCCGCGCGACGACGTTGGGACGGCCCCCGTAGCCCACCTCGTCGTAGGTCTTGGTGTCGAAGTACCCGGGGTGGTCCCGGAACCGTTCGACGTCGGGCTCCCAGACGTCCGGCTCCAGCCCCAGCGACTCCAGCTCCTCGACCACCAGCTCCTGCGCCGGCCCCTCCTCGCCCGAGACCGAGGGGGTCTCGACCAGACGGGCGACGAGGTCGAACAGCTCCTCGCGGTGCTCCTCGATGTACTCCTGGACGTCGGCGGTCGGACCTGCCATGCCCTACCACGGCACGGGGAGATACTTAACGCTCTCTGTCGGGCGACTGAAGCGAGTGAGGGAGCGGTAGCCGCGGGCTCAGTCGCCGTCGGGGACAAGCAGCTCCGGGTCGTCGAGCGCGAGTTCGACCCGGTCGTCGGTGAGCGTCCGGAGGATCAGCGTCAGTTCGCCGGCCTCGGTGGCCTTCCGGAGGAGCGTGGCCGCGGCGTCGTCCCGGCCGCTGTAGTAGGCGGGGACGAACACCGCGCGCCCGCCGGCGGCCTCGACGACGACCAGCAGGGCGACGTAGTGCCCGGCCGTCGAGCGCAGCACCTCGTAGCCCTCGACGCCGTCGGCGAGTGCGGCCTCCAGGTCAGCGAACTCGTTGTCGGGGACCAGCACGTCCAGCCCGAGGTCCTCGACGCTCCCGTCCCGTGCAGTCACGTCGCCCGGATGGAGTTCGAGGGTCTCCCAGCCCTCGTCCTCGTAGGCCGCGGCCTCCGCACGCATGTCCGCGAGCAGCGCGTCCCACCACTCCATCTCGGTGTCGTCCGGTCCCGGCACGCCGGGGGGAACGACCGGCCCACGCAAAAGGGTTCGCATGACCGGCCTCAGGGTTGTCGTGTCCGGGGTGAAGAACTGTGGGATAAGCAACAACTCCGGCGGCGCGGGAACTGGCCACCCGGGGGGAGCGAGCGGGCGGCCGAACGTTCACGGACCAGCCCACGCCGACAGCTCCGGGTCAGCGACGGGGGAGACCGCCCCACAGGCGGCTATAGGACCGACACTTTCATTATCTGCACCTGACACTGGTTGGATATGCCACGGGACGAAAGCGAAAGCCAGGTCGATCGTCGGACGCTGCTCAAGGCTGTCGGCGGGGCAGCCGCGACGGTATCGGTCGCCGGCTGTGGGGGTGCCCAGAACACACCCACAGAGGGCGACGGTGGGGACGACGGGGGAGACACGCAGGATGACACGGACACGCCGATGGACGACGACGAGACCGAGGACACGCCGACCGACGACGGCGGCGAGGAGTCCTTCTCGGTCGGGGTCACGCTGGGGCAGATGGATTCGGGGCTGGACCCCCACGACCACGCCGAGACGCCGACGAACATCATCGTCTCCCAGGCCTACGAGGGGCTGATGGGCCGGGACAAGGAGGGAGCCATCATCGCGAAGCTGGCCACCGAGTGGGAGCGGGTCGAGCCCGGCACCGCCCGGTTCACGCTCCGTGACGGCGTCACCTTCCAGAACGGCGACGACCTCACGTCCGAGGACGTCCGGTACAGCATCCGCCGGATCGAGACCGAGGAGGTCGGCGGTGCCCTCCCCCAGGACGGCGACCTCGCGGGGACCGGAACCCTCGAGAACGTCGAGGCCGGCGACGGCGAGGTAACCGTCACTTTCGGCGGGCTGAACCCGATCGTCTTCCAGCTGTTCGCCACCAACGGCCAGGTCATGCAGCAGTCCTGGGTCGAGGAGAACGGCACCGACTTCATCAACCGCAACGTCAACGGGACCGGCCCGTTCCAGCTGACGGGCTACGAGTCGGGCACCTCGGTCAGCTACGAGAACTACGGTGACTACTGGGGGGAGCCCGCGGCAGCCGACGAACTGACGATCACCGCCTCCTCGGAGTCGAGCACCCGGGTCAATCAGCTGCTCGCCGAAGAGACCGACATCGTCACGAACGTGCCGCCACAGGAGATCTCCCGGGTGCAGAGTTCGGACGTCGCGTCGGTCAATCCGGTGCCGAGCACGCGGATCATCTTCCTGCAGATGCGCTACGACATCGAGCCGTTCAGCAGCCAGCAGTTCCGGCAGGCGATGAACTACGCCGTCGACGTCCAGAGCATCATCGAGAACGTCCTCCAGGGCTTCGGCGAGATCACCGGCCAGCCGACCCTCTCGCAGTTCACCGGCCACAACCCCGACATCGAGCCCTACGGCTACGACCCCGACGAGGCCGAACGGCTGGTCGAGGAGTCCGGACACGCCGGCGTCGACATCACCCTCCAGACGCCGATCGGCCGCTACCTCCGTGACGTCGAGATCGCGCAGGCGGCAGCCAACCAGATCGACTCGCTGTCCAACGTCAACTGCGAGCTCCAGCAGCGGGAGTTCAACTCGCTGGTCCAGGACGTGACCGCGCCAAACATCGAGGACCGGCCGCCCTTCACCCTGCTGGGGTGGGGGAACGGCGAGTTCGACGCCGCACAGACGATCATCCCGCTGTTGACCAGCGGCGGGCCGCTCACCGTCCTCCAGAACGAGGAGGTCGACTCGCTCATCGAGCAGGCACAGAGCGAGCCGGACCCCCAGGAGCGCGAGCAGATCCTCCAGCAGACCAACCAGCTGTTGCACGACCTGGCGCCGTGGGTGTTCCTCCACCAGCAGTTCAGCGTCTACGGGGTCTCCAACGGCATCCAGTGGCAGCCCCGTCCCGACGAACTCATCGACGTGTGGACCGCGACGCAGAACTGATACACTACAGGAGAGATGTCGCTCGGTCGTCTGGCGATCAAGCGGAGTTTGCAGGGCATCGGCGTCGTCTGGGGCGTCATCACTGTCGTGTTCGCCCTCCGGTTTATCACCCCCGGCAGCGTGATCAACGCGGTCGCGCCGCTGGATGCCTCCCAGGAGACCCGGCAGGCCATCGCCGCCGAACTCGGTCTCGACCAGCCGCTGTACGTCCAGTACGGCCAGTACCTCGTCGAGCTGGTCCAGGGAGACATGGGCTTTTCCTACGTCAAGGGACAGGCCGTGACGACGATGGTCTTCCAGCGGGTGCCGGCGACGGTCGAACTGGCCGTCGCGGCGACTATCGTGGCCATCGTCCTCTCGATCCCGCTGGGCGTGCTGAGCGCCACCCGGCGCAACTCGCCGGTCGATTACGGGGCGACGCTGTTCTCCCTCGGCGGGATCAGCACCCCGAACTTCTGGCTTGGGATCATGCTGATCCTGGTCTTCGCCGTCCAGTTCGACGTCTTCCAGACCAGCGGTCGGGGCGCGACCTCGGTCGCGGTGGTGGCTGCGCTCGTCGGCCCGGAACCGTTCATCGGGACGCTGCTGGAGTGGCTCTCCTACATCACCCTCCCCGCGATCGCGTTGGGGACGTACTTCATGGCGCTGATCACCCGGCTGACGCGGTCGGGGATGCTCGACGAACTGGGCAAGTCCTACGTCAGGGCGGCGCGTGCAAAGGGTGCACCCGAGGCGCTGGTCAGGTACAAACACGCACTCCGGAACACGCTGATCCCGGTGATCACGGTGCTGGGGCTCCAGCTGGGAACGCTGATCGGCGGGGCGGTCATCACCGAGGCCGTCTTCGCGTGGCCGGGGCTGGGAACGCTGGTCATTCAGAGCATCAACCTCCGTGACTGGCCGGCGCTGCAGGGCTGTCTGATCGTCATCGGGACGGCCTTCGTCATCGTCAACATCGTCGTCGACATCATCTACGGCTACCTCGACCCACGGGTGGTGTACGACTGATGGTCTCCCCGCGCGTCATCCGGAACCTGAAAAAGGAGTTCCGGAACAGCCTGCTCCCGAAGATCGGACTCCTGCTCGTGGTCGTGATCATCCTGGTGGCAGTGTTCGCACCCCTGATCGCGCCACACGACCCGACCGCACAGAACCTCAACCAGACCGAACTCCCGCCGCTCGGGTTCACCAAGACCACAAACGAGACCACGGCCCAGCTGGTCGACGGCGAGATCCAGACGGTCACCAACGTGACGACCATCGAGGCCAAGCTGTCACACCCCCTGGGAACCGACGGACTGGGCCGTGACATGCTCTCGCGTGTGATCTACGGCGCCCGCACGTCGCTGATGGTCGGTGTCCTCGGGACGATACTGGCGGTGCTTGTGGGCGTTCCCGTCGGACTCGTCGCCGGCTACAGCGGCGGTACCGTCGACGACACGCTGATGCGGATCGCCGACGTCAGCCTCGCGTTCCCGTCGCTGGTGCTCGCCGTCGCGCTGATCGGGCTGTGGGGCCGGGCGACAGTCCCGATCCCGGACCCCTTCGTAGCTGCAGGACTCGCCTCCGGGATGCCCGCCTCGACGACCCTCCCGGTAACGGTGGTGATCGTCGTCGGACTGGTGAACTGGGTGTGGTTCGCCCGCGTCGCCCGCGGGGAGGCCCTGTCGTTGCGCCAGCAGGAGTACGTCAAGGCTGCCCGGGCGCTGGGCGCCGGCGACAGCCGGATCATCGGGCGCCACGTCCTGCCCAACGCCATGACCCCGATCATCGTGCTCGGCACGGTCCAGATCGCGGCGATCATCCTGCTGGAGAGTGCGCTCTCCTTTCTGGGGTTCTCGGGGACGACTCTCTCCTGGGGATTCGACATCTCCCAGGGCCAGGACTACGTCTCCTCGGGCCAGTGGTGGATCGCGACGATGCCCGGCATCGCGATCATGCTGTCGGTCATCGGGATCAATCTGGTCGGTGACTGGTTCCGCGACGCGCTGGACCCGGACATCGAGGGGGAGGGTGGCACATGAGCCGCGAGACCGAACTCCGGCGCCAGCCGCCGGCGGGTGCGGACACGCTGCTGTCCGTGCAGGGCCTCTCGACCCGGTTTTTCACAGAGGAGGGGCAGGTCAACGCCGCGGAGTCCGTCTCCTTCGACGTCCGGGACAACGAGATCCTCGGCATCGTCGGCGAGTCCGGCTCCGGCAAGTCCGTGACCGCGCTGTCGCTGATCGACCTCGTCGAGTCGCCCGGCCGGGTCACCGCCGGGGAGGTCTGGTACCGCGACGCCGACCTCGCCGAGGAGTACCGCGACGACGACTCGGTGGCCGTCGACGGCGACCACGTCGACCTCCGGACCGTCTCCGAGCGGACCCGTCGGGCGCTTCGCGGCCCCTCGTTCAGCATGATCTTCCAGGACCCGATGAGCAGCTTCAACCCCTCGCTGACGGTCGGCGAGCAGATCGCCGAGGCCGTCGAGGTCCAGCGCCGGGCACGATCCAACCCCCGGTCGACCCGGTCGCGGACTCAGGGCTACGGTTTCGGCCGCTTCTTCGTGGACACGCTCGTCCCCGGCCGGGGCTACGTGACCGAGCCGAGCAAGGAGCGGGCGGTCGAACTGCTCGAGCAGGTAGGCATCCCCGACCCCGCCGAGCGCGCCGAGGAGTACCCCAACCAGTTCTCCGGGGGGATGCTCCAGCGGGCGATGATCGCCCAGGCGCTGGCCGGCGAGCCCGACCTGCTGATCGCGGACGAGCCGACGACGGCGCTGGACGTCACCATCCAGGCGCAGATCCTGAATCTCCTGCGGGACATCCAGGAGGAACGGGGGATGAGCATCATCCTGATCACCCACGACCTGGGGGTGATCGCCCGGATGTGCGACCGGGTCTGTGTGATGTACGCCGGCGAGGTCGTCGAGCGGGGGACGTTGGACGACGTCTTCGAGAACCCGGTCCACCCCTACACCCAGGGGTTGCTGGGGTCGATCCCGGACCTGCAGGACCCACAGCCCCGCCTGCAGCCCATCGAGGGCAACGTCCCCAGCCTGCTCGACGAGGAGATGGGCGACCGGTGTTACTTCGCTGACCGGTGCCCGAAGGCGATGGAGGCCTGCCTGGAGACGCCGAGCGAACGGCCGGCGGACGGAAGCGGCGAACACCAGGCCAGGTGCGTCCTCACCGACCGCGAGTACTCCCCGGCCGAGGCGCTCCCGGAGGACTACTTCGAGGGCGTCGAAGCCGACGGGGGAGAGACCGGGGGTGACGGGGATGAGTGACGCGGAGCCACTGGTCGAAGTCGAGGGGCTGGAGAAGTACTACTACGAGCAGGATTCGGTGCTGGACCGGCTGCTGGGCCGGGAGCCGGTGAGCGTGAAAGCCGTCGACGGGCTCGACTTCGAGATCTACGAGGGGGAGACCCTGGGGCTGGTCGGCGAATCCGGCTGTGGCAAGTCGACGACCGGCGAGACGCTGCTGCGGCTGCGCGAGGCGACCGGCGGGCAGGTGCACTTCGACGGCGAGGAGCTGTTCGAGATGGACGGCGCCGAACTCACGGAGTTCCGCCGGCGGGCCCAGGTGGTCTTCCAGGACCCCTTCTCGAGTCTCGACCCGCGGATGACCGCCGGGGAGATCATCACCGAACCGCTGGACATCCACGGTATCGCCGGCCGGGCAGAGCGCCGCGAGCGGGCGGTCGACCTCCTCGAGCGGGTCGGACTCTCCGCTGACCAGGTCGACCGCTACCCCAACGAGTTCTCCGGTGGCCAGCGCCAGCGGATCGGCATCGCCCGCGCGCTCGCGCTCGAGCCCGACTTCATCGTCCTCGACGAGCCCGTCAGCGCGCTCGACGTCTCCGTCCAGGCGCAGGTCCTGAATCTCTTAGAGGACCTCCAGGAGGAGTTCGACCTCACCTACCTCTTCATCGCCCACGACCTGAGTGTCGTCCGGCACATCTCCGACCGGGTGGCGGTGATGTACCTGGGGGAGATCGTCGAGACCGGCACGGTCGACGACATCTTCGAGAACCCCGCCCATCCCTACACGCAGGCGCTCCTAGAGAGTGTTCCCCGGGCGAGCACCACAGAACAGGGCCGCCGCGTCGACGCCCTGGAGGGCGACGTCCCCTCGCCGCGGGAGCCGCCGGCGGGCTGTCGGTTCCACACCCGGTGTCCCTACGCCCGCGAGGCCTGCCGGGGCGAGAAGCCCGACGGCGTCGAGGTCGAGCCCGGCCAGTACGCCGCCTGCTTCCGGGCCGTCGACGACCACCCCTACTGGGAGAGCGAACCGCTCGACCACGCCGAGGGCGACGCCGACGCCGGGGGCGGGGACGAGGCCGACGTCGCCGGGGACTGAACTCAGGAGTCCGCGATGCCGGCCTGGCCCCGCCCGGCCCGTCGCCCCTCGGGAACGTTCGTGGCGATGACCTCCTCGACCTCGCCGCGGGCGGTCTCGTCGCTGTTGATAGCGCGGGTCGCACCCACCGTCTCGACGGCGAACCCGGCGTCGTCGTACAGGTCGTAGGTCACGCCGCTGTTGCTGAGCACGAAGTCGACGCCGTTCCCGTCGAGGCGCTCGACGGTCTCCAGCAGCCGCTGCTGGTCCGCCCGGTCGAACCCCTCGGCGCTGTACTCGGCGAAGTTCGCGGTCGCGCTCATCGGCTGGTAGGGCGGGTCGAGGTAGACCAGGTCACCCTCGTCGGCGGCGTCGAGGACGTACGCGAAGTCCTCGTTGCGAACGTCGGTCTCGGCGAGCGCGCGGCCGGCCGCGCGGATGCGGTCGGCCTGCACCCAGTCGGGGTCCGCGTAGCGCCCGATAGGGACGTTGAAGCCACCCGAGGAGTTCTCGCGGTAGAGCCCGTTGTAACACGTCCGGTTGAGATACAGCAGGAGCGCCGCCTCCTCGAGGCGCTCGGCGGCGGTCGCGGGCCACTCGCCGTCCCCGTACGCCCGGCGGTTGAACCGGGCCCGCTGCTGGTAGAAGTACTGCTCGACCTCCCCGCCGTCCCAACCCTCCTCGGCGAAAGCCTGGTCCGGATCCGGCTCGGCGTCGGGGTCGTCGAACGCACGCAGGCGCTCGATGAGGGCGTCGGGACGGTCCCGGACCACCCCGTAGAAGGTGACCAGGCGCGGGTTGGTGTCGTTGACCGTCCCGCCGGTCGGCTCGAGGTCGAAGAAGACGGCGCCACCCCCGAGGAAGGGCTCGTGGTAGCGACGGTAATCGGCGGGGAAGCGGGCGTAAATATCCCCGAGGAGCTGTCGCTTGCCGCCGGCCCACTTCAGGATCGGCTTCGCCATTGGCCCGGAGTACGGCCGGTCGGGGTGATAAAGTGCTGGCCCCGGAAGACGAGTGCGGAAATTTAATCAGAAATGAATTATAAATATATTGTCAGTAGTCCCGGGCAGATTCGAACTGCCGTCAGTGGCTCGCTTCCGCGACCGCGAAGCCGGCCACGTCCAAAGGCCACTATGATTGGCCACTACACCACGGGACTGCACACGCGAGTCGGGTCCCGGTCCGCTAAAACGTAACGCCTCGCCGTGGCTCACTCATCTCGAAGGAGAGTGCCGATCTCGCCCAGATTCTCCAGCACGTAGTCGGGCTCGACGTCGCTGTCGGCCAGGTCCGCGCGGTCGGTGACACCCGAGAGCACGAGGACGGTCGTCATGCCCGCGCGCTCGCCGAGCAACAGGTCCGTGTCCAGCCGGTCGCCGACGACCAGGCAGTCCGCGGCGTCGGCGGCGGAGAGCCCAAGCCGGTCCAGCGCCAGGTCCCGCGCGACGTCGGAGGGTTTGCCGAGGATCCGGTCGGGCTCGCGGCCGACCGTCCGCGCGAGCGCGCCGACGATGGCGCCCGACCCGGGGATGAGCCGGCCGTCGTCGTAGGGGATCGCCCGGTCCGGGTCCGAACCCAGGAAGACGGTATCTTCCTCGACGGCGTCCATGGCGGCCATCATGTCGTAGTAGTCGAAGTCGTTCGTCCAGGAGCCGAGCAGCACACTCGCCTCTGCGGGGTCGTCGGTGAGGCGGACGTCGGCGGCCCGGAGTTGCTCGGCAAGTCCCTCGTCGCCGACCAGCAGCACGGGGTCCCCGGCGTGGTGGTCGGCGAGGTAGCGGGCCGTGGCGACGCCGGCCGAGCAGGCCTCGCCCTCGCGGGCGTCGACGCCCAGCTCGCGCAGCCGGTCGACGTAGGCCGCCCCGTCCTTCGTCGGGTTGTTCGAGAAGAAACACAGTCCACAGCCGTGCTCGCGGAGGGCGTCGACCCCCGCGGCCGCGCCGGGGATGAGGTCGTCGCCGCGGTAGACGGTGCCGTCCAGGTCGACGATGGCGCCGCTGACCATGTCCACCCGAGGGGACGGGCGGGAATAACAGCGACGGTCCGCCGCGCCAGTCCCGGACCATCCCCGCAGTCGTGGAGCGTCATGGTAACTCCTTTGTCGGCCCTTGGCAATGACGGGGTATGAACAGGCTGCGGCGGCGGACCGGCTACTACGTCGCCCTGCTCGTCGGCTCGCTTCTGGGCTTTGCCGTGCTGTACCACGTCGGGATGTTCTACTTCGAGGGGGAGCGGAACACCTTCCTCCACTCCCTGCAGGTCGTCGTCGAGACGTTCACCGCGACCGGATACGGGTCCGATTCCCCGTGGTCGACCCCGCAGATGAACCTGCTGGTGATGGTGATGGACATCGCCGGCACCTTCCTGTTCTTCCTGGGGTTGCCGGTGTTGCTGTTCCCGTTTCTCCGGGACGCGTTCTCGACGACCGTCCCGACGGCCACGGACGGCGTCGGCGACCACGTCGTCATCTGCTCGTTCACCCAGCGCAGCCGGCGGCTCATCGACGAACTCGAGGGACTGGAGGTCCCCTACGTCGTCGTCGAGAGCGACCGGGACGCGGCCGAGGACCTGGTCGAGGACGGGGTCCGGGTGGTCCACGGTGACCCGGAACGCGCGGAGACGCTCCTGAACGCCGGGCTGGGAGAGGCGCGGGCGCTGGTCGCTGACGTCGACGACGAGACCAACGCCTCGGTCGCGCTGGCGGCGAACGAGGCCCTCGAAGACGGCGGGGTACAGATCATCACCTTCGTCGAGGACCCCGACATGGCCGACTACCACCGGTACGCCGGCGCCGACCACGTGTTCACCCCGCGGACGCTGATCGGCGAGAGCCTGGCGGGGAAGGTGAACACGGCCGCGCGGACGGAGGTCACCGACGCGGTCGAGATCGGGACGGACTTCGAGGTCGCGGAGCTCCCGGTCCAGCCCGGCTCCGAACTCGACGGCGTCACCGTCGCCGAAAGCGGGATCCGCGAGCGGACCGGGGTGAACGTCATCGGTGCGTGGTTCCGGGGGGAGTTCGTCAGCCCGCCCGACCCCGGCGACGTGATCGACGGTCGGACGGTCCTGCTGGTGGCCGGCAGCGACGAGGACCTCGAGCGGCTGAACGCCCTCACCAGAAGCGAGCGCCGCCGGCTCCGCGAGGGACAGGTGCTCGTCTGTGGCTACGGGGAGGTCGGCTCGACGGTCAAGGAGGCCGTGACGGCCGCCGGACTCCCCTGTACGGCCGTCGACGTCGCGGACAAGCCCGGCGTCGACGTGGTCGGCGACGCGACCGAGCGGACCGTGCTGGAGCGGGCGGGGGTCCACGAGTCGAGCACGGTCGTCCTCGCGCTCTCCGATGACACCCTCACCGTCTTCGCCACGCTCGTGATCCGGCAGCTGGACGTGGACGTCGAAATAGTCGCGCGGGCCAACGAGACGGAGAACGTCGCCAAACTCTACCGCGCGGGGGCGGACTACGTGCTCGCGCTCTCGACTGTCAGCGGCCGGATGCTCGCGGCGACGATCCTCGAGGGGGAGGTGATCTCGGTCGGCCAGCAGATCGAGGTGGTCCGGACCGACGTGGGCCTGCTGGCCGGCGAGACGCTGGCCTCGGCGGACATCCGCGCCCGGACGGGCTGTACCGTGGTCGCCGTCGAGCGCGACGGGGAGACGATGACCGGCCTCGACCCCGACTTCCGGTTCCGGGTCGGCGACGCCGCGGTCGTCATCGGGCCGGACGACGGGATCGCCGCCTTCGCCTCAGTGGTCGACGGTGACGGGTCGGGCGACGGGTCGTGAGAGCAGTGGCGGGGCAGACTGCGACGGCCCGCGGGGGGAACGTGGCGCGCGCTCGCCGCCGACCCCCGCCCGGGAGTCAGTCGGCGGCGCGGTGGATCGCCCGCCGGAACCGTCCGTGGACCCGCTCGCGCAGCTCATCGGCGAGCCCCCCGTCGATGTCGACCGCGGCAGCCGCCGTCCCGAAGAAGCCGCCGCTGCTCGCGGTGTCGACGCGGACCGTCCCCAGGTCGCGGCGGCGCTGGAAGACCGACTGGCTGTTCGCGACCGTCTGGACCCGGTCGTAGGGCACGACGACGGTCTCCCGGCGCCAGAAGCCGTTGCGGGTCACGAAGTAGTCCTCGCCGAGGTGGTAGCCGCGGTGTCGCCAGGCCAGATGCGCCGCGGGCGGGACCGCCACGAGCAGGCCGGCGGCCAGATACCAGAGCGGGAGCCAGCCGGTGACCGCGTCGACTGCCCACAGCACGGCCGTCAGGCCGGCGACGGCGAGCGCGTACCGGACGGCGTAGCGGGTCCGGGCGCGCCGGGGCGGGCGGTCGAACTCGATGGCGCCGACGGGCTCGACCTCGCGGGCCAGCGCGAGCGCACGCTCCCGTTTCGCCAGCGGGACCGCCGACTGCGAACCCCCCTCCTGTCCCGGGCCGTACCCGGCCGTCTCGATGACCAGCCCGGCGTAGCCAAGCGCCCGCGCCAGGACGTTCTCGCGGAGCCGTAGCGTCTGGATCTTGTCGACCGGGATGGTGCCGCTGTAGCGCTGGAGCAGGCCACGCTCGTAGCGGAGCTCGTCGGCCCGGCGGCGGAGCTCGAAGCCGTAGTACCGGAACACGGCGGTGACGGCGCTGACGACCCAGAGGCCGACCAGCCCGACCAGCGCGAGAAGCGGGCCGGCCAGCGAGACCAGGTCCGGTCCCGGCTGGAGCTGGGCCGCGACCTGCGGGGCAAAGCCCGAGAGCACGACCGACGCGAGCCCGAGCAGCCGCAGGTCCGCCGAGACGACACCGAGGATGACCAGTTCGCGGTCGGAGAGGGTAAAGAGGATCTCCGTCTCGATGGCGGGTCGGCTGGCGCCCTCTTCGGCGCCGTCCTCGGCCTCGCCGGTCGCCCGGCGCTTCCGTTCGCCGAGCAATTCCTGGAGCCGCCCGGCCTCCGCGCGGCTGACGTAGCGGAGCCGGGCCTCGGTGCCGCTGCCGCCGGCGGTCTCGATGCGGACCTGTGCGAGTCCGAGCAGCCGCTGGAGGACGTTCTCCGAAATGTCGACGTTCTGGACCCGTTCGTAGGGGATCTCCCGTTCGCGCCGGGAGAGGACGCCGGAGGCGATGTCGAAGGTGTCCTCGGTGACCTCGTAGCTGAACCGCTGGACGTAGGCCGTCTGCCAGACCGTTACGAGGCCGGCGGCGAGGACGATGATGCCGGCGACGGCGGACAGCGGCGGGAGGTCACCTCCGGAACTGGAGACGATGCCGACGGCGGCGAAGAAGACGACCCGCCCGCCGTTCTCGAGGACCCGCACCGGCACCGAGCGCGGGGAGAGCCTCACAGCGCGTCACCGCCCTCGGCCTCGATGGCCAGCTCCTTCAGCCGGTCCTGCAGGTCCGTCGCCTCTTCGGGCGTGAGGCCGGGGACGGAGACGTCCGCTCCACGCGAGCCGGCGGTGTAGACCACGAGTGTCGAGAGCCCGAGCCCCCGCTCCAGGGGACCCCGCGAGGTGTCGACGTGCTGGATGCGGACGTAGGGAGCTAGCGTCCGGGTGTGGGTGAGTACACCGCGCTGGAGGTAGAGTGCGTCCGTCCGGACCTCGTAAGCCCAGACCCGGTACCGGAGGGCGACCCAGACCAGGCCCAGCAGACCCAGAGCAAGGGCGGCCACGCCGCCGAGCCGCGGGTCGACGTTGAACCGGCTGGCGGCCGCCGAGAGCACGAGCCCCAGAACCAGGGTGGTAACGAGCACGCGGGCCCCCCACTGGACGCGCACCCGCGGCGAGAGAGTCCGCCGGTCTGTCGTGTACGCCTCGAGGTCGGTCCCGTCCGGGGAGTCGCTTGCGCCGGGGGCGGGTTCGGAGCCGGCAGCCGCGGCGGAAGCGGCGGTGTCCGCCCCGGACGCGTCGGCATCCGCGGAGGTGGCCCCCGTGGCGTCGGAGGCGGGAGCGTCCGCATCGGAGGGGTCAGCCATCCCCTTGAGGGAGGGGCGCTGGCCTGTTAAGCCACCGGGATTTTTGCCGCCGACCGTCCTGTACTCGCACATGGAATTCAGCGTCATCCAGGGCGACATCGCCGCACAGTCGGCGGACGTGCTGGTCAACGCCGCCGGGACGAGCCTCCGGATGGGGTCGGGGGTCGCCGGCGCGCTCCGGCGCGGTGCCGGCGGGCCGATCAACGAGGAGGCGACCTCGAAGGGGCCGGTCGACCTGGGCGGGGTCGCGGTCACCGACGCCTACGACCTCGACGCCGAGTACGTGATCCACGCGGCGGCGATGCCCCACTACGGCGACGGGCAGGCGACGGCGGAGTCGATACGCGACGCCACCCGCAACACCCTCGAACGGGCCGAGGAGCTGGGCGCCGGATCGCTGGTCATCCCGGCGCTTGGCTGTGGCGTCGCCGGGTTCGACCTCGCGGAGGGCGCCCGGATCATCTGCGAGGAACTCGACCGGTTCGAGCCCGACAGTCTGGCGGACGTCCGCTTCATCGCATACAGCGACGAGGAGTACGCGACGCTCCAGCGGGTCGCCGACGAGGTGCGGGGGGAGTAGAGAGCGGCCGACGCCCCGGGGCGGGTCCCCCAGCGCGGCGAAACCTCTCACGAATTATAAAAAAGCTGTGGCGGGTCGCGGAGCCAGCGACGGCGAGAGGTGGTTTATCCCGGTGGCTCCGGGAATTACAGACATGAACCCGGAACTGCGCGGGATCGTCCGGGAAGAGTTGTTGCGCAGCATCGCGTGGCTCGGTCTCGGGATAGTCGGCTGGCCAATCCTCGTCACGGAGGTCGCGTGGCTGGACGCGACCGCCCTGACCGTCTTCGGGCTGCCGGTGCTCACCTGGGCGGTCCTGACGGTCGCGTCCGTCGGCGTTCGGGTGCTCACGGGCGCCGACGCGAGCGTCCGGTCGTCGGCCGGCCTGTCGGTATTTCTCGTCCTCGGAGTCCTGTTCGGCGGCGTCGGGGCGGTCTACCTGGTCGCCGTCCGGAGCTACTCGGCGCTCGCCGTGACCGCCGCCTACGTGACGGTCACGGCCGTCGCCGTCCTCTGGTACTGGTACGCCGGCGTGCCGTCAGCCGCCGAGGACGCGACCGCCTGACGGACGCCGGCGCGCGGGCAGACCTCGTCGCCGGAGGAACCGGACTGTCCGGCGTCACTGGACGTGTCCGCCCGTGATCTGCGTGGCGGCGACCGACGCGCCCGCGGCCGCGGGGTAGACGATGTTGTCGACGTGGTTCAGGTACGCGTAGTCCTGTTCGCCGTCGGCGTTGATCCGCAGCACCGTCGTCGCCTCCGGGACGACCTCGCGGGCGAGTTCGCAGACCGCGAGGTTGGTGTCGGTATCGTTGGTGAGCCCGGCGACGACGTCGGCTATCGTCGGGTTGGCCTCCTTGAAGACCTCGACGTCCGCCCCGTCGCCGATGACCACCCGACTGGAGGGTGGTACCGACAGCGCTTCCGCTTTCTTCTCGTCGGCCTCGACGATGGTGACCGTGTACCCACGCTCGGTGATCTTGGCTGCCGTCCGCCGGCCGACCCGGCCGCCGCCCACGATGACCGCGTTCCGCGTGTTCTGGACGCTCATACGTATCGAAACGGTCTCGGACGGATAACACGTTACAGTAGAGCGGAAAATTACCGCATATCGGAAGATCGGGTAGAGAAAGTGAAAGAGTGTTTGACGGTCGAGGGATCACCGGCTGGGTCCGTGGGGTTAGCGGTGGCCCGAGACCCGGACGGGCTCGTAGGGCTCTTCGAGGTACTCGATGTCCGAGGCCGAGAGGTCGACCTCCAGGGCTTCGACAGCGTCCTCGAGGTGTTCGACGCTGGTCGTGCCGATGATCGGGGCGTCGACCCACTCCTTGTGTAGCACCCAGGCGAGGGCGGTCTGAGCCATCGTGATCCCCTTCTCTGCGGCCAGTTCCTGAACCCGCTCGTTCACCTCGGGGCCGCCGCCCTCCCGGTAGGGGTGTTCGTAGAGCCGCTCTTCGTTCTCTCCCCGCGTGGTGGCGTCGACCTCTTCGTGGGGCCGGGTGAGATAGCCCCGTGCAAGCGGGCTCCAGGGAATGACGCCCACCCCCTCCTGCTCGCAGAGCGGGAGCATCTCCCGTTCCTCCTCGCGGTAGACGAGATTGTAGTGGTTCTGCATCGTCATGAAGCGGTCGAGCCCGAGCCGGTCGCTGGTGTGCAGGGCCTCGGCGAACTGGCGGGCCCACATCGAGGAGGCCCCGAAGTAGCGGATCTTCTCGCGGCGGACCGCGTCGTCCAGTGCCTTCAGGGTGACGTCGATGGGCGTGTCGTAGTCCCAGCGGTGTGGCTGGTAGAGGTCGATGGTGTCCATCCCCAGCCGCTCGCGGGAGTTGTCGAGTTCCTGCTCGATTGCCTTCCGGGAGAGCCCGCCGGAGTTGCGGTTGTCCTCGTCCATCCGGAAAAAGCCCTTCGTGGCGACGACCATCCGGTCGCGGTCGTACTCCGCGAGGGCGTTCCCGAGGACGCGCTCGGACTCCCCGACCGAGTACATGTTGGCGGTGTCGAAGAAGTTGATCCCCAGGTCGATGGCCCGGTCGATGATCGGTTTGCTCTCCTCTTCGTCGAGCACCCACTCGCGCCACTCCGGGGAGCCGAAGCTCATACAGCCCAGGCAGATGCGGCTGACCTCCATGCCGGTGTCGCCCAGTGTCGTGTACTCCATGGCCCCCACGTCGGGTGCGGGGCTCAAAAGTGGCGGTGGTCCGTGCGGGAGGGGGCAACCGGCCGACCGTGGTCAGCCCAGCGCCTCGACGTCGACCCGGCCGGCGTAGGTCCGGAGAGCAACGGCACCGACGACCGCGAGCGCGAGGAAGCCGGCGACGTGAGCGAACGTGCTGGGGGTGGCGCTCCCGACGGCCAGCCGGGCGACGGTCGCCGCGGGGTGCTCGGGGAGCAGTGCCGCGGCCCCGAAGACCAGCAGGGCAACGACCGAGTACAGCAGCTGTGCCTTGCGGCGGTCCCGGGTCACCAGCCCCAGCCCCAGCCCCAGTGCGACGAGGACAGTCGCGATAGCGGCCACCATCGCCAGCAGGGCCAGCGGGCTCCCGACGGTGATCCCGTTGACCCCCAGCAGGAGCAGCCAGGCCCCGGCCTGGACCGGCGCGAGCAGTATCATCGCGGCGGCTTTCGCGTCCACGATGTCGGTCAGCGAGACCGGCGCGACCCGGAGCAGCTCGAGGGTCCCGCGCTCGAACTCCTCGGTGAGGGTGTCGACGGCCACGGAGCCGCTGATGAAGGGCGGCAAAAAGAGCAACAGGGGGACGAGAACGGTGTAGGTAAAGCCGAAGTAGGGGCTGGCGTCGGCTTCCTCCGGCAGGTCGAGCGGCCGGAACTGGAGGTGGTCGACCCGGTCGGTCCGCTCGTCGCGCTCGAGCTGGGTCAGGACCGACCGGAGCTGGACGACCACGAGCGTCGTCCGGACGTTGCCGTCGGGGACGGTGGCCGTGACCGCAATCCGCCTGCCGTCCCCGGCGTCCGTGTATTCGGCGACCAGGACTGCGTCGAGCCGGCCGCCCTGGAACTGCGAGCGGGCTGTCTCGGGGTCGGCGTACGTCGAGGTCGCGACCCCCTCGACCTCGCTGGCGGCGGCCACCAGCTCCTCCCGGGCCTCGCCGCTGACCCCGACGTCGACCCCGCCGCCCTGGACGGAGCCGGGGTCGTACAGCGAGGTGAGACCCACGACCAGAAACGAGGAGAAGGCGGCGATAAAGAGCTGGATCAAGAGTGCAAGGACGATGGTCTTCTCGCTGCGCAGCGAGGCCAGGTCCCGCCTCGCGATGGTCGCCCGCGGCGAGGAGAGCAGGTCAGACACGGCCGACCACCGCCCCGAAGATAGCGAGATTGTAGGCGAGGTGGACCGCGATGGCGACCGCGAGCGCAGCGGCGTAGGCCCGGCGGCTCCGGCTCGCACCGGCCGCCGAGATGGCTGCGGTGACGACGTGTAACAGCAGCGGGAGGGCGAGGGAGGCGACGAGCAACACGACGGGGTCGGCGCCCTGGATCAGGCCGGTCCTCAGGGCCGCCTCGCCGGTGGGGACCGCGTCGAGGCCGACCGCCTGCGCGATGGCCGTCAGCTTCTCCGCCAGGAAGAAGCCGACGCCGCTGATGGCGCCGACGAGCAGGCCCGCCCGCGCGGTCCGCTCGAAGCGCCCGTGTTCGAAGCTGGCGTAGACGTGGAGGCTCTTCGCCACCTCCTCGATGACCGCGACGGCAACGAGCACCAGCGGGATGGAGAGTTCGCCGAGCGCGAACAGGAAGGCGACCGCGAGCAGTTCGAGCACGAAGACGAAGGGGATCAGGAGGGCGGTCAGGGCGCCGACGTGCCAGCGCTTGCGGACGGGGCCGGCCAGCGCGTCGAGCACCTTCAGCGGGACCGACCGCTGGGCGAACATGTCCTCCTCGCGGTAGAGTCCGGCGCCGAGCCCGAACAGAACCGCGGCGGTCAGCAGCGGCGGCAGCGTCGAGAAAGCGAACTCGAGCAGGGAGACCGCCTGGCCCTGGAGGTCCCGCACCACGATGGTCAGCGGCGAGATGAGCGCGACCGGACCGGCATTGGTGAAGACCGCGGGGACGAAGGCGTAGCTCGTCAGCGTGACCGTGGTCGTCACGGTAAGGAAGGTGAGCTCCTTGAACGAGCGGGCGAACATCGCCCCGAGGAAGGTGGCCGCGAGAAAGAGGAGAACGAGCGGCGCGACGGCGAGCACGGAGACGAGCCCGCCGAGCGAGCCGGTCGCGAGGTACGTGAGGCCGACCGCGATGGCCGCCTCCAGCGCCATCGCTCCCAGGAAGTACGGCAGCGTCTTCCCGGCGATGATGTCGAGTCGGGTCACCGGCGAGACGAGCAGCAACTCCCCGCGGCGGTTCAGCCGCTCCGAAAGGAAGGTCGAGCCGTAGGCCTGGATCAGGAAATTGAGGGGGACGACGAAAACGAAGGCGAGCACGAGCGACTCGAAGGGGAAGGGGGGAGCGATGGTCGAGGGGTCGGTCGTGGAACTGCTGCCGGACCCGAGGTTCCCGAGAGCGCCACCCACGCCGCTCGTACCGCCTGCGCCGCTCGCGCCCGAGTTGCCCCCGCCCTCCCCGGGTCCGCCCCCGCCGGAGCCGGAGCTGCCCGCGTCACCACCAGCGTCGCCGTCCCCGCCGCCACCACCGGGTGCGGTACCGCTGCCAGCGTCACCGCTGCCGCCGCCCGCCGTGACCGCGCCGGCGGTCCGGTCCTCGTAGGTCAGGGTGACCGACACCGGGAACGCGGCGGTCGCGTTCTCGCCCTCGCGTTGCAGCTGTGCGTCGTTGTATGCCTCCACGGCGGACCGGAACTCCGCGGCCGCCGCCCGGCCCTTCGCGTCGGGAGCCGGCCGGACCGTCACCGGGTCAGCCCCTGTCACCAGCAGGTCGAGGTCGCCCTCCCGGAGCGCCTCGGGCTCGGGGCCGCGGACCGCGAAGGTGTCGTCGCCCGCGGCGACGGGATGGTAGGGGCTGTCGGGGGCGACCCCGACGCGGTAGATACCGCGGTCGACCGCGACGCCGCTGCCGGCGATGACCGGCGCGAGCGCGCCCAGCAGGAGCAACGCACCGACCGCGACGGCGAGCGTGCGGCGGTCGACCCCGCCGGCGTTTTTCGTCACCTCCCAGCGGGCGATGCGCAACAGCTTGCGCGGGTGCATCAGACCTCCTCGCTCCCCGGGTCCGGTCGGCGCTCCCCGGCCGGCGCGTCACCCCGCCGGTCGGTGTCACTGTGGCTACCGGCGCTGGCCCCGTCCTCGGCGACGTTGAGGAAGACCTCCTCCAGACTCGACTCCTCGGTGCGGATATCCTCGACGCGCCCGCCGGCGGCCTCGGCTGCCTCCCGGATCCCGTCGACGGCGTCCATGCTCCCAACGACGCGGCGGTACCGGCCGTTCTCCCGGACGCTGTCCGGCACCTCGACGCTCGTGTAGACGTGGTACCGTGTCTCCCCGTGCTCGGCCTGCAGTTCCGCGAGGTCGCCGCGGGCGACGATCTCTCCCTCGTTCATGATCGCCACCCGGTCGCAGATCGACTCGACGTGAAAGAGGTTGTGTGCCGAGAAGACGACCGTCTTGCCCTCCTCGGCGAGTTTCTCGGTGAACTCGATGATGTAGTTCGTGGTGAGCGGGTCCAGCCCGCTGGCGGGCTCGTCGTAGATCAGCACGTCGGGGTCGTTGACCAGCGAGCGGGCGATGGCGACCTTCCGTTTCATCCCCTTGGACATGTCGCCGAGCTGGCGCTCGCGGTGGTCCAGGTCGAGTTCGTCCAGCGTTCCGTGGATCCGCTCGGTGGCGATGTCGCGGGGCACGTCGTAGAGGTCGGCGAAAAACCGGAGGTACGACAGGGGCGTCATCTCCTCGTACAGCGGTGACTCCTCGGGCAGAAAGCCGAGCCGGGTACGCATCTCCGTCTCGCCGGCGTCGTAGCCGGCGACGGTGGCGGTCCCGGAGGTGGGTTCGAGCAGGCCTGCGAGCATCTTCAGCGTCGTCGTCTTGCCCGCCCCGTTGGGACCGACGACGCCGAACACCTCGCCGGCCTCGACCGAGAACGTGCTCCCCTCGACGGCGGCGAAGCCGCCGTACTCCTTGCGCAGGTCCCGGGCCTCTATCATCGGTTCCGCGTTACGGCGCCACCGTCCTATGTGTTGGGTCCAGTTATCAGGCCTGAACACGAAGGCAGGGCATGGAACGCCGACGGACGCCCGGCGGGCGCCGGCTCGCGGTCACCCGCGAGGTCGGCGCCGACCGCGAGACAGTCTGGGACCTGCTGACGGACACGGAGCGGTGGCCCGAGTGGGGGCCGTCGGTGCGCGCGGTCGAGTGCGACCGCCGCTACATCCAGGCGGGGACGACCGGTCGCGTCCGCGTGCCGGGCGGTATCTGGCTCCCGTTCGCGGTGGCGACCTGCCGGGACTACCGATGGACCTGGCGCGTCGCGCGCGTGCCGGCCACCGGTCACTTCGTCGAGCCGGCGGAGGGAATCAAAAAGGGCACCTGTCGCGTCGGGTTCGAACTGCCGCTGTACGCCGTCGGCTACGCACCGGTCTGTCGCCGGGCGCTGGACCGGATCGCCGACCTCGCGGAGGGGTGAGGCGGGCGGAGCCGGACGTCAGGCTTCCAGTCGTACGTCCTGTACCTTGTGGATGTCCTCGCCGATCCCGGCACCGTCACAGTCCTCGTTGGGACATCGATAGTGCCAGCCGTCGGTCGTGGCCGACCGCTCCGCGAACCGCTCGCCACAGGAGTCACAGATCAGCTGGCCCTCCGAGCAGGTGTCCCGGTGGAGTTCGAGTTCGAGCTCGGAGCTGAACGTCCGCTTGCAGTCGCGACAGGTATGAGTCATAACATGATCTCCTCGCGCATCTCATAAAATCCCATCGGAACGTTCACGCAGTGCGATCCGGCCGGAGTAGGCCGCTCGACCCTGAAACCTACGGGGTAGTCGTGTGAGATACTGTCACAAAAGAGGCGTTCGCGACCGGCCAGTCACAGCGACCTGACAGCCTCCGGGTGACGGAGGCGGGGTCGCGGCTACAGCAGGTCCTCGACGTGGTCGGCCACTTCTTCGGGCGTGTCGCCCACGGGAACGCCGTTGTTCTCGAGTGCGGTGATCTTCGAGTCCGCCGTGCCGGTGCCGGAGCCGGAGACGATGGCGCCGGCGTGGCCCATCCGCTTGCCCGGCGGCGCGGTGCGGCCGGCGATGAAGCCCGCGACCGGCGTGTCCATGTGCTCGCCGATGAAGCGGGCCGCTTCCTCCTCGTCCTCGCCGCCGATCTCCCCGCACATCACGACCGCGTGCGTGTCGGGGTCGGCCTCGAAGAGTTCGAGGGCGCCGATGAAGTCGGTGCCGATGATCGGGTCGCCGCCGATGCCGATGGCGGTCGACTGGCCGAGCCCGCGGTCGGTGAGGTTGTCCACAACCTGATATGTGAGGGTGCCGGAGCGGGAGACTAAGCCGACGTTACCCGAGGAGAAGATGTTGCCCGGCAGGATCCCCAGCTTGGACTCGCCGGGCGTGATGACGCCGGGGCAGTTCGGGCCGACCATGTGGGCGTCGGTCTCCCGGAGCTTCCGGTAGACGCGACTCATGTCCTGGGTCGGGATCCCCTCGGTGATCGTCACCACCAGGTCGACCGGCGAGTCGAGCGCCTCGAAGCAGGCGTCCCCGGCGAAGGCCGGCGGGACGAAGACCACGGAGGCGTCGGCGTCCTCCTCGCGGGCGGCCTCGTGGACGGTGTCGTAGACGGGGACGCCCGCGACCTCCTGGCCGCCACGTCCCGGGACCGCGCCCGCGACGACGTTGGTGCCGTACTCGAGCATCTGCTCGGTGTGGAACTTCCCCTCACCGCCCGTGATGCCCTGGACCACGACACGGGTCTCGGAGTCGACGAGCACGCTCATGCGAACCACCCCCCGGTGGCGAGCCGAGCACCGCGAGGCGAGCCACGCCGGGCGCGCCCGGCGGTGGTGAGCATGAGGTTGTCAGTCCCAGCCGAGCGAGCACGGCGAGCGACGGACGGTCTGACAGAACTCATTCTTCCACCTCCTCGTCGGCGGCCGCGACGGCGGCCTGGACGGCTGCTTCCAGTGTCTCCTCTACCTGCACGAGGTCAGTGTTGAGTATCTCCATGCCTTCCTCCGAGCGGGTCCCCGCGAGCCGGACGATCACCGGCTTGGGGATCTCCTCGAACTGTTCGAGCGCGCTGTTGATCCCGTTCGCGACTTCGTCGCCGCGGGTGATGCCGCCGAAGATGTTGAACACGACGGCGTCGACGTTCCCGTCGGAGAAGACCATGTCGAGCGCGTTGGCGACCCGCTCGGCCTGAGCGCCGCCGCCGATGTCGAGGAAGTTGGCGGGTTCGCCGCCGTAGTAGTCCACCAGGTCAAGCGTCGTCATCACGAGGCCGGCGCCGTTGCCGATGATGCCGACGTTGCCCGAGAGCCGGACGTAGTCGAAGCCGTACTCGTTGGCCTTGGCCTCGAGGTCGTCCTCCGCAGCTTCCTCCTCCATCTCCGCGAGGTCGGGCTGGCGAAAGAGGGCGTCGTCGTCGATGTTCATCACGGCGTCGGCGGCGATGACCTCGTCGTCGGCGGTGACCATCAGCGGGTTGATCTCCGCGTCGGCGCCGTCCTTCTCGTCCCAGAGCTCGTACAGCGTCTGGAGGACGCCCGCCACGTCGTTTGCCACCTCGCGGTCGACGCCGGCGTCGTAGACCGCCTTGCGGGCCTGAAACGGATGCATCCCGAAGGCGGGGTCGATATGCTCGCGGGCGATGGCGTCGGGGTCCTCGGCCGCGACTTCCTCGATGTTGACGCCGCCGCGGGTCGAGACCATCGCCACGGGCTCGCCCTCGCCCCGGTCCATCGTCACGCCCACGTAGAGTTCGTTCGTGAAGTCGACGGCTTCCTCGACGAGGACGCGGTCGACGTGGTAGCCCTTGAGGTCCATCCCCAGGATCGCGTCGGCGGCCTCGCGGGCCTCCTCGTCGCTCTCGACGAGTTTGATCCCGCCGGCCTTCCCGCGGCCGCCGACCTGTACCTGCGCCTTGATCGCGACCGGATAGCCGATCTCCCCCGCCGCGTCGACCGCCTCGTCGACGGTCGTCGCCAGCGCCGAGGACGGCGTCGGGATCCCGGCGTCCGCGAACACCTCCTTCGCCTGATACTCGTGCAGTTTCATGTCGGACTCTCCCGGTAGTTCCACCGAAGCCGTGTTAGGAGTATCGAAATGCGGGTCGGTACCACGAGGCTGCCGTCAGTCCACTCCGGGCACCGCGGCGCCGGCGCCGGCTGCCCGACACCGCAGGACGGCGACGCCCCGGAGTCCGGGGTCAGCCGTCCGATCGGTGGGAGGCGACGACCGTCTCCCAGGAGACGGCACCGTCCTCCACGATGGTAGCCGGTGCGAGTGCCTCCGAGTTCAGCGCCGCCAGGGAACTCGGGACGTTCGGGTCCAGGCCGCCCAGCACCGACGGCAGCTCGTTCGCGCCGGGCGGGGGCCGGCCGGTGTTTTCGACGTTCGGGTCGGGGACCCCCTCTCCATCGGAGACGACGACCCGGAACACCATCCCGAAGGGGTCGTGTGGCGGACAGTAACAGTCGTAGACCCCCGGCGTCGAGAAGCAAAACAGCCAGTAGCCACCGACGGGAATCAGCGGCGAGGCGAACGGTCCGACCCCGTCGGGGACCCGGTTCTGCCGGCCGTGGCGTGCGTGGTAGGGAGCGACGCCGTGGTCGGGCGTCTCGGCGCTGAACAGCACTACCGAGCCGGGCTCGACGTGGAGTCCGGCGGGCTCGAAGTGGAAGCCGACGGTGCCTGCGAGCAGTCGGGCGACTCCCTCGACGGTGACCCCCGTGGTGCTTCCGTCGGGCTGTTCGACCTCGAGCTCCGTCCTCGGATTGTGGAGGTTTCCCGGCGTGACCTCGCCGTCGGCCACGTCCTCGTTGATGCTGTTGAGTGTCTCCACCGAGAGCAGTTCCTGTTCGACGACCGCGAAGAGGAGGCCGGGCAGGTCGATGTGGAGTTCGACCTCGTAGTCCGGCGTCGGTGAGATGTCCTCGAAGCAGTCCGGGCCAGCGTCCCCGCCACAGGGGTTCGGGCCGGCAGAGGGCTTGCCGAACAGCGGGTCGAGCGCCGCCGGGGAGTCCGACGTCTTCCCGCCCTCCCCGCCGTCAGGTGGTCCGTGCCCAGGCGTCCCCTCCCCTGGCGTATCCTCCGACGGCCTGGACTGGGCGGCGACGCCGGTCGTCCCGAGCAGTGCCGCGGAGGCGCCCGCTGCTTTCAGAACGGTTCGACGCGCGACGCGGGCGTCAGTCTCCGGCCAGTCGTCGGTCGATGACTGGTCATGGGGATCTGTCATCCCACCTCGAACGTCACCGGACGGGCGCAAAGCCGTTCTTTCCACTGAGATATCACTTTGTGGAGGTATGATTGTGACACGGTTGACGGCCGGCAGTACCGTTTTGGGGCGCCGGCGCCCACTGTCGTGTATGAGCCACCTGACGGAATCGCTCGCGGCGGCCATCGCGGAGGCCGACCACGTCGCCGCGCTCACGGGCGCGGGCGTGAGCACCGCCTCCGGTATCCCCTCCTTTCGCGGCGAGGACGGCATCTGGAAGACGGAGTTCGACCCCGCGGACTTTCACTACTCGCGGTTCCAGGCCGACCCCGGCGGCTTCTGGGCGGAACGGCTCGAACTCTCCGAGCGGATGTTCCCCGACGACGTCGCGCCCAACGCCGCCCACGAGGCGCTCGCGGAGCTCGAAGAGGCGGGGCAGCTCGACGCCGTCATCACCCAGAACACCGACGGACTCCACCAGACGGCGGGCTCGGAGTCGGTCATCGAACTCCACGGCAACAGCCGCCGGGTCGCCTGCCAGGACTGTGGCACCCGGCTGGACGCCGACCCCGTCGAGCAGCGCGCCCGCGAGGGGGAGCTCCCCCCCGAGTGTTCCTGTGGCGGTGTCTTCAAGCCCGACACCGTACTCTTCGGCGAGCAGCTCCCGACTGGCGCGCTCCAGCAGGCCCGCCGGCACGCCCGTGAGGCCGACGTCTTCCTGGCGGTCGGTTCCTCGCTGAAGGTCGAGCCCGCGGCCTCGCTGCCCCGCGTGGCGGCGCGGGAGGGGGCGCGACTCTCGCTCGTGAATCTGGAGGAGACGCCGGTGACCGGCCAGGCCGACGACGACATCCGCGCGGACGTGACGGAGGCCCTGCCGGAGGTCGCCGCTACAGTTCGACGCCGCTCGGGATGAGGCTGTGCTGGCGCAGGAGGCTGCCCTCCTCGTCGTAGACCAGGAAGGTTCCCTTCTCGTAGACGACCGTCTCGTCGGCCGGCCGCTCGATCCGGACGGCGTAGGTGTCCTCGGCGTCGCGGGCCGCGCTGACGACCTCGAGCAGCCCGGCCGCCTCCGCGTTGACTTCGAGCAGATACTCCCCGGTGAGGCGTCGCGTCAGGCTGAGTACACCGGTCGTGTCGGGGTCGTCGACCGGGCCCTGGAGCCGGAGGACGACATCGACGTCCTCGGCGGGGGGGACGCCGTCGTCCGCGAGCCGCTCGGCGAGGGTTCCCGCCGGGCCGTCGAAGGTGATGGCCACGGCTGGCGGGTCGCGCGCTGGGTCTGTCTCGACAGTGAAGTGGTCACGCCTCATCCGATACCGGTACGTACGTCGCCCGCGGGCAAGAACGTAACGCCGGTCGACGTCGACCGCGGTCGGTGCTCCCGGACGCGAAGCCGACAGCTTTTATCGCCCGCCGGTCGCCCGGGATGGTATGTGGGCACGCTCGGAGTACGCCGGCGAACTCGCCGTGCTGGCGACGTGGCTGTGTGCGCTGTTGCCCTGGTCGGTGACGCTGTTCTCCCCGCAGGGGCTCACCGCGCTCACCTTCCGCTTTCTCCCGCTTCGCCTGCTGTACATCCTCGGGACCGAGCTCCCCGGCGAGCGTCCCCTCCTCTTTGTCTGGCAGGTCCCCGGCTTCGTCGCCACCCCCGGGGAGACGCTGGCCGCGACGGCGTGGCTGGCCGGCAGCGCCGCCTTCCTCGTCCCGCTGGGACTGAGCGTCGTCTACTACCTCCGCGATGACCGGCTCGAGCGGCGGTTCACGCCGCGGCTGACCTTCGGCCTGGTCGCCGCGAGTGCCGTGCTCGTCCTCGCTGCGGCGCTGGCTGCGGGGCTGTCCGGCGACCTCCTGGTCCTGCTGGCGGCAGCGACAGTCGCCCCGCTCGCGGCCGGGCTGGCCGACCACCGCCTGCACCGGGACGAGGGTCGCGGCCGAACGTACGGCGACCCGGTCCGTGCGCTCGGCCTGCTGTTGCTCGTGGCGGGGTTGGCTCTGCTGGTCCCGCTCTGGCAGCACTGGCAGGCGACGGCGGGGACGACTGTCCCGGTCGGGATACTCTTCCAGCTTGGTCTGGGGGCCATCCTGGTACGGATCGAGCGGGTCTGACTCCGCGGCGACGGCGAGCCGTCCGGACCGCCCTGTGGCGGGCAGGCAGTATAAGTAGCTGGCCGAGTAACCGGTTCCTACTGCGGCGAAAAACGATGGCACAGGGCACAGCGAACGGGGACGGGCCGCTCGACGGGATCCGCGACTGGCTCGCACAGACCGCCCGGGTGTTGAGCGGGTCGACGATGACAGTCACCGAGTACGACCCGAAACGCCACGGCCGGCTGGTCTCCTTCGACGGGCTGGAGGGCTACGAGGAACTCGACCGCTACTGGCTGAACGCCCCCTTCGCCTTCGTCTCGGTCAACTACGACCCCGAGGAGAGCGAACACTACTACCACGTCGTCGAGCCGGCGCTGTCCGACCTGGAGCGTCGGCTGCTCGACCGGCTGTTCGACGAGGTCCGCGACCCGCTTCTGTACCGGGAGGACGTCGCCGAGGACTCCGAAGCCGCGCTCCGGGAGGAGCTCCACGAGCGCCTCGAGGAGTACGGCGTCAGCGTCCCCGAGGAGTCCTTCTACCGGCTGTTTTACTACCTGTACCGTGACTTCCAGGGGTACGGCCGGCTCGACCCGCTGATGCACGACCCCCACATCGAGGACATCTCCTGTGACGGGCCGGGCCTGCCGGTCTTTATTTACCACGACGAGTACACCGACGTCGAGACCAGCGTCACCTACGGGCGCGGGGAGCTGGACAACTTCGTGGTCCAGCTCGCCCAGCGGTCGGGCCGGCACATCTCGGTTTCGGACCCGGTCGTCTCGACGACGCTGCCCGACGGCTCCCGCATCGAACTGGCGCTCGGCGAGGAGGTCACCCCGAAGGGGTCTGCGTTCACCATCCGGAAGTACGCCGAGGAACCCTTCACCCCGGTGGACCTGCTCGAGTACGGCACCTTCAGCGTCCGGATGCTGGCCTACCTCTGGCTGGCCATCGAGCACAACAAGTCGCTGATCTTCGCCGGCGGGACCGCAGCCGGCAAGACCACGTCGATGAACGCGGTGTCGATGTTCATCCCGCCGCGGGCGAAGGTGCTGACCATCGAGGACACCCGCGAGCTGTCGCTGTACCACGACAACTGGCTGTCCTCGGTGACCCGCGAGCGGGTCGGCGAGGGCGACATCACGATGTACGACCTGCTGCGGTCGGCGCTGCGGCATCGCCCGGAGTACATCATCGTCGGCGAGGTCCGCGGCGAGGAGGCGATCACCCTCTTCCAGGCGATGAACACCGGCCACACCACGTTCTCGACGCTGCACGCCGACTCGGTCCAGACCGTCATCAACCGTCTGGAGAACGAGCCGATCAACGTCCCCCGGCCGATGGTCTCCTCGCTCGATATCCTCTGTGTGCAGGTGCTCGGGCGCACGGGCGGGGAACGGGTCCGGCGCGCCAAGACCCTCGCGGAGATCGAGGGGATCGACCAGCGCACCGGCGAACTCGACTACTCCAACACCTACAACTGGGACGCCACCGCCGACAGCTTCTCGGAGTCTAACTCCGGGCTCATGGACGAGATCCGCGAGGAGAACGGCTGGAGCGAGTCCGAACTGCTCGGGGAGCTGAAAAACCGGCGGCGCTTTCTCCGGTATCTCCAGCGCGAGGGGATCACCGACTACCGCCGGTTCACCGCCATGGTCAACAAGTACTACGCCGACCGTGAGGAGGTGCTCGCGCGGATCGACCGCGCCGACCTCGAAGACTCCGGGGCCGGCGCCGTGGACATCCAGAGCAAGGGATGAGTCTCGTCGACCTCCTGGGGCTGGTGGTCGTCGCCCTCGTGGCGGCCGCGTACGCCGGGTCGAAGGTCAGCCCCCGGGTCGACCGTGTCGTGGCCCGGCTCGCCCGCGTGCTCTTCGGCCGGGTGCTCTCCGAACACCCAGAGCGCAAGCGGGTCATCGAGTCCGCCTACATCGGTCAGTCCTACCGGACCTACGCCGCCAAGACGTACCTGTTCGTGGTGCTCGGCTTCGTCGGCGGCGGGCTGGGGACCGCCTACGCCGTCGCCGGCCTGCTCCTGGTCGTCGAGCCCGTCATCCGGAAGCTGGCGGAGCTTCCGAACGCCATCGCCGGGACGCTCGGCTTCTCCAAGAGTTTCGAACTGGTCGTCTCGCCGGAGCTGTACTGGGGGCTGCTCGGCGGCGGCTTCGTGGTCGGGGGCGTCGCCGTCGCGGCCGGGGCCTACGTCTTCCGGTGGAAGCTCCCCGAGAGCGACGCCGAGGTCCGCCGCCGGAGCATCGAGGAGGGGCTGCCGCGGACGACCGCGTTCATGTACGCGCTCTCGCGGGGCGGGATGGAGACGCCGGAAGTGTTGCGGATCCTCGGGGAGAACGGCGAGGTGTACGGCGAGTCCGCCCGCGAGATGCGGATCGTCGTCCGCGAGATGGAGCTGTTCGGCCGCGACATGGTCTCGGCGCTGCGGCGGATGGGGCGGCGAACGCCCAGCGAGCAGTTCAAGACCTTCACCGAGAACTTCGCGAGCGTCCTCCAGAGCGGGAGCGACCGCGCCGAGTTCCTCCGGGAGTCATACGAGCGCTTTCGCGAGGAGTCCGAGCAGCGCCAGGAGGAGGTGCTGGAGTTCCTGGCGACCGTCGCCGAGGGGTACGTCACGGTACTCGTCGCCGGTGTGCTCTTTTTCATCACCATCCTGCTCGTGTTCGGGCTGACGACCACCGACACGCTTCCCTTCCTCCAGATGGTCGCGTACCTGCTGATCCCGCTTGCCAACGCCGGCTTCGCGGTCTTCCTGTCCTCGAAACTGGAGACGCTCGGCATCGCACGAGGGACCGGCAGCGAGGTGCTCGACCGGATGCCCGTCGACACCCCCGTCCGGGCCTCGCCACGCGCCGAGCGGCGGGCGACCGACGGCGGCGTCGCCGCCGACGGCGACAACGAGTGGGTGCTGGCGTGGCACGACCGCGTCACCCGCGTCAAGAGCGCGGTCCGGCGCCCGTTCCGGACGGCGCTGTCGGACCCGACGACGGTGCTGTACGTCGCGGTACCGCTCGCGGGCGCGCTCTTTCTGGTCCGGCTGCCGGGCGCGCTGACCGGCACCGGGGTCAACCTCTGGGTGCTGGACGACCTTCTCGTGCAGTCGGCGCTCGTCGTCCTCGTCAGCTACGGGGTGGTGCGGGAGGTGTACAAGCGCCGGATCGACCGGATCGAGGCGGCGATGCCGGAGCTGCTCGAGCGGCTGGCCAGCCTCAACGAGGCCGGCATGACGCTTGTCAAGAGCCTCGACCGGGTCCGCGGGAGCGACCTGGGCGTGCTCACACCCGAAGTCGAGCGGGTCTGGCGGGACATCGAGTACGGCTCGAACGTCGACGACGCGCTGGTCCGGCTCGGCCGCCGGGTGCGGACCACGGCGGTCACCCGGGTGGTCGTCCTGCTGAACAACGCGATGCGAGCCAGCGGCGACCTGGGGGACGTCCTCCGGATCGCCTCCGAGCAGGCGCGGGCGGACCTGGACCTGCGACGCCAGCGCCGCCAGCAGATGCTCACCTATCTGGTCGTCATCTACATCGCCTTCCTGGTCTTTCTGGTCATCATCATCGCGGTCAACCAGGTGCTGGTACCGAGTCTGCCCGAGGCCGTGCCGACGCCCAGCGCCGACCAGACCAGCCGGCTGGGGGTCAACGTCGACGCGTTCACCCGCTTTGGCCGGGTCGACAAGGCCGCCTACACGCTGGTCTTCTTCCACACCGCCCTGGTCCAGGCGGTCTGCTCGGGCTTTATCGCCGGTCAGCTCGGCAACGGCTCGCTGCGGGACGGGACGAAACACGCCGCCGCGATGCTGGGACTCGCATACCTGGTCTTCGTGCTCGTCTCCGCGCCGGTGGCATCCGTCGCGGCCGGCGGCGTCACCGTCTCCGGGTCCGGCGAGTCGGTCACCATCGACGCCGCGACCAGCTCCGAAGGCGGCTTCATCGTCGTCCGGGAGGGAACCGTCAACGGGACTGTCCTCGGCGTCAGCGAGTACATCGAGCCCGGAGCACAGGAGGACGTGACGATACCGTTGCGTCGTCCGGTCGCGGACGGGGCGGAGATCCACGTCGCGACCCACCTGGATACCAACGACAACCGCGCCTACGACTTCCGGGGCCCCTACCACCCCTCGGGCTCGCAGGTCGACCGCCCGTACCCGACTCTGTCTAACGAGGGGTCTCCCGGCGCCGTGATAACGGTCAACGGCACCGCCGGGTAGCCGAGGGCTGGCGGCCGGCCCGCCCCGACTGCCGGGTCCGTCGCCGCCGTCGGCACCGTCACCGTCCGCGACGGGCTTTTGCTCGCCGCGCCCGAACCCGCGGCGATGACAGTCACCTACGACGGCCTCACGGTGGAGTGGCTCGGCTACGCGACCGTCCGGCTCGAGGGCGCCCGGGTCGTCTACCTCGACCCCGGGCGCTACGGCGTCCTGACCGGCGAGTGGGAACCCGACAGCCCGGCAGCCGCCGGCGCGCACCCGTCGGGCCGGGATTACCGGCCCGGGGACGCCGACCTCGTCTGTCTCTCGCACGTCCACCACTACGACGACGGCGGTCTCGAGCGCGTCTCCGGCGACGGGACGACAGTCCTTGCCTTCGAGGGCATCGATCCGCGGGACAGCGGGCGCGACCTCCCGCGGCTGTCCGAGTTGCCCTACGACGTGCGGGAGGTTTCGATGGAGGACGACGCCGTGGCCGCCGACCTGCCGGTCTGGACCGTCCCGGCGTACAACGAGCCCGGCGGCCCCCACACGACCGCCGACGGGGCCCCTTTCCACCCGGAGGGACTGGGCTGTGGCTTTCTCGTTTCCTTCGAGGGCACGACCGCGTTCTGGCCCGGAGACACTGACGTGCTGGAGGGACACGCCGAACTGGACGTGGACGTGTTCCTCCCGCCCATCGGCGGCGCGTTCACGATGGACCGTCGCGAGGCAGCCGCCCTCGCGGAGCGCCTGGACCCGGAGCTGGTCGTGCCGATTCACTACAACACCTTCGAGGCGCTGGAGACGGACTCGGCGGCCTTCGCAGAGGACTGCCGCGAGCGCGGCCTCGAAGTGGCACTCGACGAGGGCGGCGAGTAGCCCGGGGGTCAGATGACGCCCATCTCGTCCAGCCGTTCGGGGAGGTAGGTGTCGGTCACGAAGTCCAGGCCGCGGGAGGCCAGCGACTGCTGTTCGGATTTCTTCTCGATGTCGAGTTGCAACTCGATCTGCTCCTCCCAGAAGTCGGTCTGGAACCGCGGGTCCTCCAGTTCCGACTCCAGGGCGTTGACGTCCGAGTCGGAGAGCGGGTCGGTCGGGAGGTCGTACTCGACGATGTCCTCCGGCCGGATGCCGACGAAGTCCGCCTCGGGGGTGGCGAGATACTCCGAGAGGTGGGCGGACTTGATCGAGCCGTAGGCCACCGAGCCGTAGATCCGGTAACTCCAGGGGTCGCCGTCGGTGAAGACGACCACCGGTAAGTCGAGTTCGTCGCGCAGCCGCTTGGTGAGCCGGCGGGTCGCGCGGGCGGGCTGGCCCTTCAGGTGGACGACCAGCGCGTCCATCTCGTCGTCGAAGCCGTTCTCGACCAGCCGGTCGCGCATGCCGCCGGTCTCCACACAGAGGACGAACTCGGCGTCCGAATCCAGAAAGTCGATGGTGTCGGGGTTGTTGGGGATCTGGTAGCCGCCCTCGCCGACGTCCTCCTGGCAGTGGATCTCCCGCTCGCCCCGGCGGGTCTGCTCGCGCAGCAGGAGCGGCCCCATCACGGTCGCGCCCGACTCCTCGGGGCGCATGTGGAAGTCCTCGCGGGTCGCCCCCGAGACGATCTCGAGGTCCTCGATGAGGTCGTTGGACTCGTCCTGGCTGGAGAACTGGGCCTCGTCGAGGTCCCAGGATTCGGAGAGGTAGTACAGCTCCCGCAGCGTCGACGAGCGGCCCTCCTCGAGCTGTCGGCTGAGGAAGTCGATGGTGTAGACGGCCTTCAGCAGCTTCTGGGCGCCCCGGATCGAGTTCGCCGACCGCGTGGAGTGGCGGTCGCCGTAGACCCACACCTTCTTTTCGGGGTCGTACTCGATGTTGGATTTCGTGCGGGTGGGGACGTCCATGCTCGGGACTGTCCCGGACGCGAACTGGTCGTAGAACTGTGCCGCGAGGTCGACGAGCTGTTCGCGGGCTCGCTGCTCGTCCTCGGTCAGGGTGGGGGTGTCGGTGCTCATTGTCGGGTGTCGACAGTCAGTTTCTCGTCCTCGATGCCCTCGACTGAGAGGTCACACTCCGCATCGCCGTCGAGGTCGTACGCCAGGGTGGCCTCCCCGCCGCCCGGCACATCGGGCGACCACTTCAGGAAGTACTCGCCGTCCATCTCGACGACGGTCGGGTCGCCGCCGTCGGCGTTTCCGTCCGCGTCCGTCCCGTTCAGGTCGGGCTCGGCGGTGACGATGTCGGTCAGCTCCAGCTCGGCACCGGCGTCGGTGTTGTTCTCGACGGTCAGCCGGACCTGTCCGTCCTCGCGCTCGCGCTCAACGAGGACGTTGTTCATGATCCGGGCCATCGTGTCGTCGATGTTCAGCGCCGGCCGACCCGTGACTTCGGAGAGCTTCTCGGCCATCTCCGGGAGGATGGTGGCCAGCTTGTCCTGTTTCTCCCGGCGCTGTTGCATCGAGCGGCGCTTGTTCAGGAAACTCTTCAGCTCGCGGGCGGCCTCCCGCACCGCGAGTTCGATCTCGTGTTCGATCTCCGGGACGTTCGCCACGGCGTCCTTGGATTCGCTGGTGAAGGGGACGTTCGTGGAGGCGACGTGGACCATGACCACTGCGGGGCCGTTCGGGATCCCCGACCCCCCGGGCTGGTCAAGCCCGTAGTTGCGCCAGTTGATCCCCTTGACCACGTCCGTCGTCGCACACGCGCCGCGCTGGTAGACCAGCGGGACCCGGTTGGCAAAGCGCATCACCTCGGCGGCCCCGTCGTCGGGGATGTCGCCGCCGTAGGCCAGCCCGGCCTCGACGATGAAGGGGTCGCCGCCGTGGACCGAGGCGTCCCGGGTCGCCGCGGCATAGAAATCGGCGTCGAACTCCTTGCGGAGCCCCGCCTCGACGAGCTCCTCGGTGATCGGGGCCAGACAGCCCGTCGGCGGGGCGATGATGTCCGTCTCGCGCATCGCCTCCAGGAGCTCGGAGGCGGTGTCGCGGTCGCTGGCGACGGCGTGGACCCGGGGCGGGTCGTCGGGTACCCGCTCGCAGGCCGCCCAGAGTTCGTCGACAACCTTCCCGCGGGCGGTCTCGCCGAACGTCGCGTCGTCGTGTTCCTCGGTCATCTCCGCGGCCCGTCGCACGTACTCGGCCAGTTCGTCGCGGGTGACGCGGTGGCGGCTCTCGCCGTCAGCGTCGTCCCCTTCGCCGCCCTCGAACTTCGCGGCCAGGCGCTCGGCCAGTCCCTGGATGGCCGCGTCGTCCTTCCGGTCGGTCGTGGCCGCGTCCACGAGCGCGTACACGTCCGGGACGCGCTCGGCAGTCACTGCCGCCCAGGCAGCCGCCACGGCTTTCTGCCGGACCGTGTCGCCGAAGGTCGTGTCGTACGCCTCGGCGACGGTGTCGGCCGCCTCCGCGACCGCCGCGACGACCTGGTGGTGGGCGACCCGGTCACGTCCGCCAAGGTCCTCGGACACGCGGGCGGCGAAGTCGGCGGTCGCCTCCTTGCCCTTGTTGGCGACTGCCTCCCGGACGGCGGCTTCGATGTCCTCGTTCTCGTGACTCTGTGGTGGCCGCCAGGTCATCTCGCGGCCGAAGTGGCGGTCGTTGAAGTTCGCGATCACCGAGTCGGCGGTCTTGCCGCCGACGCGGGTAAACTCCCCCTGCAGGAAGCCGGAGATGGAGTAGGAGTCCGTCGCCTCGGCCATCTTGATCAGCGTCCCCAGTTCCACGCCGTGGGGGTGGGGGCGGATCTCCTCGGTTTCCGCGGGGAGCTGGTCGGTCGCCCGCTCGTACTTGAACTCGGCGCTGGGCTCCCGGAGTTCGATGCGGGCGTGGGGGTTCACCACGGCGGTGTGTTTGACGTAGTCGTGGAGCTGCTGGCGGGCCCGCATGTTCCCCTCCATCTCCAGCTCGATCCGGGTGCCGTGAGGGCGGTCCCAGGCGGTCGTGGAGGACTCGCTGATCTCGGGCTCGTTGTCGTCGGTGTCGACGATCAGCTCGAAGTACTGGGCCTCCTCGCTCCCCCGGGTCCGGGAGGTGATCTTCGCGGGCTTGCCGGAGGTCAGCTGCGAGTAGAGGACCGCCGCGGAGATCCCGATGCCCTGCTGACCGCGGTTCTGCTCGCGCTTGTGAAATCGGCTGCCGTACAGCAGCTTACCGAAGACCTTCGGGATCTGGTCTTCGGTGATCCCGGGACCGTTGTCCTCGATGACGAGCGTGTAGTAGTCCCCCGATTCCTTGATCTCGACGTAGATGTCCGGGAGAATGTCGGCTTCCTCACAGGCGTCGAGGCTGTTGTCGACCCCCTCCTTGACCGCGGTGACGAGCGCCCGGGCCCCCGAGTCGAACCCGAGCATGTGCTTGTTCTTCTCGAAGAACTCGGCGATGGAGATGGCGCGCTGGCTCTCGGCCAGCTCCTCGGCGATCCCCTCGTCCTCGCCGAGCGTCGACTGGAAAGACATTTGGCGCCCGTTCGCGGCGGGCGATTATAAGCCGTGCGCTACCGCGGTGAAAGTGGTCGGGGCCGGCGGCCGGAGCGGTCACCCGCGGCCGGCGTATCGCGCACATACGCGCGCTCGCGTGCGAGGGTTTTAAGGGAGCGACCCTACTAACAACAGTAGATTCTATGTCAGAGGAGTCTCCGGAGTACGGAGCGGACTCTATTCAGGCTCTGGAGGGGCTTGAGGCGGTCCGCAAGCGACCCGCGATGTACATCGGGTCGACCGACAGCCGCGGGTTGCACCACCTCGTCTACGAGGTGGTCGACAACGCCATCGACGAGGCGCTGGCCGGCCACTGCGACGAGATAGAGGTGGCCATCCACGAGGACGACTCGGTGTCGGTCGTCGACGACGGCCGCGGGATCCCCGTCGACACCCACGCCGAGTACGACCGACCGGCGCTGGAGGTGGTGATGACCGTCCTGCACGCCGGCGGGAAGTTCGACAACAAGTCCTACCAGGTCTCCGGCGGGCTCCACGGGGTCGGCGTTTCCGTGGTCAACGCCCTCTCGAAGTGGCTGGAGGTGACGGTCAAACGCGACGGGGCCGTCTGGCACCAGCGCTTCGACCACGGCGACCCCGAGTTCGACCTCGAGCGCGAACGCGAGATGCGCCCCGGCGAGGAGACCGGCACGGAGCTGCGCTTCTGGCCCGACGACGCCATCTTCGAGACCACTGACTTCGTCTTCTCGACGCTCGAGTCCCGGCTGCGGGAGCTTGCCTTCCTCAACTCCGGGGTCGCGATCACGCTCCGCGACGAGCGCGACGGGAGCGAGACCACCTTCGAGTACGAGGGCGGCATCAGGGAGTTCGTCGCCTACCTCAACGAGACCAAGAGCCCGCTGCACGGGGAGGTGATCTACTTCGACACCGAGGAGTCGGTCGGCGAGGGAGTCGTCGAGGTGGAGGTGGCGATGCAGGCCACCGACGAGCTCCAGGGCTCGCTGCACGCCTTCGCGAACAACATCAACACCCGGGAGGGAGGAACCCACCTCACCGGCTTCAAGACCGCCCTGACGCGAGTGGTCAACGACTACGCCGCCGACCACGACCTCCTGCGGGACCTGGACGACACCCTCAAAGGCGAGGATATCCGCGAGGGGCTCACGGCGGTGCTGTCGGTCAAACACCCGGACCCGCAGTTCGAGGGCCAGACCAAGACCAAACTCGGCAACAGCGAGGTCCGGGGGATCGTCGAGTCGGCCGTCCACGAGCATCTGGGCACCTACTTCGAGGAGCACCCCGACACCGCCGAGACCATCGTGGGGAAGGCCGTCGAGGCCGCCAAGGCACGCAAGGCCGCCAAGAAAGCCGAGGAACTCACCCGTCGGAAGTCCGCCCTCGAATCGACTGCCCTTCCGGGAAAGCTGGCGGATTGCCAGACCCGGGACCCGGGCGAGTCCGAGCTGTTCGTCGTGGAGGGCGACTCGGCGGGCGGCTCGGCGAAGCAGGGGCGGAACCCCGAGTTCCAGGCGATCCTCCCGATCCGCGGGAAGATCCTCAACGTCGAGAAACACCGGCTGGACCGCATCCTCGAGAACAACGAGATCCGCAACCTCATCACGGCGCTGGGGACCGGCATCGGCGACGAGTTCGACATCGAGGAGGCCCGCTACGAGAACATCATCTTCATGACCGACGCCGACGTCGACGGCGCCCACATCCGGACGCTCCTGCTGACGCTGTTCTATCGACACATGCGCCCGCTGCTGGAGGCGGGCTACGTCTACGCTGCCCAGCCACCGCTGTACCGGATCCGGTACCGTGGGGAGACCTACGACGCGATGACCGAGGCCGAGCGCGACGAGATCATCGCCGAGAAATGCAACGGCAACCCGGACCAGGTCCAGCGGTTCAAGGGGCTTGGGGAGATGAACCCCCAGCAGCTGTGGGACACGACGATGAACCCCGAGACCCGGTATCTCAAGCAGGTCACCGTCGAGGACGCCGCCGCGGCCGACCGGATGTTCTCCGTGCTGATGGGTGACGCCGTCGAGCCCCGCAAGGAGTTCATCAAGGAGCACTCCCCGGAGGCGGAGTGGGTGGACATATGAGCTCGGACCTGCCCGAGGAGATCCCCGAGGCGGCCCCCGCAGCCCACGTCGAGCGGGTTCGCATCGAGGACGAGATGGAGCAGTCCTACATCGACTACGCGATGAGCGTCATCGCGGGCCGGGCGCTGCCCGACGTCCGGGACGGACTCAAGCCCGTCCACCGGCGGATCCTGTACGCGATGTCCGAGATGGGAGTGACGTCGGGCTCTGCCCACCGCAAGTCCTCCTCGGTCGTCGGCGAGACGATGGGGGATTACCACCCCCACGGCGACTCCGCGATCTACGACACGCTGGTGCGGATGGCCCAGGACTTCTCGATGCGGTATCCGCTGATCGACGGGCAGGGCAACTTCGGGTCGATGGACGGCGACCCGGCGGCGGCGATGCGCTACACGGAGGCCCGGATGTCCGCCATCGCGGAGGAGCTCCTGACCGACATCGAGAAGGACACGGTAGACTTCCAGGCCAACTACGACGACCGGCTGACCGAGCCCGAGGTGCTCCCGGCGCGGTTCCCGAACCTGCTCGTGAACGGCTCCTCGGGGATCGCGGTCGGCATGTCCACCAACATCCCGCCACACAACCTCGGCGAGGTGGTCGACGCAACGGTCCACCTCATCGACAACCCCGACTGCGGGATAGAGGACCTGATGGGTCACATCAAGGGACCCGACTTCCCGACCGGCGGGAACATCGTCGGCAGCGACGCCATCTACTCGGCGTACACCACGGGACGGGGCCGCCTGCGGGTGCGCGCGGAGTACGACATCCAGCCCGAGGAGGGGCGGATCGTCGTCACGGAGCTGCCCTACCAGGAGAACAAGGCCCGCGTCGTCGAGCGGATCGCCGAGGACGTCAACGACGGCACCATCGAGGGCGTGGCGGACCTGCGCGACGAGTCCGACCGCAACGGCGTCCGGGTGGTCATCGAACTCAAGCGCGGGGCCAACGCGGACGTCGTCGAGAACCAGCTGCTCGAACACCACCTCGAATCCACGTTCGGGGTGACGAACATCGCCCTCGTGGACGGCCAGCCCGAGGTACTCGACCTGAAGGAGACCCTCGAGGAGTACGTCGCCCACCGCAGAGAGGTCGTCCGCCGGCGCTCCGAGCACGACCTCGCGGAAGCCGAGGACCGTGCCCACATCCTCGAGGGGCGGCTGCAGGCCTTAGAGCAGGTCGAGGACGTCGTCGAGACCATCCGGAACAGCGACGACCGCTCGGCGGCCATCGAGGCGCTGGGGGCCGACTACGACCTCTCGGAGGCCCAGGCCGAACACATCGTCCGGATGCAGCTGGGGTCGCTGACGTCGATGGAGGAAGCCGAGATCGCCGAGGAATACGAGGAGGTCCAGGAGACCATCGACTACCTCGAATCCGTCCTGGCCGACGAGGAGAAACTGCTCGGCGTGATCAAAGAGGAGCTCCGGGAGGTCAAGGCAGAGTACGCCGACGAGCGCCGGACGGCCATCCTGGAGGCGGAGGGCCAGGTCACCCACGAGGACCTGATCCCCGAGGAGGACTGTCTGGTGGTCGTCACCGAGCAGGACTACATCAAGCGGATGCCCGCCGACACCTTCGACCCTCAAAATCGTGGCGGCAAGGGGATCATCGGCGGCGACCCCAAGGAGGGCGACCGCGTCTCGAAGGTCTTCCGCGCCAACAGCCACGACTACCTGCTGTGTTTCACCAACCGCGGGCAGGTCTACCGGCTGAAGACCTACGAGGTCCCCGAGATGTCCCGCACCGCGCGCGGCAAGTCGGCAGTCAACCTCATCGACCTCGACGACGGCGAGGAGGTGACGGCGGTCGTCAGCACCGACGAGTTCGACGCCGAGGAGTGTATCACGATGGTCACCCGGCAGGGCTACGTCAAGCGAACCTCCTGCGGGGAGTTCGAGAACATCCTCTCGACGGGGATCATCGCCGCCAGCCTCGACGACGGCGACGAGCTGGTCGACGTCGAGGTCACCGACGGGAGCCGCGACCTGGTCATCGCCACCGAGGCCGGCATGACGATCCGCTTCGACGAGAGCGAGGTCCGGGAGATGGGTCGGAACGCCCGCGGCGTCCGCGGGATCGAGCTCCGGGACGGTGACCACGTGGCCGCGATGGTCGCCACGGGCGACGCCGACCAGCGGGCGCTGCTGACGGTCACGGAACGGGGCTACGGCAAGCGCACGCCGCTCTCCGAGTACCGCCCCCAGTCGCGGTACGGCATGGGCCTGGTCGACATCAAGACCGGCGGGCGAAACGGCCCCGTCACGACCGCCAAGGCCGTCGAGGCCGAGGACCACATCGTCGTGATGAGCGAGCGCGGACAGGTGATGCGGTGTCCCGTCGAGGACATCTCGACGGTCGGGCGCAACACGAAGGGCGTGAAGGTGATGGAAGTCGAGGAGGGCGACGCCGTGGCGAGCGTGACGGTCCTGCCAGCCGGGGACGCGTCGGAGGAGACAGAAGACGGCTCCGGGGAGTGAGGGCGACGCCCGGCCGGACCGCCACCGGTCGCGTGCTATCGCTCGTCACTACTAGTTTATTATCCTACACGTCGTCGCTCCATCCGCTATGAGTTCATCCACCGAGAGTCAGCCGGTCCGGCGCGGCGAGGCGGGAGGACCCCGCCTCCTCGACGGCGCCGTCACCTGGCTCGTCTCGCTGTTGCTCGTCCTCGGCGGACTGGCGTTCGCGTTCGCCGGTACCCTCTTCACGCAGGTCGCCTCGGGCTCCTGGGTGGCCAGGATGGTCGCCGAGGGGCGGCTCCAGTCGACCGAGCTGACCGCCGCGGAACTGACGGACGTCACCAACGCCCTGCTCTGGTGGGGTGGCGCGGGCCTGGTCGTCGTCGGGCTGGCGATGGTCGTCGCCGGCGTCGGCTTCCTGGTCGTCCGCCGGCGGACGCGGGCCGCACGAGGGGACGGGAGTCCCGACACCGTGACCAGCGCGGTCGTCGGTGCCGTGGTCACCGTCCTGACCGCGTTCGTCCCGCTGTCGCCGGTGCTGGGCGGCGCGGCCGCCGCCTACCTGCGGAAGGGTGACCGCGAAACGGCCCTCCGCGTGGGCGCCCTCGCCGGGCTCGTCGCCGCGGTCCCGGTCGTCGTGCTCTTCGCGTTCCTGGTCGGCGGCTTCGCCGTCGTGGCCTCGGAACTCGCGCTCGGGGCCGTCACCGGGATCGTCGTGCTCGCGCTGGTGTTCTCGCTGTTCGTGGCCGTCCTCTACACGGTCGGGCTGAGCGCGCTCGGCGGATACCTCGCGTCGGGGCTGGCCGGCCCCGCCGCGGACGACGAGCACGGACAGCAGCCGGCGACCTGAGCCGGCCGGCTGCTGGATCGAGGGGAACGACCCGTGTCGTGTTTTCCGGAGTGTTACAGCGTCCGCTGACCCAGGACGCTGGCCGCGAGTTCGACCGCGAGTTCGGCGGTCCGGTTGTGCCGGTCGAGGATCGGGTTGACCTCCACGAGCTCGACGGCACCGAGGTCACCGGCGGCGCGCTCGTGGACCAGCTCCATCGCGGTGTGAGCCTCGCGGTAGGTGATGCCGCCGCGGACGGGCGTCCCCACGCCGGGGGCCTCGTTGGGGTCCAGCGCGTCCAGGTCGAGGCTGACCTGCAGCGCGTCCCCGCCGGTCGCGACGTCGATGGCCCGCCGCATCACCGCCGCGATGCCGCGTTCGTCGATGTCGGCGACGGGGAAGACGGTCACACCGCTGTCGCGCAGCCGCTCGCGCTCGCGGCCGTCCAGATCCCTGACGCCGACCATCGCGACGTTCTCTGGGTCGACGCCGGCGTCCGCCCACGCCTCGTTCGCGAAGGGGCCGTCCCCGAGGATCGCCGCCAGGGCCATCCCGTGGATGTTGCCACTCGGGGTCGTCGCGGGGACGTTGAAGTCGCCGTGGGCGTCGACCCACAGCACGCCCGGGTCGCCGTCCCGGGCCAGGCCGTTCGCCGTCCCGATGGCGACGGTGTGGTCCCCGCCGAGCACCAGCGGGAGTTCCCCGTCCTGGACTGTGGCGGTGACGGCTGCGGCAACGTCCTCACAGACTCCGGCGGTCGCCCGGAGGTATTTCGCGCGGCCGCCGCCGAAGTCGTGGTCGGCTTCGGCGGTCTCGGGGCGGGGAACAGCGATGTCGCCGCCGTCGGCGCAGGCCAGTCCCAGCCCCTCGAGCTCCCCGGCCAGCCCGGCGTAGCGGATCGCCGAGGGTCCCATGTCCACCCCGCGGCGGTCGGCGCCCAGGTCCATGGGAGCGCCGACGACGCGGACGGTCCGGTCCCTGCGGTCCATACCCGTGCGTGTTCGGGCGGAGATAAAGACGCTGTCGGCGGTCTCGGCCCGCGGGCCGCCGTGTCCCGCTACGTGTACTGCGCACAGACCCGCCGGATCCCCTCCTCGAAGTCGATCTCGGGGGTCCAGCCGGTCGCCTCGCTGACCTTCGAGTAGTCGGCGCAGGTGTCGTGGACGTAGACGTCCTCGGGGATCGGGTTCTCGACGTACTCGGGCTCGACGTCGGTCCCCAGCTCCTCGTTGATCCGGTCGACGACCGTGTTGAAGGAGTACGCCTCGCCGGTGCCGAGGTTGTACACCCCGTTGAGCCGCTCGTCGGCGACGCGTTCCGCGCCGCGGGCGATATCGGAGACGTGGGTGAAATCCCGGGTCTGGGTGCCGTCGCCGTACAGTTCGGGCGGGCGGCCGTGGGCGATGTCGTCGGCGAACTGTGCGATGACGTTCGCGTACTCGCCTTTGTGTTCCTCGCTGCCGCCGTAGCCCTGGTACACCGAGAAGAAGCGGAGGCCGGCGACGTCCAGCCCGTAGTGGTTCCGGAAGTACTCCCCGTAGCGCTCGCGGGCCAGCTTCGAGGCCTCGTAGCCGGTGTTCACGGTGACGGGCATGTCCTCCGGGGAGGGGTCGGTTCGGGAGCCGTAGATGGAGGAGGTGGAGGCGTAGACGACCCGCTCACAGCCGTCCCGGCGGGCCTGGTCGACGGTGTTGACAAAGCCCTCGACGTTCACCCGGGCACCCCGGGTGGGGTCGTCCTCGTGCATCGCGTAGGAGGAGAGCGCGGCGAGGTGGAAGACCACGTCCACGTCGGTCGGGAGGTCGTCGTCGAGGACGCTCGCCTCGACGAACTCGACGCCGTCGTCGAGGTTTGCCGGCGTCCCCAGGTAGCGGTCGTCGACGGCGACGACGTCGTTGTCGGCGGCGAGGCGGTTGGCGAGCGCGGAGCCGATGAAGCCCGCACCCCCGGTGACGAGCACGCGAGCACCCTGCATGGTCACAGGAACCGGCGGACGCGACAAGAGCGTTCGGGTCCCGGCTCCGGATAGCGCAACGGACCGGGGCCGCCCGTATCGGGAGCGGAGGTCGCGGGCAGGTCGGGTGTGGCTGGGCCGGCGTAGCCGGGTGGATGAGCGCCGCCTGAAACCGCCGGACTCGACGGGCTCGGTCGGCTCACCGCCGGGTTTAAGGAATCGAACAGCGAACGGTACGTTATGTCATCCATCGAACTCACGCCGAGCCAGCAGAACATCCTCCAGGAGCTGGTCAATCTCTACCAGGACGACGAGACCGCGGTGAAGGGTGAGGCCATCGCCGACCAGGTCGACCGCAACCCCGGGACGATCCGCAACCAGATGCAGAGCCTGAAGGCCCTCCAGCTGGTCGAAGGAGTACCCGGGCCGAAAGGTGGCTACAAGCCGACAGCGAAAGCCTACGACGCGTTGCAGATCCAGGACCTGGACCACGCCGCGGACGTCCCCCTCTTTCACGACGGCGAACTCGTCGAGGAGGCCAACGTCGAGGAGATCGACCTGACGAGCGTCCACCACCCCGAAGCCTGCCGCGCGGAGGTCAAGCTCCGCGGGTCGGTCGGGAACTTCCACGAGGGCGACAAGGTGACCGTCGGGCCGACACCGCTCTCGAAGCTCCAGATCATCGGCACCCTCGAGGGGAAAGACGACACCAACAACGTGCTCATCCTGACGATCGACGACATGCAGGCGCCCGTCGAGGAGCCCGCCCACTGAACCGGGCCGGTCGGGCGGAGCGGCGCCGACCGCCCGCGTGGGTCGGTACCACGCCCCCCGGGCCCGGGATTCCGTAGGGTTTGTATCGCCACATCCCAAGTCGACGGTATGACAGAGCAGGTCGTCGTGCTCGGTTCGGGGTATGGCGGGGCCGGGGCGGTCAAGAGCCTCCAGTCCGCACTCGACGGTGAGGCCGAGGTCACCTGGGTGTCCGACGTCGACCACCACCTCGTCCTCCACGAGTCCCACCGCTGTATCCGCGACCCGAGCATCAAGGAGAAAGTCGCCATCCCCATCGAGGAGATCAAGTCCCCCGCCACCGAGTTCATCCAGGGACGGGCCGTCGACGTCGAGGTCGACGAGCGGACCGTCCACCTCGAGGACGGAACGACGCTCGACTACGACTACGTGCTGGTGGCGATCGGCTCGCGGACCGCCTTCTTCGGCATCGAGGGCCTGAAGGAGTACGCCCACACGCTCAAGTGTCTCGACGACGCGCTGGGGATCCACGAGGACCTGGAGCGAGCCGCCGAGGAAGCGACCCCCGAGGACCCCGCTCAGGTGGTCGTCGGCGGTGCGGGCCTCTCGGGCATCCAGACTGCCGGCGAGGTCGCCGAGTACCGCGACGAGCACGGCGTCCCGGTCGACGTCCACCTCGTCGAGGGGCTGGACGAGGTCTTCCCCGGCAATGACCCCAGCGTCCAGAACGCCCTGCGCAGACGCCTGGAAGCCCGGGACGTCGAGATCATGACCGGCGAGTTCATCGGCGAGGTCGACGAGGACACCGTCTACATCGGCGAAGATACCGAACTCCCCTACGACGTGCTGGTCTGGACCGGCGGGATCACCGGCCGAGAGGCCGCGGAGAACTGCGAGGTCGACCAGGACGAGCGCTCCCACCGGCTCCACGCCCGGCAGGACTTCCAGACCGACAACGAGCGGGTGTTCGCGCTCGGGGACGCCGCCCTGGTCGACCAGCCCGGCGACGAGGAGGCTCCGCCGACCGCCCAGGCCGCCTGGCAGGCCGCCGAGGTCGCCGGCAAGAACATCGCCCGCGCCATCCGCGGCCAGCCGCTCGCGAAGTGGACCCACAAGGACAAGGGGACGGTCATCTCCGTCGGCGAGTCCGCCGTCGCCCACGACGTGTTCATCGTCCCGTTCGTCGACACCTTCGGCGGCTTCCCCGCGAAGTTCCTCAAGAAAGCGATCGCCGCACGCTGGATCCGCGACGTCTCCTCGACCGGCCGGGCGCTGTCGGCCTGGTCGGACATGTGACGACTACTTTTTTGCGCCTCGGGTGGCTCGCGCCGCTCGCCACCGCTCGGCGCAAAAAACATAGTGAAAAAAGCCGGACGCTCGGTCGCAGCGCTCCCTCGCGTCCGGGGTCCTCGTGAGCGCCGCGAACGAGGGCTCGTCAGAGCAAGCTCTGACGGTGAACCGCGCTCGCTTCGCTCGCGGATGCTTGTGACCCTGCTCAGCTGTCGATGCCCAGCCCCGCGTGCCAGGCGTCGGCGCCGGATTCCTCGACCCGCTCGTCCATCTTCGCGAGCAGCGAGACCGCCAGGCTGGCCGTGCGGGCCGCACGGCGCTCGCCCTCGACGCGGAACTCCCCCGTGGTGCGGTCGGCGTAGACCGTACAGACCGCGCCCGCACGGAGCCCGTAGATGTTCGCGAGGGTGAGGATGGCGCTCGCCTCCATCTCGAAGTTGAGCACGCCCGCCTCGACCAGCTCCTCGATGTCGCCCTCGCTGCCACGGGCCCGGAAGCCCTCGAAGCCGTCGCGGCTCTGGCCGGCGTAGAATGAGTCCGTAGAGGCCGTGAGCCCGACGTGGTAGTCATAGCCCAGCCGCTCGGCCGCCGCGGCGAGCGCGGCGACGACCGCGTGGTCGGCCACCGCGGGGTAGTCCTCGCGGACGTACTCGCTGCTGGTGCCCTCCTGGCGGACCGCCCCGCTGGTGATCACGAGGTCGCCGACGTCGGTCTCGGGCTGGATCCCCCCACACGAGCCCACGCGGACGAGCGTGTCCGCGCCCACCCGAGCCAGCTCCTCGACCGCGATGGCCGCCGAGGGGGAGCCGATCCCCGTCGACGTGACCGAAATCGGCGTTCCGTCGTACGTTCCGGTCGCGGTGCGGTACTCGCGGTGGTCGGCGACGACTGCCGCCTCGTCCCACTCCTCGGTGACCTTCGCCACGCGCTCCGGGTCGCCGGGCAGGAGGACGGCGTCGGCCACGTCGCCTTCGCGAACGTCCAGATGGTACTGCGCCTCGCTCTCGCCGACCTCATCGTCCTCGCTGATGTCCGCGTCGCCGCCCGAGCTGCCTTCGTCCCCGCTCATGCGTCCAGGTGCTCGCGGGTGATGGTATCCGGCAGCAACTCACCCAGGCGATGCGTGGTCGGCTCCTCGCCGTCACAGACGACCGGAAAGTCCTCGCCGCAGAACTCCGCGAGCGTCTGGCGGCACATCCCACAGGGGGTGACGCCGTCCCGGGCGGCCGAACTGACGGCGAGCGCCTCGAAGGAGCGGTGACCGTCGGCGACCGCGCTCCCCACGGCGACCTCCTCAGCGTGGAGGCTGTTGGAGTAGTTGGCGTTCTCGACGTTACAGCCCGTGTAGACGGCCCCGTCGGCGGCCCGGAGCGCGGCCCCGACCGCGTACCCCGAGTAGGGGACGTACGCGGCCTCGTGGGCCTCCCGCGCCGCGGCGAGCAGCTCCTGCATGACCCGGTCCTGGGGCCGGCCGGGCAAATAGCCACCGCCCTGCGGTTCGTGCGGCGGCCGGCTGCCGCGGCGGAGGAGCGGCCACGTCCCGGGGACGCCCGCCGCCCGACGAGTCAAGGGCGTCCGGCACGTACGCCGGGTATGGCGCAGCGGTCCCGCCTCGAACCGCCCGCGAGCCTCGTCGACTGGGGCATCCTCGTCTCGGTCGCAGCCCTCGTCGTGACCGGCCTGGTGAGCCTGGTGACCGGCACGCCGGCGGGCGCGTGGCTCTTCGTCGTCCACTCCGTGGGCGGGCTCGTCCTCGCGGTGCTCGTGGGATTCAAGCTCCGGCGGGTCCGGCCGCGAGTGACCCGGTCGGAGGCCTGGGACCGGGGCACGCCGGTCTCGATACTCCTCGCCGTCCTCGCGCTCGGCGCACTCGCCACCGGCGTCTACTGGGTGTTCGCGGGCCTGGTGTGGGTGGGACCCTTCACCCTTCTGACCGTCCACATGGGCCTGGGGCTGCTGGTCGTTCCCGTCATGCTGTGGCACTTCCGGCACCGCTTCCGGTGGCCCCGCCGGGCCGAGGTCGACAGGGAAGGGCGGCGCAGCGCGCTCCAGTTCGGCGCCCTGCTGGCCGGCGGGACGGTCCTCTGGCGGCTCCAGCAGGTCATCGCCGGCGCGGGCCGCCGGTTTACCGGCTCGAAGCAGGCCGGCGGTGCGGACAACGACTTCCCCGTCACCTCCTGGGTCGCCGACGACCCCGAGCCCGTCGACACCGACGAGTGGCGCCTCTCGGTGGGCGGCGCGGTCGGGTCGCCGACCGAGTACCGCTACGACCAGTTGCTCGACGCGGCGAGCGAGGAGGAGACCGCGGTGCTCGACTGCACGAGCGGCTGGTACGCCGAGCGGGAGTGGCAGGGGGTTCGGGTCGGCGACCTGCTCGACCGCGCGGAGCCCGCTGCGGAGGGCGAGTGGGTCCGCTTTCGCTCCGTGACGGGCTACAAGTGGTCGGTCCCCATCGAGGAGGCCCGCGAGTGCCTGCTCGCGACCCACGTCGGCGGCGACCAGCTCACCCACGGCCACGGCGCTCCGCTCCGATTGGTGGCGCCCGGCCGGCGGGGCTTTCAGTGGGTCAAGTGGGTCACGGGCGTCGACGTAACGGAGCGGGAGGACCTCTCGCAGTGGGTCGCCATCTTCGTCAGCGGCCTGTAGGGCTCACGCCTGGACGGCGGCCTCGACGTGCTCCCGGACCGTCGCGACGAGCGCGTCGACGTCCTCGCTCTCGGCGTAGACGCGGACGTAGGGTTCGGTCCCGCTGGGCCTGACGAGCGTCCACGAGCCGTCGGGCAGGTCGAGCCGGACGCCGTGGTCGGTGTCGACTGTCGCCTCCGGGAACACGTCGGGGAGGGACCCCTCCAGGTCGGCCATCGCCGCGGCCTTCCGCTCGTCGGGGCAGGGGACCGACTCCTTGCGGTAGGGCCGCTCGGTCACCGGCGCCCGGAGGGCATCCAGCCCCTCGGCGGCGACCAGCCGGGCGAAGACGGCCGCCGAGGCGACGCCGTCGATCCACCCGCCGAGTCGGGGGTGGATGTGCTTCCAGGGCTCGGCGGCGAAGGTGACCTCGGTCCCCTCGTCGCCGTCCGCGCGGGCGCTCGCGACGCCCTCGTGGAGCGCCCCCAGCCGGACGCGCTCGACGCGCCCGCCCGCGGCCCGCACCCGCTCGTCGACCCGCCCCGAGGCGTTGGGCGTCGTCACAACCACGGGGTCGGCGGCGTCGCTTTCCCGGGTGTAGTGCTCCGCGAGGATGGCCAGGACGGTGTCCTCGTGGACCACCTCGCCGTCGCCGTCGACGACCACGACCCGGTCGGCGTCGCCGTCGTGGCCGACGCCGAGGTCGGCGCCGTCGGCGACGAACGCGCGCAGGTCCGCGAGGCTCTCGGGGGTCGGCTTGGACTCCCGTGCAGGAAAGTGGCCGTCGACGGTGGCGTTCAGCGCGCGCACTTCGGCGCCGGCGCTCGTCAGGGCCTGCGGGGTCGCGAGGCCCGCCACCCCGTTGCCGCAGTCGACGGCTACCGTCAGCCCGTCGGCGTCGGCACCGTGACCGGCGGCGTACTGGACGACGGTCCGCCGATACCGCTCGAGGACCTCGACCCGCTCGGCCCCGCCCCACTGGTCCCAGTCGGCGACCCGGGCGTCGACGCAGTCCTCGACGGCCCGCTCTGCGTCCCGGTCGTACTCCTCGCCGTCGACGAACAGCTTCAGCCCGTTGTCCGCCGGGGGGTTGTGGGAGGCGGTGACCATCACACCGCGGCGCCCGCGGGAGGCGAAGGCGAGTGCCGGCGTCGGGAGCATCCCGGCGCGGCGGACGTCGGCCCCGCCGGCGAGCAGGCCGGACGCGACGCCGGCGGCCAGCGCCTCGCCGGTCTCGCGGCCGTCGCGGGCGAGGACGAACTCGCCGCCGTCTGCGGCCGTCGCGGCCGCACGCCCGACACGGACAGCAAGCTCCGGCGTCACCTCGGTGACCGGTCCACGGATCCCCGCCGTCCCGAACAGCTCCATGCCCACGCTTTAGCAGCGGCCCACAAATATCACCGCGGTTCCCGACCGCCGGGTCCAGAGTGGCAGCGACACCGGCGACTGGCGGCGCGGGAGGCGGAAGCGTGGAGAAAACGCCGAGGCCGGCGCGGTCAGCCCGCGAACTCGTCGAGGTCGTGGTCGGAGATGTCGACCCCTTCGTCAGTGACTTTGGCGATGAAGATGCCGTTGCCGGAGCCGGTGTCCCGTTCGGCGGCCGCGGAGACGCCGGCGGCGGCCACGTCGACGGCCTCCTCGACGCTCATGTCCGGTTCGTAGCGGTCCTCGAGGGTACCGTAGGCGACCGTCAGCCCGGAACCGGTGACGGTGTAGTCGTCCTCCATCACGCCGCCGGCGGGGTCGATGCTGTAGACGTGGGTGCCGTCCTCGTCGACGCCGCCGAGGATGGGGTTGATCGCGAGAAAGGGGCCGCCGCGGGCGAAGTTGCCCGCGAGCGTCGCCAGCGCGTTGATCGACATGTCCTTGCCCCGGCGGGCCTCGTAGAGGTTCGCCTCGGCGCGCAGCGTCCGGATGAAGGACTGGGCACCGCCCACCGAGCCCACGAGCGTGAGCGCGGCCGTCGGGTGGATCTGTTCGACCTTCTGGACGTTCTTGTTGGAGACGAAGCGGCCGCCCAGCGAGGCGCGCTTGTCCGTCGCCACCACGACGCCGTCGGCGGCGGCGATACCGATGGTCGTCGTGCCGGTCTTGTTGACCGTCCGGTCGTCCTCCTCGCGGTCGCCCCCCTGCTCGGGCAGCGACCCGAGTTCGGGCTCGTAGGGGCCGTGGTCGAACTTGGCCGCGGCGGGGTGGCGCGGCGGCGTGATGTCGTTGTCCTGCATTACCCGCTTCTAGCGGTGGCGGCGGGTAATAACCTTCGGAAGAGGGTGCCAGCCCGGACCGGCCGGGCGGTGGGGCGGTCAGGCGGCCTGCTCGTAGGCCGACCCCAGCCGGCTGACCACGCGGTGGACGGGCAGTCGGAGGCCGGCCCGGCGGGTCAGGACCGCCACCGGGAACAGGAGGATGCCGGCGAGCAGGCTCAGCTGGTACAGCACGAACAGCGCTGCGGTGTACAGGCGGGATGCCATCGGTGTGAGCCGTACCTCGGCTGCCGGTAGTATATAAACCTATCGGGCGAACGGACGTGATGATCTGGCCGCTGTCTTGCGGTTTGCTCGAACCGGCGTCGGGACGGGTGGGCGGGAGCGGCGCGAGTCGATAACGGCGTAATCGAGCGGGAGGAAACCGGCGACCTCTCCATAACTTATGCGTTGTATCGGGGTGACGTGCGCGGCGGCAGACGTTACCGACCGGGGGGCCGATAGCCGGGAATCCACCGCCCGTCCCCGCCGGCAGGAATCCAAAAGAGACGTGTAGGTGGCCGGGCGACATCCTGTATGGATTACACGGTCGTGCTGGAGGCCGCCTGGCTGGTTCACGACGTCTCGGACATCGACGACGCTATCGGCGTGGCCGTCAGCGAGGCCGGCAAGCGGCTCAACGAGGAGGAGATGGACTACGTGGAGGTCGAGGTCGGCTTCACGGACTGTCCGGCCTGCGGGGAACCGTTCGACTCCGCCTTCGTCGCCGCCGACACCGCGCTGGTGGGGCTGGTGCTGGAGATGGACGTGTTCAACGCCGAGAGCGAGGAACACGCCCAGCGGATCGCGAAAAGCGACATCGGCGGCGCGCTCCGGGACGTCCCGCTGAAGGTCGTCGACACCATCGAGACCGGCGAGGGCGACGAGTAACCCGCTCCCCGGCCAGGGAGCCGGTCGGTGGGTTTTTATATTACTGTCGCGCATTTGCAGACATGGAACTCCCGACGCCGGAGGACCTCCGGGAGCGCCGGACCGAGCTGGAGCTGACCCAGAGCGAGCTCGCGGACCGGGCCGACGTCTCCCAGCCGCTGATCGCCCGCATCGAGGGCGGCGACGTCGACCCGCGACTCTCGACACTGCGGCGGATCGTCGACGCCCTCCAGGAGGCCGAGGGCGGTGTCCTCCGCGCGCAGGACCTGATGCACTCCCCGGTCGTCAGCGTCGCCCCGGACGACTCCGTCCACGAGACCACCGAGCTGATGAACGAGAAGGGGTACTCCCAGGTTCCGGTGGTCCGCGAGGGGTCCCCTCAGGGGCTTATCGGCACCTCGGACATCCGCCAGCGTCCGGAGGAGAACGTCGGTGACCTCCCCGTCGCCGAGGTGATGGGCGAGTCGATGACGGCGGTCGAGCCCGACGCGACGCTCGATGCCGTCGACAGCCACCTCGACCACAACGACGCCGTCCTGGTCGTCGAGGACGGGGAAACCGTCGGGATCATCACCGAAGCCGACGTCGCTCGCCACATCTCCTGACTGCGCGGCCGGGCTACGTCCCGCCGGAGTCGCCGTCCGAGCCGGACCCGCTCCCGGGCAGCGAGAGCTCCTGCACGCCGACGCCACCGTCCGCCTCGCGGACGAGCGCGACCAGCGACTCCGGGGTCTCGACCACCACCGCCTCGCCGCCCTCCCAGTTGACGTTGTTCCGGATGACGTTCTGGCAGACGACCGTCCCCTTCCGGGTGGGCTGGTCGTGGCGCGTGTGGCCGACGACTTGCGGGGGTGCGTCCGCCGGCAGGTGGGCGAAGTCGAGCCACGCGACGCCCGCGCCGGGGCCGCGGCCGGTCCGCCCGCCCAGGCCGAGTACGTCGGGATAGGCCTCGATGGCCGCAAGCTGTGCCCCGCGGTCCTCGGGTGTCCCGATGGCGGCGCCGAGGTCCCCCGCAGCGGCCACCAGCTGGTCGTTCAGCACCCCCGGGTCGTAGGGGTCGGGCCGGCCGGCGTGGGCGTAGGTGACGCGGTACCCCCCGTAGGCGGCGACGACGTGACCCGCCCGGACCCGGTCGACGAAGGCCCGGCGCTCGGCGGCCGAGCGACTCCCCGAGTACCACCCGCCCCAGCCGAAGCGGTCGGGCGTGAGAACCCCCATCTCGTGGTTGCCGAAGGTCACCCGGACCCGCTCCGGGCCGGCCTGCGCGAGCAGGCGGGCGACCGTCGCCACGACGCGGTCGCTGTCGGCCCCCCGGTCGACGAGGTCGCCGTTGAACACCAGCACGTAGTCGTTACCGGCCCACTGGAGACGTCCGTCCGGTCCGGGCTCGACGACCGGCTCGTAGTCCGGGTGGTCCGAGAGAGTCAACAGCGCGCTGCGGGCCGCCCCCAGATAGCCGTGGATGTCGCTGATGCTGACAACCGTCGGCGCCCCCGCGAGTCCGCCGACGGCGTCCCGGGCGGGCCCGTCAACCGTCTCGATCCCCTCGGTCTCGTCCAGCACGCGCGGTCACGCTCCGGGCGACGGACGGCGGTCCGCCACCAGTCGGTCACAGCGACGGGAGGGGCTCACAAAAGCGTACCCCCCGTATCGGCCACGCGAGCCGGGCCGTCAGCGCAACGAAAGCCCGCGGACCTCCACGACACCGCCCTCCTCGGCCTCCTCTACGGTCCCGACCACGCGCGCCTCCCCGTCGGCATCCACCAGCGCATCGGCCTCGGCTGGCGGGAGGGAAGCCACGAAGCCCGTGCCCATGTTGAAGGTGCGGTGCATCTCCGCGTCGCTCACGCCGCCCTCCGCCTGAACGAACTCGAAGACGGCCTGGGCGTCGAAGGGGTCGGTCACCTCGTAGCGGTGGGGACCCATCCGCGTCAGGTTCGTCCAGCCACCGCCGGTGACGTGGGCGGCCGCGTGTGCGTCGTGGGCCCGCAGCGGGTCGAGCAGGTCCGTGTAGATGCGGGTCGGTTCCAGCAGCACCTCGGCGATAGTCCGGTCCGGGTCGGGCGGGAACGGGTCGGTGTACTCGTGGGCGCGGGTGACCGCCTCGCGAGCGAGCGTCAGCCCGTTGGAGTGGATCCCCGAGGAGGGCCACCCCACGAGCGCGTCGCCGGGCTCGGCCTCGCCGGGGAAGAGTCCGTCCTCCGGCGCCAGCCCGGCGGCGGTGCCGGCGATGTCCAGCCCGTCGATGATGTCGGGGAGAACGGCGGTTTCGCCCCCGACCAGTGCGACGTCGGCACGCTCGGCCCCGCGGGCCAGCCCCTCGCCGAGCTGTTCGGCGGTCTCGTCGTCGGGCACCTCGACGGCGAGGTAGTCGACGAAGGCGACCGGCCGGACTCCCTGTGCGACCAGGTCGTTGACGTTCATCGCGATGCAGTCGACCCCGACCGTCGAGTAGTCGCCGACCGCCTCCGCGACGAGCAGCTTCGTCCCCACCCCGTCGGTCGCCAGCGCGAGGTACCGGTCGCCGATGTCGACGAGGCCGGCGTAGTCGCCCTCGAACTCCCCGACAGCGCCGACCAGCGCCGCGGTTGCGGCCTCGCTGTCGGCGATGTCGACGCCCGCCTCGGCGTAGGTGAGCCCCTCCGGCTCCCCGCCCTCGGTTCCGTCGACGTCCCCGTCGGCGGTGTCGTCACTCATAGCCCAGGGGAGCGACCACCGGGTGAAAAGTCCGTCGGGTCGCCGGCTGCCGTCAGTAGCCGCCCGCGGGTGCGGACATCGACGCGACCCCGCCACCCATCCCGCCGGTCTGGTTGGCCTGCTGGAGCAGGGTCTGGGTGTCGCCCTCGACCGTGATGACGACCGCGCTGTCGTTTTGCTCCGCGCCGACGCTGTTGATCCCTTCCTCCTGCTCGAACTGCGGGCCGAACCCCTCGACGAGGTCGGTCAGCCCGGTGTCACCGGCGGCCTGAGAGCTCTCGTAGGCGATGACGACGGTGAACGTGGTCGTCTCGCCCTCGAGCGCCATCCCGAACCCGCCGGCGCGCATCCCGTCGACGTAGGTCCGGGTCTGGGAGTCCGCCATGGCGGAGTACTGGTCGATCAGGTCGGGGTCGCCGACCCCGCCGAAGCGGGCGGTCGCGTCCCCGACGTTGTCCGCGACGGTCGTGGCGTACTCGTTGTTCCCGCGCAGGCGGTCGGCGTTGCCGTTGCTGGAGTCGATGGCCGTCTCGACGGCATCCCGGCCGGAGGAACTCGTCGACGTGCCCGAGGCGAAGGCGAAGCCGGCGACGAGCGCCCCGTCGCCCACACCGACCGTGGCCGACCCCGAGGCGTCCGGACCCATCTGCTGGCCCACCGTGGTGCTCTCGTAGAGGGTGTACCCCTCGTACTCGCCGACCTGGCTCGAGTCCGGCTGGCTCTCGATCTCGTCGGCGATCGCGTCCCGGTCGAAGGAACCGACGACCGCGACCGAGCCGGCGCCGCTCCCGGAGTTGTCCATCATCGAGACGCTCCCGCCGCCGACGCCGGACAGGAAGTCGATGTCCTCGGGATTGACCGGCGTGCTGGAGTCGGTCTGTTCGAGGCTGTTGCGCGTGTCCTCGGGGAAGAACTCGCGGTTCTCGTAGATAGTGGCGTAGTCCATCGACCCGAAGAAGACGTTCGGCGACTCGCCGAGCACCGACGGGTCGTACTGCCAGGTCGCGGGGCCGGAGTCAGCGGAACCGTTGCCGCCGCCGAGGAGCCCGCCGGAACAGCCCGCGAGTCCGGTCGAACCCATCAGCGCAGCGATGCCGCTGGCCTTCAGGACTGCACGTCTGTTGGTTTCCATACAGCTAATTGCAAAGGGAGTTATAAATACTTTCTCTCTCTTTTCCACCACGGAACCCGCATACGGAGGGCCGATCACCCTGACGGCCACAAGACATTTCACTCCGGGTGGCCGGATTACGCCGGCCCTACCGGCTGGCTGCCGCCCGCGTAAGAGTTCCCTTCAGCCGGAAGCGTCGGGTCGTTCGAGCGGCAGGTCCGGCCGGGCCTATCGTAGGTCTTGAAAGCCATTGCACACTCGACCGCACGACTGCAGTGTGGTCGGTGTGTAAATGCTTCAAGACCTACGATAGCTACAGGGCCGGGAGGAGCGGTCCGAACAGGACGACCGCCGCCACGCCGGCAGTGAGCGCGAAACTGACTGCGAAGACCGGCGTGCTCCAGTCGAGGACCGTCCGCCCGTCCAGGGGGCCGAAGGGGATCATGTTGAACCCCGCGAGCAGGATGTTGACGACGAAGCCGAGGTTCCCGACGGCACCGACGAGCCCGTCGGCGAGGAGGGCGACCGCCAGGAACCCGGCGGCGAGAATCGCGTTGACCGCGGGACCGGCAAGTGCGATGAGGCCGTTCTCCCGGGGGGTGATGCGGCCGCGGTGGTGGACGGCACCGGGCGCGGCGAACAGGAAGCCCGCCAGCGCCGAGACCACCGCCAGCCCGAGCATGCTGTAGTCGGCACGGAACTCGGCGGCCTGGCCGAAGCGGACCGCGGCCACCTTGTGGGCGAGTTCGTGCAACAGGAAGCCGGTGCCGACGACGACCAGGCTCTCGGCGGCGATCCGGAGGAGCACGTCCGGCTGGACGAAGCCGGCGAGCAGCCCGCGGAGCAGCCCGCGGTTGAAAAAGAGCGCGAAGGCGACGGTCAGCGCGAGCCAGGCGGCGGCGAAATCCCGGAGTTCACGCCGCGAGAAGCGGATGCGGGCCGCGCCGTCGCGGGTCACGTCAGCGCCCCCCAGATGGCCTCGGCGCTGCGCTGGGCCCCCTCTATCATCAGCCCGGCCAGCGCGTCGAGCCCGCCGATGTCGGCCGAGAGGTAGGGGAGGAGGACGGTGGCAAAGAGGATGCTCGCCACGAAGCTACCGATGTTGGTCATCGCGACGACGAGGATGAGCCGGAAGAGGGGGACCTGCTTCATCGACCGGAACAGGTCGGCCAGCGGCTTCTCCTCGTCGGCCAGCAGGTCGTTGAGCCGGCCGATGTCGCCGACGCTGATGTCCAGGTATCGGAGTTCGACGTAGCCGGCGAACCACCCCGGCGCGAGCAGGGGGTTGACGCTCGTGAGCCACGCGACCGCCCCGCCCACGGCCGCGCTCGGCCAGTGGGCACCCGCAGCCAGCGCCAGCCCCGCGGCGACGATACCGTTGACCAGAAACCACACGCCAAAGAGGGTGAGCAGGTACCCCTGGCGGACGCCGGCGATGGCGAGCAGGACGAAAAAGGCCAGAAAGCCGAGCGTGAACAGCGAGCCGACGGCGGTGTAGAGGGCGCTCTTCCACCGCGAGGAGGACGGTTCCCCGGTCAGCGACGCCGCCGGCGGCAGCGTCTCCGGGTTCGCGAGATACCCCTCGATCCCCTCGCGGTGACCCGCCCCGACCACGGCCACCACGTGGTAGCCGGCCTCCCGGAGCGCCACCAGTCGGTGGGCGATGTAGGCGTCCCGTTCGTCGATCAGCGCCTCCGCCCCGCCCGGCGAGAGCCGCCGGAACTCCTCCATCATCGCCGACACCACATCAGTGTCGGTCAGCTCCTCCATCTCCAGTTCGCCGTAGTCGGTGCCCGTGTCGCCGAGCGCAGAGAAGACGAGCACCAGCGGAACCCCGACGACGGCGGCGACCACGCCGGCGACCAGCAACAGGTCGACGACGGTCGCGCCCAGTCCGACGAGCCCGCCGACCACCGGAACGCCGACACTCAGCGGCGGAACGAGCAGCGGCCCGGCCAGGATCTCCGCGGGGAGTGCGAGGAAGGTCCCGACCGCGAACCCGACACCCAGCCCGGCGGTGACGGGGCCGACAGTGCCGACCAGGAGGGTCGCGAACAGGCCGGCCTTCTCGCGAAAGCGCAGTCGTGACCAGAACCGCCTGACGGTCAGCTGGATGTCGCGGTCGACGAGCGCGACCCCCAGCCCCAGCCGCTCGGCGGTGTCGACGGCGGCCATCATGTCCGCGCCGGGCTCGACGTCGAAGCGCTCGCCGAGTTTCGCCTGGATGTAGGAGAGCAGCCAGTAGGCGATGAACTGGAAGACGGTCCGGCCGCGGATGAGGTCTTTCGGGTCGATGTCGTCGGGCTCGCCGCCTTTCAGCCGGCGGTAGCGGGACTCGTCGAGTTCCACTGCGACGACGTCCGGCCGCTCGCGATCGATGGTCTCCTCGACCTCCCGGACGCTCTCCTCGGAGACGTGGGCGGTGCCGACGACCGTCACCGACCCCTTCCCGTCGCCGGGCGGCCGCATCGGCGACGCGGGGTCGACGACCTCGACGTCGCCGGTCCCGGCGGTGTTTCCGGGCGGCCCGCCAGCGGCGTTCCCGTCGTCGACCGGCCCGCCGGACGACCCGTCGGCCGGGTCGCCGTCCGGCCCGCTGTCTGTCATTGCCCGGTGTAGCGGGCCGGCGGGTTTACACGTAACGGCATCGGCCGCCGAAGGGACTTAGTCGTGGCCGCCGTGACTCCGGTATGGCCCTCGACGTCGCAGTGCCCGACCCGCCGGAGCTGGAGGCGATGGACCCCAACGAGTACGAGGACGCGGAGGTCGTCGGCGACACCGACTACCGACGCGAGGAGATCGAGTCCTTCCTCCGTGAGGGGGCCTGGGAGGAAGCGTTCGCCGAATGGGCCGCCGACACGGGCATGACCGAGGAGGATTTCGCGGTCGTGCGCGACCTGGACCTGCTCGGGCGCTTCGATTTCTTCTGGGATTCCCACGCCGACCGGGTGGGATATCACGCCCCCGGCCTGCCGGAAGACTGGAAGGAACGGGAGATCCACCCCGACATCGACTCCTGGGGGACCGTCTCGGCGATCAACGCCGGCCTGACCGAACTCGGCCAGGTGGTGTGTGACGTGCTCAAGGCCGACTACATCGACTGGGAGACAGACTACGAGGCCCCCGACGACCTGCCGGACTTCTGAGCGACTCTGTGGACCGAGGGTGCGTCAAGCCCGAAAGGGGTTTCCGGCGGGGTCGCCGTGTCCGGGGTATGAGCCTCGAGGAGCTGACCGGGGATATCGAGTCGACGTACGGCGACCTGGGCGAGGAGCTACCGGTGGACCTGGACCGCGAGACCCGCAACGAGCTGGCGATGCTCGTCGCCGCCATGGAGCCCGAAGACCCCGACGAGCTGGTTCGGCGGGCGGTCCACATGCTCTTCCAGACCGCCGTCGAGACCGGCACGCTCGATTTCCACCTCCGGAGCGGCTACGACGTCACCTACGACGAATACCTCTCCGGAATGACCTTCGACGAGATGGGGGCGAGTTTTCCCCAGCAGGGGCAAAACGACGACCGCCGCTACCAGTTCTGAGCCGGCGACCAGGGAATCCCCGCGGCACGGATTCCCGCGGCACGGATGCCCGCGGCACGGATCCGGCGGCGTCGGCGCGACCCGGACCCGCTCAGGCGGCCGAGCCCAGCACGCCCAGCCAGAACATCGTCCCGAAGAAACCCGTGATAGCCTTGCCGATGAAGGTTCGGCCGTTGATCAGCGCGTCGAAAAACCTCCCCCCCTGTCCGACCTCGAACAGGCGCAGCGTGAACTCGATCTCGTTGACGAGAGCCCCGAGATTGAGAACGACGTCGATCAGCGAGAGCGGTCCGAGCAGAAAGTCGATGAGTAGCTGTTCGACTCCCATTGAAACCGGGCGCGGACGCCTGGAAAATGTATCCACCGGTTTCCGGGCCGGAGTAGCGGTCCCGGGACCTCACTCCAGGCGGTGGCCGTCCCGGGGGCAGTACTCGTGACGGTCGTCGGTCGTCCGGTAGTCACAGACCGGGCAGTGCCGGACCGTCGGCTCGGTGCGGTCGGCACCGCGTCGGAACAGGAAGGGGACGAACGGGACGAAAAAGAACAGAAAGAGGGTGTCGAGGGCGACCCAGGCGAGGGCGCTGACGAGCAGGCTCGCGGCGACGCCGACGGCAGCGGTCAGCAGGCGGCTGTCCATCGGTGGGGGACGGGTGGAGGGAAACGGGAGCCACAGGGAGTCCACGACACCGCCGGGACTACATCTCGACGTACTGGTCTTCCCACTCGCGGCGGGCCTCGATCTCGCGGGTGCCCCGGCGCGTCAGGCTGTAGAAGTTGGTTCGTCGGTCGCGCTGGCCCTTCTCCACGAGCCCCTTGTCGACCAGCGTGTCGAGGTTGGGATACAGCCGCCCGTGGTGGATCTCCTTCTCGTAGTACTCCTCGAGTTCGTCCTTGATCGCCAGCCCGTGGGGCTCCTCCTTCCCGGCGATGACGTACAGCAGGTCGCGCTGGAAGCCTGTCAGGTCGTACATCGGTGAGCTCTGCCGATCCGTACGTGTCTGATTATCTTAAATATGGCGTTTCAAATACGTAACCAGGCCGTCACTCGGGTCGAGCAAGGAAGCCAGGAGTCGTCCGGCGTGACTGGATATCGAGAGTACGGCCGAGGAGTTCTGAGCGGGGTAAATACACCGACGTGACACGGTAACTGAATATCTACGGGAGACGCCAGCTGCGGCGGCCGACCGACCCAGTCATGTACACGATATTATACGAGAGGGCAAGCGTAGCCGGACGGACGGGTCAGAATACTAGACGACGGAGCGGCGCGCGGCGGCCGGGTGGCGGAGCTGTCCTGGCAGCTGTCGGCAGACAGACGCGGCTGTGGCTCGCGAGCGTGCAGCGAAAGGAAAGCAAGTCACGCGGGCGGAAAAAGGCCCGCGTGAACGCTTGCCGCCCTGAATTGGTCCCCGCTGACGCTTCGGCCCTCCAAGCGAAGCGTCACCTGATACAACCGGGTTGATGAACTTAAACATGTCGGCCGCTCGGTTGACACGAACCGGGCCCCCGGGAGTCTGCCGTGTCGACCGGGCCGACGGGAGCCCCGGCGCCGCCGGCAGCGATGGCCGGCGCTTATGCCCGGCTGGCGCGTAGGTGGCGTATGGAGATACGCGGCGAGCGCGAGTGTACCGACTGTGGCGAGCGCTGGTCGTACTACGAGACCGGGGAGATACAGTGTCCGGCGTGTGGCTCGGTCAGAAGCGTCGGCGTCGGCGAGCGCGCCGAGCACACCGGCGGCGCGGTCGAACTCGACCTGAGTGAGGTGCGAAACGCGGTCGACACCGCCTCGACCGACGAGCTGGCACGGCGAGCCGGCGAGGCGTCTGCCGAGTACGTCCGTCGGGCGGGGTTCGTCCACGCCGGCCGGCTGGAGCCGCTCGACGACACGTATCTGGCGGCGGCGGAGCTGCGGCGGGTCGGGGCCGAACTCGCGCGCCGGATGCGGGTCGACGACGCGGCGGAGCTGTACCTGCTGGAGCTGCTGCGGACCGCCGACAGCGGCGAGCGCCCCGACCCGGAGGAGGTGCCCGCGGGGCTGCGCGCCGGGCGCGGGCTGGCGGTCGCGGCCGCGGCGGACGCCTACGTGAGCGACCTCCGGCGGGTGTACGACGACCCGGACCGCGAGGTGAGCCGGGTGCTCTCGGGAGTCCGCGCCGAGCGCAAGCGTGTCGAGGCGCTCGACGGCGACGTCGAGCCCGAGCGTGCGGAGCGGGTCGTCCGTGCGCTCCGTGACCTGCACGCTTACCTCGAGGCGGACGACGAGACGGCCCTCGCGCGGGCGCAGGAACGGGTCTGAGTCGAACAGGCCGACAGCGGAGTGGTTGGCCGGCAGGTCAGGGCAGGTCGACCTCGACGCCCGCGTCCTGGGCGGTCGCCTTCACCGTGTTGTACAGCAGCATCGCGCGGGTCATCGGCCCCACGCCGCCCGGGACGGGCGTGATGGCGCGCGCTTTCTCACGTGCGCTCTCGAAGTCGACGTCCCCGACGAGTTCGTACCCCTTCTCGGTGTCGGCATCGACGCGGTTGACGCCGACGTCGACCACCACGACCCCTTCGCTGAGCATGTCGCCGTCTATCATCTCCGGGGCGCCGGCGGCAGCGACGAGGATGTCCGCACCGCGGGTCTTCGCGGCCAGGTCGTCGGTCCGGGAGTGACAGACGGTCACCGTGGCGTTGCCGCCGGCGGTCTTCTGCATCAGGAGGTTCGCCATCGGCTTGCCGACGATGTCAGAGCGCCCGACGACGACGGCGTCTTTCCCCTCGGGGTCGACGCCGGCCGCTGCCAGCAGCTTCTGGATGCCGTGGGGCGTACAGGGCTTGAACCGGGCGTCGCCCGCGACCAGCCGGCCGACGTTCTCGGGGTGGAAGCCGTCGACGTCCTTCGCGGGGTCGATCCGACGGAGGACGCGGCGCTTGTCGACGTGGTCGGGGACGGGCATCTGGACGAGAATCCCGTTCACTTCGGGGTCTGCGTTCAGGTCGTCGATGGTATCGTATAGCTCCGCGGCGGGCGCGTCGGGGTCGATCCCGATGTCGCGGGCCTCGATCCCCACCTCCGCGCAGTCGTCCTGTTTCATCGAGACGTAGGTCTCGCTGGCGGGGTCCTCGCTCATCAGCACCGTCGCAAGCGTCGGCCGGGCCCCGGCGTCGGCCAGGCGCTCGATGGCCGCCACGAGCCCCTCCCTGACCTCCGCGGCGAGCGCCTCGCCGTCAAGTATCTCCGTCATGTCAGGGGGAGGGGGACGGCCGCTCTTGAACGTCCCGGAATCCCCGTCTGTCGCCGCCGGGTTCAATAGTTAGCGTCGGCCGAACGGGCCGCGTCACATGTTTGAAAGTACGGCTATGCCGGTGTGACGCCACCTGAGGGTATGAGCGAAGTCGACACGACGGGCGGGGCCGCGGTCCGCGAGACGTACGAGGAGTTCGAACTCCGGGACACGACGGTGGCGATGGTCTCGGATCCGCACAACGAGTACGCCTGGGTCCAGTCCTCGCTGACGGTCCCGGTCGAGCGCTGAGAGAGCACCCACCCGGCCGGCGACGTTTGGCTCTCATGGCAAACTATCATCCCTCTATAACGACAATGCCGTCACACGTAGCATGCACTCCAGAGAGGCGCGCACCGCAGCGCGACGGGGGGGCCGATGCCAGCAGACGTAGGCGACGCCGGCGACCGGACGGTCTCGTCGGTCGAGCGCCTGGAGTTGCTCGCAGAGCGGGTCGAGGAACGGCTCGTGGACGCGACGAGTCGGGCAGGAGTCGACCGGACGGTCCGTGACACCGTCGGAAGCGCCGGACCCGTCGAATTCGTGGCCGTCTTCTGCTACGACGACCGCGAGTTCACGTTCCGGACGGCGGCGGGGGTCGACGAGGAGACTGCCACGAGCCTCGTGCCCACCGAGGGTCCCAGCCCCGGCCTGCTCGCGGTCGGGCGCGAGCGCACGCAGGTCGCCGACCCCCGCGGGGAGAACTCCCCCACAGCCTGGCGGAGTCTCGCCGAGGAACGCGGGGTCGGAACCCTCGCGTTCGTCCCCGTCGCCCACCGGGGCGAAGTCTACCGCCTCCTGGTCGTCGGCGACGCCCGCCGGGACGCCTACGGAGTCCACGAGCGGGACGCGCTCGACGGGCTCGGGGCGGCGGTCGGACGGACCATCGGCTCGCTCCAGCACCGCAAACGCGAGCGAACGCTCGAGTTCCTGCAGGCGGCCGCCGAGCGGCTCGAAAGTGCGGAGACCGCCGGGACAGTCTACGAGACGGCGGTCGAAGTCGCGACGGACGTGCTGGACGTCGAGGCCGTCGGCGTCTTCCGGTTCGACCCCGAAAAGAACGTCCTCGAACCGGCGACCGTCACCGCCCTCCTCAGGGAGTTTTACGGCGACACGCTGACGTTCGGTCCGGGGAACGGCGACGCTCAGGTCTGGCAGGCCTACGCGACCGGCGAGACCCGGACGTTCGACTACCTCGCGGAGGCCGACCGGCTCGCGAACCCCGACACCGACGCCCGGAGCGCCGTCTTCGTGCCGCTCAACGAGCACGGCGTCCTCGTCGCTGCCTCGCGGACCCCTGGTACCTTCAACACCCGCGAGCGGACGCTGGTGGACCTGCTCGCCTCGACCGCGACGAGTGCGCTGGAGCGGGTGGCACACGAGCGGGCCGCGCGCGAGCGGGAGGCGACACTCTCCCGGCAGGCGAGCCGTCTGGAGCGGGTCGAGGTGGCCGGCCGGCTCGTCCGGGAGGTGAACCGGGTTCTCGTCCGCGCCCGCTCGCGCGCCGAACTGGAGGAGATGGTCTGCCGGCGGCTGACCGACGAGGCCTTCGCGTTCGCCTGGATCGGCTCGGTCCCGCCCGACGGCGACCGGGTCGAACCCCGGGCCTGGGCCGGTGACGGCGCCGGCTACCTCGACGACGCTCCGCTTGAGCTGAACGGGGGGGTCGGTGAACCGGCCGCGCGGGCGGCAGGCGGGGAAGCGACCTGCGTCGACGTGACCGACCACCTCCAGCGCAGCGAGTGGGCGCGGGCGGCGGCCGAGCGGGGGTTCCAGTCGGCGTGTGCGGTCCCGCTGACCGACCGCGGGGTCCAGTACGGCGCGTTGGCTGTCTACGCGACCGACCCCGGCGCCTTCGCCGAGATGGGGGAGACGCTCGTGAACCTCGGCGAGACCGTCGGCTACGGGATCAACGTCGCCGAGGCCCGGCAGGGTGTCCTCGCCGACCGGAGCACGGAGCTGGAGTTGCGGATCCCGGGCGGGGAGGGGTTCATGAATCTCGTGGCGGCGACGGCCGGCGAGCCGGTGAGCTACTACGAGCTGACGCCGGATGCGACTGGGTCGACCCGGCTCGTCTTCGCGCTGACCGACCCGCCGGTCGAGGAGCTTCACGCCCTCGAGGCCGGCTCCGTCGCCGTCGAGTCACTGACCGAGGTGAACAGTGGGGCGGAGTACGTGTTCCGGGTGACCGTCGCCGAGGGGAGCGTGGCGGCGACACTCCTCTCCTGTGGCGCCATCCCCGAGGACGTGGTCGCTCACCCCGGGGAGACCACGGCGACCGTCAGACTCCCACAGGAGCGGGATATCCGGGAGTTTGTCGCCCGGGTGAGCGACCACTACCCCGGGACGGAGCTACTCGCGCGCCAGGAGGTCGACGGCCCGGCCCGGACGCGCCGTAGCTTCGGGACCGACGTCGACGCCGCGCTGACCGACCGCCAGCTCGAGGTCCTGAGAACCGCATACGAGAGTGGCTTCTTCGAGTCGCCCCGCGAGACGACGGGTTCGGAGCTGGCCGAGCTGCTCGGGGTCTCGCAGCCGACGGTCACCCGACACCTCCGGGAGGGCCAGCGCCGCGTGTTCGCGCTCCTGTTCGACGACCCGGCCGGGACGGCGCGCTGAGAGGGTCACGGGCTCCGGCCGTCGCGGCCGGCGTTTCAGTAATTAGCCCCCCGTCGCGGGCGGCCGTTGGAATGCTAGCGAACGAATCCATACCCGACCGGCCCCGACGGGAGAGTGGCGACAGAAGGACGACGACCGGTCGAATGTCAGAGGCACGTCGGACGGTCCGGCTGTCGCCGTCTTACCACCCCACACCCACCCTGGACGGCGGAAGACTGGGCGACAGGAACGGTCTGGCATCGCAACTGGTTGTCCCGCCACCACCGCCGTCCTCGCTTTCCGTGCCACAGACAGCGCCCGTCCCGCAGTGAGACACCCCGTCTGTGGCGGGCCGTCGAGTCCGGCGTCAGGACGGGCAGGCCGACGCCGATATCGGCTGCCGGTCACGCCCCTGGTCGATCTCCCGGACCGCTCCCGACTCCAGGTCGACGAGCATCGCCCGTCCGCCGTAACCGTGGGTCTCGTCGTGGCCCCGAACGACGACACAGGAGACGTCCGCGGGCAGGTCGTAGCTGTCCGAGCGGGTGAAGGGCTGCTGTGCATGGGGGTGGAGTAGCTCGCGCCGGCCGAGCCGGGTACCGTCGAGTCGTTCGACCTGCCACCAGTTCGCGTAGCCCTCCTCGCCCTCGTCGTCGTGGTGCAGCGTCACGTCGAAGGTGTAGCGACCGCCGTCGGTCGTGACGTCGACGCCGACGACGTTGGCCTCTCGGAGGTCGAGGTCCCCTGTCCCGGGGTCGGTGTCTGTCGCGTCTGCATCCCCGTCGTCGGTCGCACCGCCGGGGGGAGTGTCCGTCTCCGACCCCGAGGTGGTACAGCCGGCCAGAGCGAGGACTACAGTCGCACCCGCGACGAGGTACCTCCGTCGACTCCGGAGTACAGGCGATCCGTCACCGGTACTTGCCATACCAGGGACACGGGTTACGGGGTCACAAAGGCGTTGCTGGACCTATCCGCCGACGAGGATAGCGCCTTTCATCCCCAGCCCCCTGTGTGGTAGACAGTAGTACCGGTACATCCCGGCTTCGTCGAAGACGTGCTCGTAGCTGAAAGGGGCTTCCTTGACGCCAGTCCCGAACGCCTCGTCGGTGTGAGTGACACTGTGCTGGGCTCCCTCACTCGACCACTCCCAGCGCACGGTCGTGCCGGACTCGACGCGGACCGCGGGCGGGTCGAACGCGAACGGACCGCCATTACCCTCCGCACCGACACGAACGGTGACTTCGTCTCGATCGGTTGCGTCGGTGACGCTGCCGTCGAAGTTGTTTGTCTCCGCCAGCCACTCCTCGAGACGACCCCGCTGTCCGACCCCCTCGACGGTCAACCGAGCCCTCGTCGCGTCCGTGCCTTCGCCGTTGTAGCGGCTCGTCAGGACGGTGTACTCCCCTGCATCCAGGGAGAGCGACACGCGTGCGCGCTCGCCGGGAACGAGTGTCCGGTCAACTGGCGTCCCGGTTATCTCGAATCCATGGACGACATCCTCCGACCGGAGGACGAACTCCACCGGGCGGTCGGACGGGACCGTCAGACCGTCCTGGTAGAACGGCTTGTAAAAGAACTGGCTAGCGGTCGTGTAGACCGTCGTTTTCGAGTCTGACGGGACAACGGCGGGGTCAGCCGTCTCGATACGCCTGACCGGCGTGGCAAGCGTTCGCAACGTCACCTCGTCGGTCGGTAGTTCTCTGCTGAACACCGCGCGTTGGTCCAGTAACTCCGGGCCGTCGAGGCCTGGCGAATCGTTGGCCGCCAGCCACGCCTCCAGGTCCTGTTCGGGGGGCGTCGAGTCGAACACCCTGACGACCGTCACGGTAGTCGATTCCCCGTCGAACCGGAGACCGAGGCCGTACGCCAGTTCGTCGGGAAACAGGCCCCGCTCCGGCCGCCGGTCCACCGTCGACCCGACCGGCTGGAGCCGCCGGAAGTCGGCGTCCGCGAGCCCGGTGAGGACCTCGTCCATCCCGGGCTGGTCGCGGTAGCCGTTGGCCTCACTGGTGCCAGCGGCTATGGAGCGTTCGCCGACAGTCGCCCGGTCCGCCGAAAGGCTCGGTTCGGCGACGACGACGGTCGAGTCGCGGAGGCCGGTCAGCTCTGTCCGGCTGTTCGTCGGGTCGCCGCTGATGAACCAGTCGGCCCCGCCTGGCGGGTCCGGGGCCGGGTCGTCGTCGTCGACAGCGTTGTCTCTGTCGTATGGCCCGACCACAGCAGTCGTTTGCGGACCGCTGGCTACAGCATCAAGCCGGCGGAAGTCGATGTCAGGGAGTTTGTACCTGACCAGCGTTTCGAAGAAACGGTACACCTGATTCTCGAGTTCGTCATCGACGGCGGCAACGCGTCGTGGGGCGACGGTGAAGGCTGGCGGGTCGGTCGCCGTCGTTACCGAGTCGGGAGCAGGAAGCCAGTCGATAGCCACGGGGGCGTCGGCAGAACCTCGTGTCGTGGTCCCCCCCGTAGCATCCGGTCCAACGAGGTCGGAGGCGCTCGAACAACCGGCGAATAGCCCGACACTCCCTGCGAGACCGCTAATGAGGCGACGGCGGCGCCTGTCCATGGCACGCCAACCGAGAGCGCCGTCTTTAATTTTGTCACTTCCTCGTGCCGTCAGTCGTACAGCGTGTACTCGTCGGTGAGCTCGTCGACGCGGTCGGCGACCTCGGCTTTCACGCTCTCGTCGTCGTAGTCGTCGACGACGCGGGAGATGAGGTCGGCGACCTCGCGGCAGGCCTCCTCGCCGAAGCCGCGGGTGGTGAGCGCGGGCGTGCCGGCGCGGATCCCCGAGGGGTTAAAGGCCGAGCGGGTCTCGCCGGGGACGGTGTTGGCGTTGAGGACGATGCCGACTTCCTCCAGGGCCGTCTCGGCGTCCTTGCCGGTCGTCTCGGGGTGGGACTCGCGCAAGTCGACCAGCACGAGGTGGGTGTCGGTCCCGCCCGACACCAGCGAGAAGCCGTGTTCCTGGAGTCGCTCGCCGAGCGCGCGGGCGTTGTCGACGACCTGCTGGGCGTACTCCTCGAACTCCGGTTCCAGCGCTTCCTTGAACCCGACTGCCTTGCCCGCGATGTTGTGCATCAGCGGGCCGCCCTGCGCGCCCGGGAACACCGCCGCGTCGACGTCGTCGGCGTACTCCTCCTCACACATGATGATGCCACCGCGGCCCGAGCGGATCGTCTTGTGTGTCGAGCCGGTGACGAAGTCGGCGACGCCGACCGGCGAGGAGTGGACGCCCGCGGCGACCAGGCCCGTGGTGTGGGCGATGTCGGCGAGGTGGTAGGCGCCCACGTCGTCGGCGACGCCCTGGATGCGCTCGAAGTCGATGTCGCGGGGGTACGCGGAGTAGCCCGAGACGACGATGTCGGGCTCGAACTCGGCGGCGGTCGCTGCGAGGTCCTCGTAGTCGATGTAGCCCGTCTCGGGGTCGACGCCGTACTGTTCGACCTCGTAGGTCTTGCCGGTGAAGTTGGCGGGGTGGCCGTGCGAGAGGTGGCCGCCGTGCTCGAGTTCCATCGAGAGGATCTTGTCCCCGGGCTCGAGCATCGCGAGGTAGACGCCCATGTTGGCCTGGGTACCGGAGTGTGGCTGGACGTTGACGTGGTCGGCCCCCCACAGTTCCTTCGCGCGCTCGCGGGCGAGTTCCTCGACGGTGTCGGCGTGCTCGCAGCCCGCGTAGTAGCGCTCGCCGGGGTAGCCCTCGGCGTACTTGTTGGTGAGTTCCGAGCCCTGGGCCTCCATGACGGCCTCGCTGGCGTGGTTCTCGCTGGCGATCATCGCCAGCGTGTCGTTCTGGCGCTCGCGCTCGCTCGCGAGTGCGTCCGCGACCGCGGGGTCGGTCTCCCTGACCCTGTCGTAGCTCATACCCGACCCACGGCCGTCGGGGGTAAGAATCTGCCTTTCCGCCCGCGCACCCGGGACCAGGCGGCACCGGCCCCGCCGGAGCAGCGACCGCCCGCGCGGTCCGCGGCTCCGTTAAATATATAGGATATATACCTCTATGTTGTTCTATGTTGTCATTCGTCGCACGCCGGCGGTTTCTTGCCAAGACCCTCACCTACCGGCTGACGAGCCTGGCGGTGACGGTGACGGTCGCCTACCTCGTGGTGGGTGACGGCGGGGCGGCGCTGGGCATCGGGCTCGGTGCGAGCCTCGTGAAGATGGGCGTCTACTACGCCCACGAGCGCGCCTGGGCGGCGGTCCTGCCGCCGCCACGGGTCGGGGGACAAGGCCGGCGCTGAGTGGCAAGGCCAACGCTGAAACCGCCGGCAGCCGAGGGGAAGGCATGGAGACGACGCGTCACTTCGTCGCGACGGTCTACGTCGTCAACGACGGCGCGACCGCGCTGCACCGCCACGACAAGCTCGACATGTGGCTTCCGCCCGGTGGCCACATCGACCGCGACGAGACCCCCCACGGGGCCGCCCGGCGGGAGGTGCGGGAGGAGCTCGGGATGGATGTCGAGCTGGTCGCGCCGCAGGACGGGGTCGACTCGCCGACCGCCGAGAGCATCCCCAAGCCCCAGCACTTCCTGCTGGAGGACATCAACACCTGCGGCGGCGAGGTCGGCCACCAGCATATCGACTTCGTCTTCTACGGGCAGGTCGAAAGCCGCGACATCACCCCCGGACCGGGCGAGCAGCCCGCCGCCGACTGGGAGTGGCTCACGCCGGGGGACCTGCGTGACCGGGCCGACGAACTCGAGGCGGACGTGGTCGAGGTCGGGCAACGGGCTATCGAGGCCGTGGAGTCGGTGTAGACTGCGATTGCACTTCGGCGCGCGCTGTCGCAGCCTCGTGCTGCGACGATGCCGCGCGAGGGGTGAGCGAGTGAGGGAGCTATGCGACCGAACGAGCGAATCGGCTGGGGAGGTGTGTGGCGTGCGTTGCGCGAACGAAGTGAGCGCAACGAGTGCGAGCGGTGTAACCGCGAGCATGGGTGGGACTGAAAGGGGCCGCGTTCTCGACGAAGCACGGCGTTCACGGCGGCGGAGCCGCCGTGAGCTCGGGAGAGCTTCGCTCTCCCGGTGACGCAAGCACCACAGGAGTGACCGGAGGGAACGACGAGGAGCGCAGCGAGCCGCGCGAGTCGAGAACGCGGGGGCTTTCTCTGGTCTCCGCCTACTGACGGAGAGAGCCCCGAGCCGCTGGACGGCTGCGACTCGCTGCGCTCCTCACTCGCGTCGCTCGTTGCGGTGCTTACGTCGTCTCGCTCGTCCAGCGGCTCGCCCCTCTCGACCCCGCCCGACGCCACACACCTCCCCAGCCGACTGCGTTGCTCGTCGCTCACTCCGTTCGCTCCTGCGCTACTCGCCCCTCGCACAGTGTTGTCGCGGCAGGAGCCGCGACAGCGCGCGCCGAAACGGAGATGAGGCGATTGTATCACGAACGAGGCGACTATACCACCAGCGATTCGACGTACCGCTGGACGTTGTCCTCCATCCGGGGCTTGAAGCCGTTCCGTCGGGCCAGCCGGGCGAGTTCGCGGTCGACGTGGCTGCCGTACTGGACAGCCCGCTTTTTCCGGAAGGCCAGCCGGTCGGGGAGCCACGCACGGGCCGCAAGCCGGAGCGCGCGCTTGCGCTCGCTGCCGCCCGCGAGCGCCTCGCCGTCGAGCGCCAGCGCCGCCCGAACCACGCGGTCGTGCAACAGCGGCGTGACGGGTTCGACACCCGCAGCCCGCAAGGCGAGCACGTCCCGCGGGAGCTGCCCGGGCAGCGACCCCAGCACCTCGCGGCGCGCCCCACGGACGGTCGTGGCCTCCACCCGGGAATCGGTGGGCGCGCCGGCGACTTTGTCGTAGCCGCCGAACAGCTCGTCGGCACCCTGGCCGAGCGCCAGCCGGTCGTGGCCGTCGGCGGCCGCCCGGCGGGCGACCAGAAACAGCGGGAGAGCGATCCCGACGTCCATCGGGTCCGTCCGGCCCGTCGCCGCCACCACCTCGGGCACCGCCGCCACCAGCCGGTCGTGGTCGAGTTTCACGACCCGCAGGTCCGCCTCGCGCCCGAGCAGGCGCGCCCCCTCGCGGGCGGCGGCCACGTCCGCGCTGTCCGAAAAGCCCGCGACGTACAGCGGCGCGTCCAGCCGGGCGGCCAGCAGCGCCGAGTCAACACCCCCCGAAAAGGCGACGGCGAGCCCGTCGGTCCCGCGGGCGGCAACCCCGTCCAGTGCCGCACCGAGCGCCCGCCGGACCGCCTCGACCGCTCCCCGGTCCCCGACCGGATCCGGGTCGGGAAGGCGCCAGACGCGCTCGGTCTCCACCCCTTCGCGGACGTGCCCGGCCGGGACCGGGACCGGCTCGTCGAGGTCGGCGGGGTCGTGACTCCAGTCCCCGTTCCCCGGGTCGGTGTACAGCGGTTCCCGGCCGAGCACGTCGCGGACGAGCCGGCCGTCGAGAGCGCCGGCGAAGCCGGTCGTGCCGGGTAGGGGGTCGCGGTCGGCGAGCGCCCGGCGGACGAGGTCGGGGTCGGCGCCGCGCATCAGTCGAGCAGGCGCTGGACGCGGCTGACCGCCCGGCGTTTGACGCCGCCGGCGGCCTGCCGGAAGCTGATGTAGAAGGGAGTGCGCCGGCCCTCGACGGTCGTCCGGCCCTCGCGGACCGCCTCAAGGATGGCCGCGGCGCTCCGTTCGTCGGTGTCGACGTGGGTGACCGCCTGGCCGACCATCTCGGCGATGTGGGCGTCGCTGCCGGCCGTCATCGGGAGCCCACGTCGGCGGGCGAAGCGCTCGGCCCGGCGGTTGGCTCGCCCGGTCAGCAGCCGGGAGTTGTAGATCTCGATGGCGTCAGCCTCCGCTAGTTCGTCCTCCGAGATGTTGGCGAGGACGCCGCTGCGGGAGGTCTGGAAGGGATGGGGGACCACCGCCACGCCGCCGAGGTCGTGGATCCGGTCGAGCGTCTCCGCGAAGGACAGCCCCTCGGGGACCAGTTCGCGCACGCCCAGCGCGAGCACGTGGCCGGCGGCGCTGGTGACCTCCATCCCCGGGATCCCGACGAGGTCGTACTCCGGGGCCAGGTCGGCGGCTTCCAGGCTGGCCTGGATGGCGTCGTGGTCGGTGACCGCGAGGCCGTCGAGGCCGACAGTTTGGGCCCGCTCGAGCAGCCGCTCGACGGGGTCACGGCCGTCGTACGAGGCCTCGGAGTGGGCGTGCAGTTCGACCGAGAGCACACCGGCTCTTGTGCAGGGAGTTAAAAAAGGTTCCCGGGTCACCGGGGGGAAACCGTCCGTTCTTAGCTGTACATCGGGTCGTCGTGGCGCGAGCCGCCGAAGTCGGGGTCGTAGATCTCTTCGTTTTCCGGCCCGGCGACGTCGATCTCGGCGAGCAGTCCCTTCCTGGCCACGCGGCTGAGCGCGTGGTCGACCAGCTTGATCCGCTCGGTCACCGGAAGCTCCATGTCGCCGACGAAACAGCTACCGGGCGCGACCTTCATCGTCTGGGCGAACCGGTCGGGGTCGCCCGCGACCGCGCCGTTCGGCCAGGCCTTCGTCCAGACGTTTCCGATCGGGTGGAAATTCGAGGTGACGTTCGGCCCCCCGTCGACCAGGAACACCCGGACGGTCTCGCCGACTTCGGCCTCGAGCGGGCCGTACCGGGCCGCGGCGTAGGCGTACTTTTCGCCGTTCAGGAGGACGTAGGTCGGCTCCTCGGCGGCCATCGCCTGGAAGTCGAAGCCGTGGTGGCCCTCCTCGCCGGTCGCCTTGTCCGTGTAGAGCTCGTGCTGGCCGAGGTAGAACTCCCGGTCGACCTCGGGCATCCCGTCCTCGGGCTCGACGAGGATCATCCCGAACATCCCTGCGGAGATGTGGTAGTCGAGGTTCGGGACCGCACAGTGGTAGATGAACGCGCCGGGGTAGCGGGCCTGGAACTTCAGCTTGTTCTGCTCGCCGGGGTTGACGCCGGTCGCCTCCGCACCCCCGCCGGTCCCGTAGGCGGCGTGGAAGTCGACGTTGTGGGGCATCCCGTTGCCCTCGGGGTTGCGGATGGTGAGTTCGACGGTGTCACCGCGCCGCACGCGGACCATCGGGCCGGGCACGGTCCCGTTGAAGGTCATGTAGTCGAACGTGACGCCGGGCTCGACCTCGGCGGTCACCTCCCGGACCTCGAGGTCGACCTCGACCGTCGCCGTGCTGTCCCGGTCGACCGGGTCTGGCAGGTCCGCGGGGTCCGCCGCGACCGAGTCCACGTCGGTCTGTTTGGGCGCAGGCGTGCCCGTGTCCGTCTGGACCGGGGCGGAGCCAGTCGACGGCGGGTCACTCTCAGTCTGCGGGGCGCCGGCACAGCCGGCGACCGACGCCACGCCCCCGATCCCGAGCGCCTGGAGCATCCGCCGCCGCGAAGTATCGAACATTGGTGGTCACCTTGCGTGTGGACGTGTGCGGAGGAACATCTTAAGGAGAATCAGGAGTATAAGGCGTCGAGAACGGGCGTGAACATGTTCGCGCGTCGAAGGACCCCCGGAGCAACACTGGGGGCGGGGCGGGTCTGCGAGCCCGTGACGAATAATCGGTTTTATGAGTGGCGACCGTGGCAGACACAGGTATGGACGGAGAGAGCGCGTACACGCGGCGGGGGTTGCTGAGAGCCGCCGGCGGGGCGACAGCGGCGGTCGCCGTCGCCTCGGCGGCCGGACCGGCCGCCGCACAGACCGACTTCGACGGCTGGCTCTCGGACGTGGGCAACTACGACGGGACGGTCGTCGACGCGACCGGACAGGAGGAGGCGACCGTTGAGGTCGGCGTCGAGGCCAACGGCGGCGCCTACGGCTTCGGTCCCGCCGCCGTCCAGGTCGACCCCGGGACGACGGTCCGCTGGGAGTGGACCGGCGAGGGCCAGCAGCACAACGTCGTCGACGAGGCCGGGAACTTCGAGAGCGACCTCACCTCGGAGGAGGGGTTCACCTACGAGCGAACCTTCGACTCCGCGGGCGTGGTGAAGTACTTCTGTCGACCCCACCGCGGACTCGGGATGAAAGGGGTCGTCGTCGTCGGCGACCTGCCCGACACCGGCGGCGAGGACGGCGGCGGTGGCAGTGGCGAGGGCGGCGGCGACGGTGGCGGTAGCGGTGGCGAGGGCGGCGGCGGTAACGGCGGCGAGGGTGGTGGCGGCGATTCCGGCCCGCCCAACTCCGCGAACGACACCGCGCTCCAGACCCTGGCTGCGATGATCGTGCTCGGGTTACTTTCGCCGCTGCTGTTTCTCGTCCTCCTGCGCCGCCGGCAGCGCGAGCAGTCCGACCGGCGGAGACGCTACACGCGGTGACACCGTGGACCACCGCGGGTCGAGACAGACGGCCGACCGCGCCGTCCGCGCGTCCCGTCGCCGTTCCGCCCCGCCCCGATGTCGGAGCGGTTTTATCCGTGGCGCGGGGAGTGCGGGGTAGGATGGTCCGTGACCCGTTCGCGGACGACGATACGCCGGACCTGCAAGCGGTGCTGGACGCGCTGGACGACCCGGACTGTCGGGCCATCGTGCGGGCACTGGAGGAACCGATGACCGCGGACGAGATCGCCGAGGCCGCGGACGTCCCCCTCTCGACGACCTACCGGAAGCTCGACCTGCTGACGGAGGCGTCGCTGCTCGACGAGGGGGTCGCGGTCCGGCCGGACGGCCAGCACGCCAGCCGGTACGCCGTCGCGTTCGAGGAGGTGGTCATCGGGCTCTCGGAGAGCCGGGAGTTCGAGGCCGACATCGCGCGCCGGCCCCGGTCGGCCGACGAACGGCTCGCTGACCTCTGGTCGGAGGTGCGCAAGGAAACATGAGTCCACACCAGATCACCACGCCGGTCGCCATCGTCGCGCTGAAGACGCTGACGTTGCTGCTGGGCGCACTCATCACCTACCTCTCCTACAAGGCCTACCGGCGGACCGGCGCCCCCGCCCTGCGGGCGCTGTCGATCGGGTTCGGGGTGGTGACCCTCGGCACGTTGCTTGCGGGGGTGCTCGACCAGGTCCTCCAGTTCCGGATCCAGGTCGGTCTGCTGGTCGAGAGCGCCCTCGTCACCGTCGGCTTCGCGGTCATCGTCTACTCGCTGTACACCGAGTAGGCAGATTTTCAGGCCGCAGGAACGCGCGCCGGAGTATAAGTACGAGCCCGGGAGACAGCCTGGCATGGAGGGGCAGTCATGGTAGCCGGCGAGGTCAGCGTCCTCCTCGTAGCGGCCAAGACCGTCACGCTGGTCTGTGGCGGTGCGCTCACGTTGCTCGCCGCCCGGGCCGCACGACGGACTGACTCGCCCGCCCTGCGCGCGCTTGCGCTCGGGATCGGCCTGCTCACCGCCGGAGCGCTGGCCGGCGGACTCGGACACCAGTATCTCGGGCTCTCGCTGGACGCCAGCGTCACCGCACAGAGCGTGTTCACCGCCCTCGGCCTCGGCGTGATGACCTACTCGCTGTACGCCGAGGGCGCCGGCCGCGACAGCTCCCGCGACCGCGAGGAAGCCGGCGGCGCGGCCGGCGACTGAACGCCTAAGTCCGTGCCGCCCGAGGAGGGTATATGAAGGTCTACACCGGCCGCGGCGACGAGGGGATGACCGACCTGCGGAACATGGACCGCGTCTCGAAGGCCAGCGGACGCATCGAGGCCTACGGCACCGTCGACGAACTCAACGCCCTAGTGGGGACGGTCCGGCCGACCGGCCACGACGACGTCGACGCCCAGCTCCGGGAGGCCCAGAATCACCTCCACATCGTCCAGGCTGACTTCGCCAACCCCGAGCCCGACGAGGACGACCCCGCCGTCCGCGAGGAGCACGTCGACCAGGTCGAGGGGTGGATCGACGGCTACGACGACGAACTCGACCCCCTCGAGTCCTTCATCCTCCCCAGCGGCTCGGGCCCCGGGTCGCGGCTGCACCACGCCCGCGCGGTCTGTCGCCGCGCCGAGCGCCGCGCGGTCGCCTTCGCCTCCGAGGAGGCCGCCGTCAACGAGACCGCCATCGTCTACCTCAACCGCCTCTCCGATGCGCTGTTTACCCTCGCCCGCGTGGTCAACAAGCGCGAGGGTGTCCGGGAGGAGAACCCCGAGTACTGAGCGCGTCCCGCCCCGCGAACTGCCGTACGACGCGGCAGCCTCCCGCCCACAAGGGATATATCTGTCCTTCGCGTACGGACAGATATGAACAAACACTTCGAGGACACCCGGTACTACCTCAAGCGCGCGGGCGAGACGGCAAAGCGGGGCATCAGCGAAGAGCTCGAGCCCCTTCAGGAGCGGGTCGCGGAGCTGACCGGCGGCGAGGAGGAGCCGGAGCCGAGCCGGCTCGAGGAGGTCAGAGCGGACCTGAAGGAGCTTCAGGGTCGCGCCGAGGGCGAGGCGGAGAAGGCCATCGGCAAGGCCCGCGAGCGACTCGGGCGGGGCGAAGGCGAAGATAATTCTTAAGTCCGGCCCCACGGTATCGGAAACCGGCAGGGCCGGTGATCTAGTTCGGTTATGATACCTCCTTCACACGGAGGAAGCCGGCGGTTCAAATCCGCCCCGGCCCACTGAGTTCTCGCGCCGCTCGCCTTCGAGCGGCGCGTGTGCGAGGCGGCTGGCGGATTTGAACCGCGCGAGACGAACGGAGTGAGTCTCGCAATCGAGTTCAGATCCGCCTCGAACCCCGGTGGGTCGTGCGAGGGTGCCGGGATTCCGACGGATCCGTTATATGCTAACAGACCGATGGAGGAGGTATGGCTGCAGACTTCCGTGGCGCGTTCCGGGGAGCGGTGGGCGCGCTGCTGTGGGTCGCCGGGACGGCGCTCGTGGCGCCGCTCGCCGGCGGCGTCCCGCTGGTAGGGGTGGCGCAGTTCGTCATCGAGGCCAGTCCGGGGGCCGTCTCGACGACGGCGATAGAGGCACTCGGCGAGGGCGCACAGCCGGCGCTGGTCGCGGGCCTGGGCATCGGCGCCCTCGCAGCCGGTGCCGCCCTCGGCGCGTACTGGTCGCGGGTCCCGGGGAGCCTCCGGCGGCCGGCGGTGCTGGTGCCGGTCGCACTCGCCGGGACGGCGGCCGCGGTCGCGACGGTCGCTGGCCCCCTGCCGGGACTCCTCGCGGCGACGCTGTTCGGGGCGCTCCCGCTCGTGGTCTACGGGCTTGCCCTCGGCGGGGCGGTGTCTCCCGGCGCGCCGGGTGCCGACGACGACCGGCGGCCCTTCCTCGGGAGCCTGGGAGCGGCGGTGCTCGGGCTGGTGGGCGTCGGGGCCGTCTCCGGCGCCCGGACGGTGCTGTTCCCGGGCGCGAGCGGGGGAGAGGATGGGGAGACCGAGCCGCTGCCCGCGCTCGACGGCGAGGACGCACAGGCGGCCAAGGAGGCCGGAACGACCGACGGGGCCGGAGCCGGGGCGACGGTGACCGCGACGCCGGAGGTGAGCCGTTCCGAGCGGGACGGCCAGGTGACGCTCTCGACGGCCGAGACCGACGCGGAGTTCGGGTTCGGCTTCGAGGGGATGCCCAGGCCGGTGACGCCGCTTGGCTCGCACTACGTGGTCGACAAGACCATCGACGACCCGGAGATCGACGACGAGAACTGGTCGCTGTCGGTCGGCGGGGCAGCCGGCGACACCTACGAGCTGACCTTCGAGGACCTGCTCGACCACCCCGAGAGCACCAGCCAGGTGGTGACGATGGTCTGCATCTCGAACCAGGTGGGCGGCGACCTCATCAGCACGGGTCGGTGGCGAGGGGTCCCGCTGCGGGCGCTGGTCGAACAGGCCGTGCCCGACGGCGAGGTCGTGGACGTCGTCACCAAATCCGCGGACGGCTACACCGAGGCGCTCCCCTGGTCGTACGTCCGCGACCACCCGGAGGTGCTGGTCGCCTACGGGCTGAACGGCCGGACCCTCTCGACGGAACACGGCGCCCCCGCGCGGTTGCTGGTCCCCGGGCGGTACGGGATGCGCTCGACGAAGTGGCTCACCGACATCGAACTCAGCACGGCCGACCACGTGGCCTACTGGGAGGAGCGGGGCTGGGACGAGGAGGCGGTCGTCAACACGCTCTCGTACATCCGGGCGGTCCAGCGCCGCGGGGGTCGGGTGGCCGTCGGCGGCGTCGCCTACGCCGGCTTCCGCGGGGTCGACCGGGTCGAGGTGAGTCTCGACGGCGGCGACACCTGGGTGGACGCCGACCTCGAGGAGCCGCCGGGGGAGTTCGCCTGGCACCGCTGGCGGGCGGTGGTCGAGCGCGCCCCCGGCGAGATGTCCATCCGGACCCGCGCGACCGACGGGACCGGCGAGGTGCAGACCAAGATCCCGAGCCAGCCCCACCCCGCCGGGTCGACCGGCTGGCACCGCAAGACCGTCGACCTGTAGGTCGGGCAGCCTACCCGTCCGCTGGGCGCGGCCGCCGGAGGACAGTCAGGAAGAGCCCCACTGAGAGGAGAAAGACCGCCGTCGCGACCGGGTACTGCGCGCGCATCAGCGTCGCAGCGACCGAGCCAGAGCCCAGCGAGCCGAACAGGCCGGCCAGGAGCGGGGCCGTACAGCTCACGCAGGCGAAGAGGCCGAGCACGCCCGGCGCCGTCGCCCGGAGGGTTCGCTGGACCGCCAGCGCCCCCAGCACCCCCAGCGTCACGTAGCCGACGACGAGGAAGGGGACCAGGACCACCCGCACAAGCGGGCCGCCGTAGACGAGCGCGGGACCCCAGCCGGGCGCAGCGAGATACACCTCCACCCCGGGGCTCGCGGTGGGGGAGCCGACGAGTCCGGCCGAAAACAGGAGCACGAGCGTGTACGCGGCGCCGGCAGCGAGCGCCCGGCGGCCGAGGCCGGGGAGGCGGTCGCGGACCCGCCAGAGCGCGAGCGCGCTGGCGAGCAGCCAGACGACGGGGTAGACGACCTGCTCGGCGGAGGCGACCGTCGGCTCGACGGCGAGGGTGTAGCCGAGCGCGAGGCCGGCGACGACCGCGACGCCGACCCAGCGCAGCGGCGGCGTGGGAGTCCGGTGTCCGTACATCGTCCTACGAGCGGGCGTTGTGGCTCGTCCGGGTGACGTCGGCGAGGATGGCCAGCGCCCCGACCACCACCACCCCGGCCAGCATGTACGGGACCGGCGGGAGCGTGACGCCGAAGAACATCCCGGCGACGGTCCGGGCCTCGAACCAGAGGACGAGGCCGACGACCACCGCGACGAGCAGCCCGCCGCGGGTGCGGACGGGTGGCCGGCGGTCGCTCATGCGACCACCTCCAGTGCGCGCACCACGGGGTCGGCGACAGCCGCCTGGAGCCCGGCGAGCGAGTCGGGGGTGAGCGCCGCGGGATACGCCGCCCCGCCGGGGCCGAGCAGGCCGCTGTCGGCGATGATCGACCCGAGCGGGAGCGCGTAGGCCAGCACGACCAGCACGACCGCGATCCCCGACCAGAGCGCGAGGTTGTCGAGCACCCGGGGGCTGTCCTCGGGGCCGGACAGCGCGGCCGGCAGCCGCTGGCCGAGCCCGGAGCGGGTCGGCTGGGCCAGCGAGAGCGCCAGGTTCGACAGGAACAGCAGCGTCGAGACGAACAGCAGCGTACCCCCGAGGGCGAGCTGGATGTTCAGCTCGCTGACGCCACCGAAGGTCGTCGCGAACTCGAAGCCCTGGTACTGGGGCTCGGCGGTCCGCCGGGGGATCCCGAACAGGCCGGCGACGTGCATGGCGTTTGACATCAGCGCCATCCCGCCGAACCAGAGCACGACCTGCGCGAGGGCGATCGGCCGGGAGTAGAGCCGGCGGTTGGTCAGCTGTGGCCACAGCCAGTAGGTGCCGGCCATGAACGTGAGCGCGACGGCGGTCCCGACGGTGAGGTGGAAGTGGCCGGGCACCCACAGCGTGTTGTGGACGAGGTAGTTGATGTTCATGCCGGCGTTGACCATCCCGGAGAAGCCGCCGGCGGCGAACATCAGCCCCGCGAGCGCCATCCCGGTGAATGCGGGGTCGCGCCACGGGAGCGCCCGCAGCCAGCCCAGCAGGCCGGTCCCGCCGCGCTGGCGGGCGCCGTGCTCGATGCTGGCGACGACGGTAAAGGCCGTCAGCAGGCTGGGCAACAGCAGGAACATCGTGTTGGTCATCGCGATGAACTTGAACCCCTGTGCGATCCCGGGGTCCATGTACTGGTGGTGGATCCCCACCGGCGTCGACAGGAGGACGAAGAGGACGAAGACCACGCGCGCGAGCGGGTCGCTGAACAGCCGGCCGCCGGCGATCTTCGGCATCACCGTGTACCACAGCAGGTAGGCCGGCAGCAGCCAGAAGTAGACGACCGGGTGGCCGAAAAACCAGAACAGCGTCCGGGTGAGAAGCGGGTTGACCTGGTCGATGAACCCGAGCGACCACGGCAACAGGAAAAACAGCACCGAGACGGCCACGCCGATCGTGGCGATATACCACATGATCATCGTCGTCAGCACCATAAAGGCCTGCAGCGGGATCCGCTCGTCGGGGTGCTCGCGGCGCCAGCCGAGCCAGGTGCGGAACCAGTCCACCCCGGCGAGCCACGTCCCGACGAGGAACACCGCGAGCCCCGCGTAGAACAGCGGGTGGGCCTGCAGCGGCGCGTAGAAGGTAAAGAGCACGTCCGCGCTGGCGTCGACCTCGCTGATCACGCCGGAGATGATCGCCGCCCCGGTCAGAAGCGACCCCAGCGACATCAGGGCCAGCCAGGTCTTCGTGAAGGTGATGTTCGGGGGCGAGCGGTCGAGACTGCGGGTGATCGCCCACTGGAAGACCCCGACCAGAAAGAAGATCGTGAAGACGATCACGAGCAACACGCCGTGCAGCGTCAGCACCGTGTAGTAGTCCGCCGAGGGGATGAGCCGGAGGATGTTCGTGCGGTGAAGCGCCTGGATGATCCCCGCCAGCGCGCCGATCCCGAGCGCCACGAAGGCCACGAGGAAGGCCCGCCGGACGACCGACGCCTCCTCGGGATACCTGGTCGCGAACGTCGGCGTCCCCTCTTCGGTCGCCATCAGCTGTCACCCCCCAGACGCTCAGTCTGACTGCCCGTGCCGTTGTACTCCTCGGGCGGGACGACCTGCATCAGTCCTTCCATGGTGTGGTGGCCGCTACCGCAGTACTCGTTGCAGACGATGCCGTACTCGGCGGGCTCGCCGACCTCGACGGTCAGCTCGCTCACCTCTCCCGGGATCACCATCGTGTTCGCGTTCGTGCCGGCCACGCCGAAGCCGTGGACGACGTCGGCGGAGGTGATGTAGAAGTTGACCGTGCTGTTTGCCGGCACCGTGATCGGGGCAAAGCCCTGGGTCGAGGAGCCGGGTTCGAAGTAAAATCGGTGGGCGACGACGTAGACGTCGTACTCGTTGGGGCCGACCTGCTCGACGCCGGGGTCAGCGAAGTCGGGGTGCTCCCCGAGCGCGTCCGGGTCGACGGTCTCCCCGCTGTCGTCGACCATCTCGACACCCGCCCCCAGGGCACCGTAGGTAATGGTCGCGACAAAGCCCGTGATCAGAAGCAGCGACAGCCCGAGCCAGAGTTTCTCGTAGGTGTGGATGTGCATGTGTGGTCACCCCACGACCACCAGCTCGTTGCCGAGAAACTCGACGAAGTACATGAACACCCACATCACGCCGAGGACGACGAGGTAGGCGAGGATGAGCGCGAGCGTCCCCTTGGGGTCGAACTCCTCGTAGGAGATGCTCCGCTGGTTCCCTTCCTGCGTGACCGGAGCGGAGATGCTCCGTTCCGCATCCGGCGCGATCTCCCCGTCGGTGGTGTCGACGGTATCGACTGGTGTCTCTGAACCGCCGTTCATACTCCTGCCTCACCTGTTCGGTGTATTAATACGGCCGCGGATTCCCAGATGCTTGGAACGGGGGGAACTGAAATATAGAGCGGTTCTGCATAGACCACAGTATGGAAATCACGCCACGCCTGGTCGGCCTGCTCGCGCTGGTCGCGCTGGTCCCTGCGGCGGCCTTCGTCGTCGTGCGCGCGGAGTGGCTCGCGGCCGTCACGCTCGTCAACGTCGTTCTGATCGCCGGGAGCCTGGCGGTCGCGCTCTCCCCCCACGACGAGGACCACCCGGAGGACCCGGGCGGGGTGTAAGCGGACGATGGGGCTGTCAGCCGGGGTGCTCGCCCTCGTGGGGGAGGGACTCAGCGGGAACGTCGACCTCCTGCTGTTTCTGGTCGTGGGCGCGCTCGGGGGTGCACACTGCCTGGGGATGTGTGGCCCGCTCGTGGCGACCTACGCCGACCGGGTAACCGCCCAGCGCCCGGCGGGTACCCGGGAGCGGGTCACCCTGTTCGACGTCCGACAGCACGGCCTGTTCAACCTCGGACGGACGGTCGGCTACGTCGCGGTCGGGGCGCTGCTGGGGCTGGTCGGGAGCGTCGTGGTCGGGACGGCCGCGGCGGTGACCCCTGTCGCGGCCACGGTTCGAGGGGTCGTGGGGGTCGTCGTCGGCCTGTTCATCGTCGCCGCGGGCGTGGGATATCTCGCCCGCGGGACCGGCAGCGCTGGCGCGCTCACCGACGCCCCCCTGGTCGGCGGGGCGTTCCGGCGGGTGTCGGGCTTCCTGACCGCGCGGGTCGACCGGCTGGCCGGCTCGGCCGGCATCGTCGGCCTCGGGACCGTCCACGCCCTGCTCCCCTGCCCGATCCTCTATCCCGCGTACCTCTACGCCTTCGCGGTCGGTGACCCGGTCCGGGGGGCGCTCGCGCTCGGAGCACTCGGGGTCGGGACCATTCCCACGCTGCTTGCCTACGGGCTCGCGGTCGGGTCGCTGTCTGTCGGCCACCGGCGGGTACTGCACCGCGCGATGGGCGCCGCCTTCCTGCTTTTGGGCTACCTGCCGCTGGCCCACGGGCTGATGTTGCTCGGCGTCGGCCTCCCGTACCCGGACGTCCCCTTCTACCAGCCCCTGTGACCATGTCCTGTACCCTCTGTGACCTGGACGTGCCGGCCGAGCCCGTGACCGACCCCGAGGTCGACGGCGAGTACTGCTGTCGGGGCTGTCTCGAGGTCGCCCGCTCGCTGGGTGACGTCGGGGACGTCGAGAGCGAGACGCCGGAGGACCTGCTCGAGACCGGCGCGGACGACGCGGAGGGGGAGGTGGCCTACCTCTCTGTCGACGGGATGCACTGTGCGACCTGCGAGCTCTTTCTGGAGTCGACGGCCACCGACCACGAGGGGGTCGAAGCCGCCGCCGCCAGCTACGCGACGGAGACGATGAAGGTGGTCTACGACCCCGACCGGCTGGCCGGCGAGCGGCTGCCGGAGCTGGTCTCGGGGACGGGCTACGAGGCCCGCGAGCGGGCCGTCGAGCGCGAGGAAGAGAGCGACCCCCGGGTCGCCAGGCTGCTCGTGGGCGGCTTCTTCGCGATGATGGCGATGGTCTCCTACGCGCTGTTCATCTACCCCCAGCACTTCGGGTTCGACCCCGTCGTCGACTTCGGTGTCTTCGGGCGGGGTTACCTGCTCGGACAGGTGTGGCTGTTCGCGAGCGTCGTGCTCTTCTACACGGGGTATCCGCTGTTGCGCGGGGCCTACGTCAGCCTGCGGGCCGGGCAGCCGAACATGGACCTGCTGGTGGCGCTGGCCGCCACCTCGGCGTACCTCTACAGCACGGCCGTCGCAGTCGGCGGCGGGCTCGACGTCTACTTCGACGTCACTATCGCCGTCGTGATGGTCGTGACGGCGGGCACCCACTACGAACAGCGGGTCAAAAGGCGGGCGGTCGGCCTGCTCGCCGACCTGACTGCCGACCGCGTCGAGACCGCCCGCACGCCCGACGGCGAGACGCTCGACATCGAGGACGTGACTCCGGGAGCGGAGCTGCTCGTGCGACCGGGCGAGCGCGTCCCCCTTGACGGGACGGTCACGGAAGGGGTGGCGGCCGTCGACGAGGCGCTGGTGACCGGGGAGTCGCTGCCGGTCACAAAACGGCCCGGCGACGAGGTCGTCGGCGGGGCGGTCGTCACGGACGCGCCGCTGGTCGTCGCGGTCGGCGAGGAGGCGGCGAGCACGCTCGACCGGATCGTCGGCCTGATGTGGGAGATCCAGAGCGCGCGCCCGGGCGTCCAGCAGCTGGCGGACAAGCTGGCGACGGTGTTCGTGCCGCTGGTGTCGGTACTCGCGGTCGTCGTCGCGGCCGGAACGCTCGTCCTCGGCGGGTCCGTGACCGCGGCCGTCCTCGTCGGACTGACGGTGCTGGTGGTCTCCTGCCCGTGTGCGCTCGGGCTCGCGACGCCGCTGGCGGTGGCGGCGGGGACCCGCCGGGCCGCCGAGGAGGGGGTCGTCGTGGCCTCGGAGACCGTCTTCGAGACGCTGCCGGACGTGGAGACGGTCGCCGTCGACAAGACCGGGACGCTGACCAGCGGCGCCATGACCGTCGTCGACACGGTCGGCGAGCCGGAGGTGCTGGCCCGCGCCGCGGCCCTGGAGCGGTACTCCAGCCACCCGGTCGCCGACGCCGTCGTCTCCGCCGCCGGGGCGGCAGGGGCCGAAGAGGGCGGAGACGCCAGCCGACCCACCGTCGACGGTGCCGACGGCCCCGGCGGGGCCGCGAGCGCGGACGGCGGGATGGCGGCCCCGGCGGCCGACGGCGCAAGCGTCGACGTCGAGCCCAAGGGTGTCGCCGGCCCGGTGGAGGGCGCCGAGACGGTCGTCGGCCACCCCGACCTCTTCGAGGAGCGGGGCTGGACGGTCCCGGAGCGCCACCGCGAGCGGGCGGCCGAGGCCCGCGAGGCGGGTGCCGTCCCCGTGCTCGTCGGGTGGGACGGCCGGTGTCGGGGCGTGCTGGTCGTCGCAGACCGGCCCCGGGCGGACTGGGACGCGGTGGTCGAGACGCTGGGCGAGGACCGCCGTGTGGTCGTGCTCACCGGCGACGACAGCGCCGCGGCCGAGCGCTTCGCCGACCACGGCGCCGTCGACGAGGTGTTCAGCGGCGTCCCCCCGGACGGGAAGGTGGCCGCCGTCCAGCGGCTCCGCGAGGACGGCCGGGTGGCGATGGTCGGGGACGGGGTCAACGACGCGCCCGCGCTGGCGGCCGCGGACGTCGGCGTCGCGCTCGCCCGCGGGACGGAACTCGCGACCGACGCCGCCGACGCCGTGGTGACCGACGGGCGGCTCGGAGCCGTCCCGACACTGTTCGAGGTCGCCAGCCGGACCCGCCAGCGGGTGCGCGGGAACCTCGCGTGGGCCTTCGGGTACAACGCCGTCGCCGTGCCGCTGGCGGCGACGGGCATGCTGAACCCCCTGTTCGCGGCGCTGGCGATGGGAACGAGCAGCCTGCTCGTGGTCCTCAACTCCAGCCGGGCGGTCGTTCCCGGCGACTGAGAACGGGACCAGTAATTTTGAAGGGAGAGACCGGATCTGCACGTATGCCAGGGGACAACGAGACCGACGCGCCCACGCGTGGCGAGCAGTTCCTCAAGTACGCCGGCGCCGCGGGCATCGTCATCGCGGTGGGGCTGGCGCTGCTGGTCGTCGCGCTCACCCTCCTGCCGGCAGTCCCGGCGCCGTCCGCCCAGCTGCTCGCACCCGCCGTCTTCACGCTGCTGTTGCTCGCGGTGGCCTCGGTGCTCAGCCGCCGCGGGAAGCGCCGCCCCGACGCGTGAAGGGTGGCCCCGAGCCCCACATTTTTGCCCATTCGATCATCCCTCTCGACTGCCAGAACCTACAACGGAAATAAGGGGCGTAAAACAATTATAATCGCGGGTCCTACCGCGCGGTATGGCGACACGGGAGGACCCGTCGCCGGCCTCGCACAGGTGTGGCTGTGGGGAGACTTTCGAGTCGACCGAGGAACTTCTGGAGCACGCCCGGGAGGACCACGGACTGTTCGTTGGGTAGCGGGGAACGGGACGGCGGCTCAGGTGGCCGGGAACAGCCGGAGCCAGCCCCGCAGACACGCCCCGCTACACCAGTGAAACCGTGCCCGGGACCCGCTCGTTCGGTCGAGTACCGTCGCTTCGAGGTGCCACTCGTCCTCGTAGCAGTGACCCGAACAGCCCGGGCAGTCCCGGACGGTCGCCGAGTCCGGGTCCCGGCCGACCGAGACGGCCTCGAGGTACCGGCCGCCGCCGAGTTCGATCGGGGTCGCGAGCCTCATTCGAGCAGCGTCTCCGCGACCGCGAGCGCCGACGATTCGGGACCGCGGACGACCACTGCCGTGGTCACGTCGCCGTCGGTCCAGTAGGCCGCCGCGCCCCCCTGGGCGCTGGCGACGGTCACCGACCGGTCCGCGACGCGGCGGGTCTCGCCCTCCCCGGGGACGCGGTCGGCCGTCGTCACCGCGACGTAGGCGGTGCCGTACTCGGTGTCGTAGGCCGCCGTGGCCGTGGTCTCGCCGTCGTAGTTCGCGACGACCACCTCCTCGAAGCCGTAGCTGTCACGGAGGTCCGGCAGGTCGAGGGCGGTCGCGGACTGGGCCGCCCCGAAGGAGTCGTAGGTCTCGCGGTCGGCGTCCGGGACCTCCCTGCCGCCGTCGGTCGGCGGCCGGTAGGTGCTCTCGTGGACGCTCACGCCGAAGCGCGTGTCGCTGAACCGGACCGTGACCGTCCCGTTCTCGCCGGTCGCCTGGGCCTTCAGCACCGTGTACTCCTCGCGGTCGACCCACAGCCTGCCCTCCGTGTCGATGCTCTCGTTGGTCGAGACGACCCTGAGGACGTGGGCCTCCTGGCCGCCGACGGTCTCCGTCCCGACCCGGGTGGCGGTGACGTTGTCGCCGTAGCGCTCCCGGAACTGCTCGTAACTGCCGTACTCGGCCTCGTACTCGGCGTGGCGCTGCTCGAGTTCCCCCTCGTCGTAGACGCGTGCCAGCCCGGTCGCCGGGTCGTACACCCAGGCGTGGGTGCCGTTGGTCCCCGCGACGACCGTACTGCCGTCGGCGTGGACGGTCACCCGGCTGTTGTTCCCCTCGGCGACGGCGTACTCGACGGTCGCGGCGTACCGGTCGGAGCCGTTGGTCGCGAGCACCTCCGCGGTCCCGACGACGGTCTCCGCGCCGTCGTAACGCTGCTCGACGTTCTCCAGAACGTCCTCCCCGGAGAGTTGCTCCCCGGCGGACCCGAACAGGCTCGCGCCCACCACGCCGGTCGCCACGACCAGCACCGCCGCGAGCAGGAGCGGGAAGTACCGTCTGACCGAACCCCGGACGTCCTTCATTAGTTCAAGGTAGGGCGCCAGGAGTATAGACCCTTTGTCGGCGCCAGTCGCGGGAGGCTGTGGTGGGGCCGTGGCCCCGGCGGACATGCGGCGGGAGCGACGCCGGCATACAGGTATATCCGCCCACGGCACCTACTGTGGGTGTGGCAGAGACGGTACACACACCGGAGCCAGTCGTCGCGCTCGAGGGCGTCTCGAAGACCTACGAGCTCGGCGGCGAGACCGTCGAGGCGCTGGCCGACGTCTCGCTGTCGCTCCCGGCGGGGTCTTACACTGCGGTCATGGGACCCAGCGGCTCGGGCAAGTCGACGCTCCTGAACCTCGTCGGCGGGCTCGACACCCCCGGCGAGGGGACGGTGACCGTCGGCGGGCGCGAACTCGGGTCGCTCTCCGAGCGCGAGCGGGCTGCGGTCCGCGGCGGCGAGGTCGGGTTCGTCTTCCAGACGTTCAACCTCATGCCCCGGCTGACCGCCGTCGAGAACGTCGCGCTGCCGCTGGTCTTCCAGGGGTGGGACAGAGACGAGCGCACCGCCCGCGCCGAGAAGCTGCTGGCCGACGTCGGGCTGGACGACCGGCTGAACCACCGGCCGACCGAACTCAGCGGCGGCCAGCGCCAGCGGGTGGCCATCGCCCGCGCACTCGCGCCGGGCCCCGCCGTCCTCCTGGCCGACGAGCCGACCGGCAACGTCGACACCGACACCGGCGCGCGGGTGATGGGGCTGCTCGACGACCTCCACGCCGCGGGGAACACCATCCTGCTGGTGACCCACGAACGCCGCATCGCCGAGCACGCCGACCGGGTCGTCCACGTCCGGGACGGCGTCGTCGAACGCATCGAGGACCTCGAGGACGGCGACCCGACTCCCCCCGGGGAGGGCTGAGATGGACTTCCGGGAGACACTCAGCATCGCGGTCCGGTCGCTGCGCTCGCACAGGCTCCGCTCGGCGCTGACCGTCCTGGGGGTCGTGGTCGGCATCGCTGCGGTGGTCACCTTCGTGACCGTCGGCGCCAGCCTGAGAGCCGACATCGTCGGGGAGGTCGAGGGGTCGAGTGCCAACAACATCTACCTGCTCTCGACACCGGCCGACGACGGGGGGCCGCCCGATGCTCCCCGTCCCGTGTTCACCGAACACGACGTCTCCCAGCTCCGCGAGGTCGACGGCGCGGTCAGGGTGGTCCCGCAGGGGAGCCTCCCGGTCAGTGCGCTGACCTACGGCAACGACACCGTCGGCCGCCAGCAGGTGACCGCCACCACGCCGGCGGCCTTCGAGGGAGCGACCTTCCTCGCGGGCCGGGCCTTCGAGTCCGGGGCCCGGGAGGTGGTCGTCAACGAGCGCGCCCGGACGGCCTTCGACCGGAACCTCTCGGTCGGCGACGAGCTCCGGGTGACCCGCCGGGACGGCGACGCGACCAACGTGACCGTCGTCGGTGTCGTCAACAGCACGGGGACCGAACTCCCCTTCCAGTCCTTCGTCTCGCAGTCCCGCTTTTACTTCCCGACGGAGCCGTTCTACGACACCGTCGTCGAGAGCCCCGCACTGGGTGTGAACCAGCGGGTCTACCTCCAGGTGACCGTCGTCGCCGACCCCGGCGGCCTGACTGCCACGCAGGCGGCGGTCCGCGAGTACCTGGAGGGGTCCGACGCCGCGGCCCTCCAGCCCTCGGGCTACGACCTCTCGGCGCGGACCAGCGGCGACATCGCCGACAGCCTCGAGGACCTCGTGAACCGGCTGACCCGCTTCGTGACCGGGCTCGCGGTGCTCTCGCTGCTGGTCGGCGCCATCGGCATCGCCAACATCATGCTGGTCAGCGTCACCGAGCGCACCCGGGAGATCGGGATCATGAAGGCCGTCGGCGGGCGCAACCGCGACGTGCTCGTGCTCTTTCTGACCGAGGCGACGCTGCTTGGCGCCGTCGGCGCGCTCGTCGCCGTCCCGGTCGGGCTCGCGGGCGCCTGGGTGGCCACCGGGTACGCCGACATCGGGCTGACCGTCCCCCTGGGATGGGTCGCCGTCGCCATCGCCGTCGGCCTGCTGGTCGGGGCGCTCTCGGGGCTGTACCCCGCCTGGCGGGCCGCCCGGGTCGACCCCATCGACGCGCTCAGACGGGAGTGACCCGCAGGGCCGGAGACACCGCCGGCTCCGCATACCTTTATTCCGGCCGCCGTCGACAGCCGAGGTATGGAGAGTGCTACCACGACACAGAATCGCCACACGACCCGGTCGACAGGAGCGAGCGAACCATGAGCGCGAAAGCCCGCAGCCGGTGGGGGTGGGGGTTCGAGGGCGAGATGCCAGCCGGAGAGACCCTCCGCGAGCAGAAGGCGTTCATGGAGGAGGAACTCGGTTTCCCGGAGCTGCCGGTGCTGGAGCCGGTCCCCGTGGAGGAGGCGACGGTTCCGGAGCCGACAGTCGGCGTCCCCGACCGCCTGGCCGACTTCTGTACCGCCGACCGGGGCCCGCGGATGCGCCACACCTACGGGATGGCCGAGCCGGAGAACATCCGCGCGTTCCACGGCGACTTCTCGCCGGCGCCGGACCTCGTCGCGCGCCCGCGGACCGAAGACGAGGTCGCCGAGACGCTGGCGTGGGCGTCAGAGGCGAACGTCGCAGTCACGCCCGTCACCGGCGGCACCGGCGTCGTCGGCGGGAGCGGCCCCCCGGAGGGCGAGCTGCGCGCGGCCTACGACGGGACGCTCGCGCTGAACCTCCGGGAACTCGACCGGGTGCTGGAGGTCGACGAGGACTCGCGGGCCGCCCGCATCCAGGGGGGTGCGCTCGGGCCGGACCTGAACGACCAGCTCTCCGAGCACGACCTCCACCTCCGTCACTACCCCCAGTCGTACCCGCTGTCGGGACTGGGCGGGTGGATCGCCACCCGCTCGGGGGGGCACTACGCCACCCGCTACACCCACATCGACGAACTCGTCGAGAGCGTGCGGATGGTCGCGCCGGCGGGCGTCTTCGAGACCCAGCGCCTGCCCGCCCACGGCGCCGGCCCGGACGCCGACCGGCTCGTCTGTGGCTCGGAGGGGACCCTGGGCGTGGTGACGGAGGCCTGGATGCAGGTCCAGCCCCGCCCCACCTACCGTTCGGACGCCGCGGTCTACTTCGACGGCGTCCCCGAAGCGGCGGAGGGGATCCGCCGGGTCGTCCAGGCGGGGCTGGCGCCGGCCAACTGCCGGCTGCACGACCGCGTCGAGACGAGCATGTACGGCCTCTCGGACATCGAGCGCGAGCTCGTGGTGCTGGGCTTCGAGTCCGCCGACCACCCGACCGACGGCGACCTCGACCGTGCCCTGGAGCTCTGTGCGGAGGTCGGCGGGGAGTGTCCGGACGGACCGGACCACTACGGCCCCGGCTTCGGCAGCGAACGCCCGGAGGATTCTGACGTGGCGCGGTGGGGTGCGGCCTTCCAGATGAGCGGCGCCCCGAGCGCGAACATCCCGCTTGCTGTCGTCCGCGGGACCGTCGAAACGGCGGTCACCTGGGACGCCTTCCCCGACTTCCACGACGCGATGCTGGAGTCGATGACCGCGGCCGTCGAGGAGGAGTGCGGGATGGGCCACGTCTCCACCCGCTTCACCCACGTCTACCCGGACGGGCCCGCCCCATACTACACCTTCATGGCGCCGGCCGACCGCGACCCCGACCGCCGTATCGAGCAGTGGCGGGCGGTCAAGCGCGCCGGCCTCGATACGGTGATGGAGTACGACCTCACCCCGACCCACCACCACGCCGTCGGCCGTGACCACAAGGAGTGGTACGCCCAGCAGATCCCCGACAACTACGGGGAGACCCTGCAGGCGGTCAAGGGGGTGCTCGACCCGGCGGACGTGATGAACCCCGGCGTGCTGGTCGACCCGCCCGGGCACTCCTGAGCCGCCCGGCCCAGCGAGGCCCGAGCGCCGTCGTGCCTGCCCGGCGCAGGCTTCAATCGGCTTCGGACCCTGGGGTGGGTATGGTCCTCTCAGAGACCGACCGCGAGAAGGTCGACACCAGCCCGGACCCGGCCTTCTACGACCGGCCCCGCTTCGTCACCCACGTCGACGACGCCTTCCTGGAGCGGCTGACCGCGCTGTACGCGGACCTGCTCTCGCCGGGCGACCGGGTCTTCGACGCCATGAGCAGTCACGTCTCCCACCTCCCCGACGCCGAGTTCGAGCGGGTCGTCGGACACGGCCTCAACCGGACAGAACTGGCGGCCAACCCCGCCCTCGACGAGTGGTTCCTCCAGGACCTCAACGCCGACCAGTCCCTGCCGCTTTCCGACGGAGCCTTCGACGCCGTGCTCTGTGCAGTCTCCGTCCAGTATCTCCAGTACCCGGCGGCGGTGTTCGCGGAGTTCCGGCGCGTGCTCGCCCCCGGCGGCGTGCTGGTGGTGAGCTTCTCGGACCGGATGTTCCCCACGAAGGCGGTCAGGGCCTGGCGGACGCGCTCGATGGACGGACGTGCCGACCTCGTCTGCGAGTACGTCGATGCGGCGGGCGGCTTCGGAACCGTCGAGGTGGTCCGCGAGCAGCCCGGGCCTGGCGCCGACCCGTTCTACGCCGTCGTCGCACGCCGCTCCGGCGGACCCAAAAAGCCCACCTGAGACGCACCCCAACGACACAGCATGGCTGGGAACGACACCGGAACCGGCGGGGAACCGCTGCGCGGGCGGGCCGTCGCGGGGCCGAGCGGGCCCGCAGCCGAGCCCGGAGCGGGAGCCTGACCGACGCCGGAGCCATGGCCGGACTGCGCGACTTCCTCCCGACACACGCCTGGGCGGCACTGTTCGGGCTGGCCGCCGTCGCCATGCTCGCCTTCTTCATCCCGCCGTCGGTGGGCGAGGCCGTCGGGGTCGAGGGAGTCGGGTTCGTCATCGTCATCGGCCTCATCGAGCTGGGCTGTGCCCTGGCGATGGCAGCCATCTTCATCTACTACCGCGCGGAGGGGGAGTGGGGCGAGGACGACGAGGAGTGGCGGTTCGACCCCTGAGCGGGCGCGTCGACCCCTCGTTCCCCGACCCCCGACTGTTTTATCCGTCCCGTCCGACCCGGGAGACGATGGCAGCCGACGGTGCGTCACTGATCCGCGAGACCGGTACAGAGTTCGTCGACGGCGTCGTCGACGCCCTGCCGGAGGTTCTCTCCGGACTCATCTTTCTGGTCCTGGCGTACGTGGTGGTCCGGGTCGTCCAGCGGCTGGTCCGGGCCGCGCTCGAACGCGCTTACCCCGGCGACCAGCAGCTCATCGCCGACTTCGGCGTGCTCGTCGTCGGCCTCTTCATGTGGTTCGGGGCGGCGCTGACGCTTCTGGACATCGTCGGTCTGGGCGACATCGCCGCCAGCCTCGGCACCGCCGCCGGCTTCATCGCGCTCGGGGTCTCCTACGCCCTCTCGAACATGATCGCCGACACCGTCGCCGGGATCTACCTGCTCCGGGACCCCGATTTCAACCCCGGCGACACCGTCACCGCCGGCTCGGTCACCGGAACCGTCACGAGCATCGGGCTCCGCAAGAGCCGCTTCGAGGTAGAAGGCGACACCGTCGTCGTCGCCAACCGCGACGTGGAGTCGAAGTGGACACTCCGGACCGGGTCGGGGGAGTGAGGGGACGGCCGGCGGCCGGGAGGAGCTGAGCCGATGGAGTACCCGGGCGGCGAGCGGCTGGCCGCCGGCACCGGCGCGGCGCTCGCGGTCGCCTCGATACCGCTTCCGTACCTCCGGGTCGGCGGCGACCCAGTCGTTCTCGCGCTCCCGGTCGGGAGTGTCGACGCGGACGCGGTCGTCGCCGCTGCGGTGCTCGCGGGGGCGGCGGTGTCGCTCGTCGACCACACCCGCGGCGAGCAACTGCTCGGGGCGGTCGCCGGCGGGCTGGCGGCCGCAGTCGCCGTCGGCTGGGTGGCTGGCGCGGCCGGCGCCGGCGGGCCGTTCGGCCGGTTGACCGCGGGGTCCGGTCTCGCGGTCGCGATGGTCGCCTGGGGAGCCGTGGAGGTCGCGGACCTGCTCGAGCCGGGGCGCTCGCACCCGCGGGTCTCGCGGTGGGCGGCTGTGGGTGCGGTCGCGGGCTGTGTGGCCGGGACGGTCGGGTTCCTGCTGGTCGACGGCGGCGTCCGCCTCGTTCCGGGCGCCCTCGGAGTCGCCGCCTGGCTCTACGCCGTCCGGTGGGAGCTGGCGGCGGCCCGCGGCTGACCACTCGCCCGTGAAACCCCAAAACAGTGCGGCACGAACCAGTTCGACGAGGGTCCCTCAGCCCTTCCCGTGTGGACCGTCGCTCGGGTCGCCGGTGCGGGCCTGCTGGCGGCTGCGGCCGTCGCGATGGGCGTCGCCGGCGTCTACGGACTGACAGCGCCGGCCGTCGGGTCCCCGCTCGTCGCGTCGGTGATTCCGGCCGTCGCCGTGCTCTCGTCGGTGGCGTATCTCGCCGTCCGGGAGACCCGGCAGGTGGTGACCGGCGACCGGACCGCGCCGGGCGCGGGGGACGCGGCGAACGCGCTCGCCGTCGCCGCCGGGGCGCCGGTGACCCGCTGGCTCGCGGTCGAGGCCGGCCTCGGCGTCGTTGTGGCCTCGGCGCTCGTCGGGCTCGTCGCCGGGCTGGCCCTCCCCGAGTACGGGGTGCCGGTCTACTGTGGCTCCTTCGTCGGGATGGCCGGGACGGAGGTGCTCGGGTCCTACGCCGCGGTCGCGGCCGCCGGGTTCGCCGCCGGCGCGGTGTTCGTCCTCGCCGCCGGGCTGTTCGACGGCTTCGGCGGCAAGCTGGGGACGACCGCGTTCGTCGGCTGCGGGGCCGTCGTGCTCGCGACCGGCTCCGCCCCGGCGGCGCCGGCACCGATCCCGCCGCTGGAGACAGCGACCCTGCTCGTCGGGAGCGCCGGCGCCGCAGCGGTCGCGACCTTCGTGGCGAGCGTCCGGCTCGGGCACGGCCCGGTCGTCGGGTCGGGGGTCGTCGGCCTGACCGCCGGGCTGGTCGCCCCGCCGCTGCTCGGGGCGGGGGAGGCGGTCGCCGCCGTCGCCTTCTGTGCCTCCTTCGCGGGGATGGCGCGCCCGGACCGGCTCCCCGACGAGCGGGTCATGCTGGGGACGGGAGTTCTCTGTGGCGTGCTGTTCGTTGCCGTGACGCCGTACTTCGGCGGGTTCGGCGGCAAGCTCGGCACGGTCGCGTTCACAGCCTGTCTGGGTGCCCGTGCGTTCCTCGCAGCGGTCGACAGCCTGCCGTCGGTCGTCACGTCCGTCCGGCCGGGGTGAGGGTGCCGGGGCGACGGCTTTGTACGCGTACGACCCCTGGATGTGGTAATGACGGACTGGAGCGTCGAGGACATGCCGTCGATGGACGGCAAGCGAGTGGTCGTGACGGGTGCAAACAGCGGGGTCGGCTTCGAGGGAACCAGGGCCTTCGCCGGGGCCGGTGCGACCGTCGTGATGGCCTGCCGGAGCGCCGAGCGCGGCGAGCGGGCCGCCGACGAGATACGCGAGGCGGTTCCCGGGGCGGCGCTGGACGTGCGGCGGTGTGACCTGGCGGACCTGGACTCCGTGCGGGACTTCGCCGCGGGAGTTCGGGGCACCTACGACGAACTGCACGTCCTCTGTAACAACGCCGGCGTGATGGCGGTCCCCCGCTCGGAGACCGCAGACGGCTTCGAGACCCAGCTCGGCGTGAACCACCTGGGCCACTTCGCGCTGACGGGGCACCTGCTCGGCCGGCTGGTCGGGACGGCGGGCGAGAGCCGCGTCGTCACCCAGTCCAGCGGCGCCCACGAGATGGGCGAGGTGGACTTCGAGGACCTCCACCGCGAGGGCTCGTATGGCAAGTGGGAGGCCTACGGCCAGTCCAAGCTCGCCAACCTCCTCTTCGCCTACGAACTCCAGCGCCGCCTCGAGGAGGCGGGCGTCGAGCGAACCGTAAGCGTCGCCTGCCACCCCGGCTACGCCGACACGAACCTCCAGTACCGGGGCCCGGAAGCGTCGGGCTCGCGAGTCCGCTACGGCCTGATGAAAGTCGCCAACACCGTGTTCGCCCAGTCAGCAGCGAAGGGAGCGCTCCCGATGCTGTACGCCGCGGCCGCCGAGGGCGTCGAGGGCGGGGACTACTACGGCCCCGGCGGTCTCCTGGGGATGCGCGGCCCGCCCGAGAAACAGGAGTCGAGCGACGCCTCCTACGACGAGGGTACCGCCGAACGGCTCTGGGCGGTTTCCGAGGAGCTGACCGGGGTGGGCTACGACTTCGAGGCGCTGGCCCCGCGGCCGGCCTGACGATGGCGGCGATCAGCGTCGAGGGGCTCCGCCGGGAGTTCGGTGACACCGTCGCTGTCGACGACCTCTCGTTTGCCGTCGAGGAGGGTGAGCTGTTCGGCCTGCTGGGACCCAACGGGGCCGGCAAGTCGACGCTGATCGGTATGTGCTGTACGCTGGTCCGGCCGACAGCCGGGACCGCGGCGGTGAACGGCCACGACATCCGGACCGAGCGCGACGCCGTCCGGGGCTCGATCGGGGTCGTCTTCCAGGAGCCCGCGCTCGACGAGGAACTCACGGGGGTCGAGAACCTCGTCTTTCACGCCCGCCTCTACGGGCTCTCGCGGGCCCGCCGTCGCGAGCGCGTGGCCGAGGTGCTCGGGCTGGTCGACCTGGCCGACGTCGCCGACGACACCGTCGACACCTACTCGGGCGGGATGAAACGCCGCCTGGAGATCGCGCGGGGCTTTCTCCACGAGCCGGCGGTGCTCTTCCTCGACGAGCCGACGCTCGGTCTGGATGCCGGGACCCGTCGGGACACTTGGGAGTACATCCGCGCGCTCAACGACCGCGGCGTCACCGTCGTCATGACCACCCACTACATGGAGGAGGCCGACGCGCTCTGTGACCGGGTGGCCATCGTCGACGACGGGAGCGTGGTCGCGCTGGACAGCCCCGCCCGGCTCAAGGCGAGTCTGGGCGGGGACGTGGTCGCCGTCGGAGCCGCCGACGACACCGCCGCGCTGGCCGACCGGCTGCGCGGGGTCGACTGGGTGGCCGGCGTCGAGGCCACGACCGACGGTCTGAGCGTCACCGTCGACGACGGCGCCCGCCGGGTCGCGGACGTGGTCCGGCTGGCCGACGAGAGCGGCGTCACCATCACTTCCGTCGACCGCCGGGCACCCAGCCTGGAGACCGTCTTTCTCGACCTGACCGGGCGGGAGGTCCGGACCGGCGGGGACAGCGGCCTCGCCGAACCGGCGGCCGGCGGCGGGCCGGGCGACGAGGGGTGGGGAGCGCCCGGGACCAGCAGCCCGGACGGGGGGAAGTGACCGTGTCCCGTCTCCCGGTCGACCCGCGGGGGGTGTACGCGCTCTGGGTGCGGGACGTCACCCGCTTCGTCCGGACACCCTCGCAGGTGGTCGGTGCCCTGCTGACGCCGCTGCTCTTCCTGGTCTTTCTGGGGACCGGCTTCAGCGGCGCGGCCATTCCCGGCATCCCCGAGGGGGTCGACTACCTCCAGTACATCGTCCCGGGGATCGTCGGCTTCACGCTGCTTTTCGGTGCGTCCTTCGCTGGCCTGGCGATCCTCGCGGACCGGGACGTCGGCTTCCTCAAGGAGATCCTCGTCGCGCCGGTCAGCCGGACCTCCATCGTGCTCGGCCGGGTCGCCGGCGGCTCGACGACCGCGCTCGTCCAGAGCCTCCTCATCCTCGTGCTCTCGGTCCCCCTCGGGTTCGAAATCCGCCGGCCGCTGCTCGCACCGCTGGCGCTCGTGGTGCTCGGCCTCCTGGCAGTGACGTTCGTCGGCTTCGGGATCGCCCTGGCCTCGCAGTTCCGGGACTCCCAGGGCTTTGGAATCCTCGTCCAGTTCGCCATCCTCCCACTCTTTTTCCTCTCGGGGGCGCTGTACCCGCTGGACCAGCTCCCGACCGCCGTCCGGTATCTCGGCCTGCTGAACCCGCTGACCTACGGCGTCGACGCGCTCCGGGGGGTCCTCGTGGGCACTTCGACGTACCCGCTTGCGGTCGACTTCGGGGCCCTCATCGTCGGCGCGGCCGTGATGGTCGCCGCGGGCGCGGCGCTGTTCGAGCGCGTTGAAGCGGCGTGAGCGGCCGGCGGGGTCGCGGGGGCGTCAGAGGAAGTCCGCGGGGCCGCGTTCGCGCTCGCGGACGTGTGGCTCCGGCATCAGGTCCTCGAAGGGCTGGTCGTCGAGCCACTCACAGAGCTTGACGAGCTGGTCGGTCGCGGCCTCGAACAGGCGCTCGCCCTTCTCGGGGGTGGCGTCGGTCTGGTCGCCGAGCACGCCGTTGCCGGTGTTGTCGGCGGCGTCGTAGAACGTGCGGGCGCCGTGGGTCCGGTAGCTGCCCTCCTCGGTCCGGATGAGCCCGCCGTCGCGGGCCGCCTCCAGGCGGTCCTCGTGGACGATATCGCGGTCGATGTGCATCATCATCGCCGTCTCCTTGGGGCCGCCGTGGGGGCCGTTGTGCTCGAAGACCTCGTCGACCAGGTCGGGGATCGACTCGTCCCACATCCACTCGACGGCGTAGGCGACCTCGTCCATGTGCAGCCGGCGGCCGACCTCCCGGAGGTGGTCGACGTTGCCGCCGTGGGCGTTGACGTAGACGACGCGGTCGATCCCCTGGTATGTGAGGTTGCGGGTGAGACTCTCCATGTAGTCCCGGAACTGGGGGGCGTCGACCCACATCGTCCCGTGGAACTGGCGGTGGTGCGGGCTGACGCCCACGTTGACAGTAGGGGTGCAGAGATAGCCCGTCCGGTCGGCCGCCTCCCGGGCCAGCGCCTGCGCGATGCGGTGGTCGGTGCTCTCCGGGAGGTGGGGGCCGTGCTGTTCTGTCGACCCGACCGGCACCAGCGCGAGCGACTCCTCCTCGAAGTACGCGCCCAGGTCCGGCCAGGCGTGGTCGGCCAGGTACATACCTGCGGGTGGACGCGGCGGCCCAATAAGCTGTCCATCCGCTCGCAGTGGGCGGGACCGGCGGGTTCGATGGCGGGCCTTCCGGCCCGAAGGCAGGCTTATTCGCCCCGCAGCCCAAAGGAAGAGCATGGCTGGACGGGCAGTCGGTGGCGTCGTATCCGGGCTGGCGCTGCTGTTGGGAGCGAGCGGTCCGGCAGCAGCCCACGTCGACTACGTCGTCGAGCCGGGCGCGGAGGGGTCGGCGGCGAAGCTGTTCCGGACAGTGTTCACCTCGCCCGCCGACGTCGCTGTCCTCGGGGCCGGCGGGCTCGCCGTGCTCGCGCTGGTGGCGGGCTATCTCCGCTTTGGCTCGCTGCCCGATGTCGCGGTCGCGCGCCGGACCCTGCAGTCCTACCGGCCGTATCTCCCCTGGATGCTCCGGCTCTCGGTCGGGCTGCCGCTGGTCGGGGCTGGCTTCGCGGGCTATCTGTTCTCCCCGAGCGTCGCCGCCGACGCCCGCCTGCTCCAGGTCGGGGTCGGCTTCCTGCTTCTGTTCGGGCTGGCGACCCGTGCCGTCGCCACCCTCGGCCTGCTTGCCTATCTCTGGGGGCTGGGAACGCACTTCCCTGAGATGCTGCTTGCCAGCGAGTACGTCGCCGGCTTCCTCGCCATCCTCGTCGTCGGACCCGGCCAGCCCAGCGCCGACATGATGCTCCGGCGGATGGTCGTCACCGACGGCACCGTCGCCAGCCGCTTTCGCGGCGTCGCGACGCCGGGGGAACTGCTCGCCCGCGCCGGGGTCGACAGGTCGGTCACCCCGCTCCTGTTGCGGGTGTTTCTGGGCCTGAACTTCGTCTACCTCGGCGTCGCACAGAAGTGGCTCCAGCCCGGCGAGGCCGCCGCGGTCGTCGCCAAGTACGACCTCACCGCGGTCGTGCCGGTCTCTCCGGAGCTGTGGGTGTTCGGCGCTGGGCTCGTCGAGGCCGGCGTCGGGCTGGCCTTCCTCACCGGCACCTTCACCCGCGGGGCCGCCGTCGCCGGCTTCGTCCTGCTGACGACCACGCTCTTTGGCCTGCCCGACGACCCCGTGCTCGCCCACATCACCCTCTTCGGGCTCTCCTCGGCGCTGATGGTCACCGGGAGCGGCCGCTTCTCGCTCGATTCCTGGCTGGTCCCGGCGCTGCGTCGCCGCTTCGACCCCGGCCTGGGGCCACCGGACGGCCAGCGCGCCGACTGACCGACCGGCAACCGGGCAGCCGACAGTCACCGGCCGCGAAAGCGCCCCGCTACGCCTATTTTTCACCGTTTTTCTACCTGTATTTTCGCAATAGAGAGTCTCAAACGCCTTTCCTCTCGGCTTCGTCGGCGAGGGAGTTAAACGCGTAGAGACCCAACAATGGGTATGGAAATTCCTCCGCGAGCAGCGGACGGTGAGCCGGGCGTGGCGGCACCGGACGAGTATGAGACCGTCGACCTCGGCGTGCTGGTCGTCGGGGCCGGGGCCGCCGGCGCACGCACGGCGGTCGAGTTGGTCGAGCAGGGTGTCGACCCCGAGGAGATACTCGTCATCGGGAAGCGGGGCCACGGGGACGCCCACACGACCTGGGCCCGCGGCGGGATCAACGGAGCGCTGGGCACCCACGACCCCGAGGACGACTGGACGGTCCACGCCGCAGACACGCTGAAGGAAGGGCACTTCCTCAACGACCCCGGGAAGGTCGAGACGGTAACCGAGCGGATGCCCGGGCTGCTCCGGGAACTCGACGACTGGGGGATGGCCTTCAGCCGGACCGACGACGGCGAACCCGACCAGCGGTACTTCGGTGCGCAGTCGTTCCGGCGGACTGCGTTCGCGGGCGACCACACGGGCGAGTCACTGCTGAACACGCTCGTCGAGCGGGCCCAGGGGCTGTCGGTCCCGTACCGGGAGAACGTCTTCATCTCCCGGCTGCTGACCGAGGGCGGGCGAGCGCTGGGCGCGGCTGGCTACGACATGGACACCGGAGAGTACGTCGTCTTCGACGCGGAGACGGTCGTGCTCGCGGCCGGCGGGTACACGAGCCTCTACCGCCGTCACTCCTCGCGGGACGACGAGAACACCGGTGACGGCCCCGCGCTGGCGTACCTCGCGGGGGCGCGGCTGATGGACGTCGAGTTCGTCCAGTTCCACCCGACCGGGATGGTCGGCGACCGCTACGGGGAGGAGTGGGACGGGCGCCTGGTCACCGAGGCCGTCCGCGGCGAGGGCGGCCGCCTGTTCAACGCCGAGGGCGAGCGGTTCATGGAGCGGTACTCCCCGGACCAGATGGAACTCGACGCCCGGGACGTGGTCGCCCGGGCCATCGCCCGGGAAGTCAGGGAGGGCCGCGGAACTGAGAACGGCGGCGTCTACCTCGACATCTCGCACCGCGAGCGGGAGTTCATCCAGGAGCGGCTCCCGCGGATGTACGAGCGGTTCGCGGACCTGGGGGTGGACATGGCCGAGGAGCCCGTCGAGGTCGCACCGACGGCCCACTACGGGATGGGCGGCGTCCGCGTCGACGACGAGGGCGAGACCGACATCGACGGCCTGTACGCCATCGGCGAGACGATGGCCGGCGTCCACGGGGCAAACAGACTGGGCGGCAACTCCCTGGCCGAGACCATCGCCTTCGGCCAGGTGACCGGGCAAGCGGTCGCCCGGCGGCTCGCCGACGACGCGGGCGGGTCCGACGACGAAGCCCCGGAGTCGGACCGGCTCCACGACCGCGCCCGGCACCACTTCGCGGACCTGGGGCGGCTGGCCGGCAGCGACGGGAGCCACGAGCCCGAGGCGCTGCTCGACGAGCTCCGGGAGCTGCTCTGGGAGCATGCCGGACTGCTGCGCACCGAGGCCGGCCTGGCGGCCGGGCTGGAGGAGCTACAGGAGCTGCGCCGCAAGGCGAGTGACCTCGCGGTCGGCGGGCCCACAAGCAAGTCCTTCGAGTACGCGCTGGACCTGGGCTTCGGGCTCGTTGTCGCCGAGGCACTCCTCCGGGGTGCACAGGAGCGGACCGAATCCCGGGGCGCCCACGCCCGGACGGATTATCCCGGGACCGACCCCGACTGGAAGCGAAACATCGTCGTCGAGCGCGGCAGCGTCGGCGGGATGCGACTCACGACGGAGTCGGTCGGGACGCCCAGCGAGGCAGTCCAGGAAGCCCTCGACGCCGACCACGAGCTGGACTACCACCAGCTCGAGTGACTCGACGGCGGGCGAACCTCCGGAAAACGGTGTGACTCAGTCGAGAAGCGTGGCGGGCAAGCGCCCGCGTACTGGCTGGAGGGGAAAGGAGCGGGCGGCCATCCTCACGCAGTGCTGTGGTAGGACTGCTTTTTGACGATCTCGGTGGCGTGGCAGCGCGGACAGGCGTACTCCGTCAGCTTCGTGGTCTCGTCGTTGTAGTTCATCCGCGTGCCACACTGGGGGCACCGTGTCATGATACCCTCTCTATCGCGGGCATTATTAATCATTATGGTTTCTGCGAGGGTCGGAGCGGTCCCCCGACAGCGACGCCCCGCCGGCCCGTCCGGTGTGCGGGCGGTCAGGGGCGACGGGGGTCGCCAAAGCGCGAGAGGTGTTCGACCTCCCGCTCGTCGACGTTCTCGAAGGCGTCGCGGGCGATCACTCGCTTCTGGACCTCGTCGGGGCCGTCGGCGATGCGGATGATCCGCGCGTCGGCGAACAGCTGCGAGAGCGGCAGGTCCATCCCGATCCCGTTCGCGCCACAGACCTGGAGGGCAGTGTCGACGACCTCCTGGGAGACGTTGGTGGTGAAGTACTTGGCCATCGACGCTTCGACGCGGGCGTCGCTGCCGGCGGCGTGGGCGCGAGCGGCGTCGCGGGCCAGCAGGCGCGCGGCCCGCAGCTTCGTCTCGGCGTCGGCGATGTCGAACCGCGGGGCCTGCTTCTCGGCGACCGTGTCGCCAAAGACCTCCCGCTCGCTCATGAACGCTTCAGCGACGTCAAGCGCCCGGCGGGCCTTCCCGGAGTGGCGCATACACTGGGTGAGCCGGGCCGGGACCATCCGCTTCTGGGCGTGGGCGAATCCCTCTCCCTCCTCGCCCAGCAGGTTCTCCTCGGGGACGCGGACGTTCTCGAAGAGGACCTCCGAGTGGACCGTCCCGAGGGTGGCCTCGCCGAGATGTGGGAGGTCGCGGACCACCTCGATCCCCGGCGTGTCCGCGGGGACGATGAACATCGAGGAGCCCTCGTAGGGGTGGACGTCGGGGTCGGTCCGGGCCATCACCACGAAGAAGGCGGCCTCGCTGCCGTTGGTGATCCACCACTTGTGGCCGTCGATGACCCACCCGTCGCCGTCGCGCTCGGCGCGGGTCTTGACCATCGTCGGGTCCGCGCCGCCGCCCTGCATCGGCTCGGTCATCGCGAAGGCGGAGCTGACCTCGGCGTCGACCAGCGGGCGGAGCCACTCCTCGCGCTGGGCGTCGGTGGCGAGCCGTTCCAGCAGGTGCATCGTCCCCTCGTCGGGCGCGTCCACCCGCATCGCGGGCTGGGCGAGGTAGCTGCGGCCCGACTGCTCGTAGACCGGCAGCGCGTCCCGCAGGTCGAGCCCGAGCCCGCCCAGGTCCTCCGGCATCTGGGGGGCGTAGATCCCCCGCTCGCGGGCCTCGGTACGGAGGTCTTCGACGAGGTCCTCCGGCACTTCCTCGCCCGGCGGGAGCGCCCGCTCGACCGGCAGGACCTCCTCGTCGATGAACTCCCTGACCTGTTCTGTGACCTCGAGCGCACGGTCGGAGTCGTGGTGCGGTATCATCACCCACGACAGAGACGGCCGGGTGGAATAAGTGTAGGGCCCGGGTCGACGCGCGGCGGCCGTCCCCGTCGCTGTGTCCGTCGTCAGTGTTCCTGAACGTAGGCCATCGCCCGGTCGACGGCTCCCAGGCTCCCGAGATAGCCAGCCGCGACGGTCTCTTTGGCCGTCTCGGCCGCGCGCCCACGGAGAACCGTCGGGCCGACCTGCGCGACCGCGCCGTCGCCGACGCTGACCAGCCAGCCGAGCGAGGTGTAGCCGTAGCGGGCCAGCCGGGGCTCGAAGCCGTCGCCGTCCCGGCGGTGAGCGACCAGCCGGTCGATGTTGGTTGCGGCCACGTCGGCCTCCCGGACGGCGGTCTGCGCGCTCGCCGGCACCGCCTCGCCGTCCTCGTCGACGACGCGAGCGGCGTCACCCACCGCGAAGGTGCTGTCCCCCAGCCGCAGGGTCGCGCGGACGACCGGACGCTCGCCCAGCGGCTCGCTGCCGGTGATCCCGCCGGTCCAGACGATCTGGTCGTGGGTCAGCTCCCCGTGGCCCTCGAACGTGACGGCGTCCTCGTCGACGCCCGTCACGGTCCGGCCCGTCCGGACGTCGACGCCAGCGTCGTCCAGTTCCTCGCGGACGGCCCGCCGGAACCGGTCGGGAAAGCTGGGCGCGACGGTCGGCTCCTGTTCGAGCAGCGTCACCTCGGCGTCGCTGCCTTCCTCGTCGGCGAGGGCGGCGAGTTCGCCCGCCACCTGGACCCCCGAGAGCCCGGCACCGCCGACGACGGTCCGCCCGCCGTCGGCACAGACCTCCAAGAATCGCTCGCGGATCCGCTCGGCGTGTTCCAGCCGCTTGAGCGGCGTCGAATTTGCCTCGAGTCCGGGGATCCCGTAGAAGTTCGTCCGGGCGCCGAGTGCGACCGCGCCGATATCGAACTCCAGGTCGCCGTCGGAGAGTTCGGCGCGGCCGGCGTCGGGGTCGAGGCCGGTGACGCGGGCCTGCCGGTGGGTCGCGCGGTCGAGCAGCTCCCCGAACGGGACGGTCAGCTCGTCGGCGACCCCGGGGTAGCGGACCGCCCGGTGGACGAGGTGCTGGACGAGGTGGGTGTCGCGCTCGTCGACGACGGTGAGGTCGGCGTCGGGGAGGCGGTCCTCGAGTTTCCGCGCGAGTGCGACGCCGGCGTAGCCGGCGCCCAGGACGGCGACGTGCATACCCTATCGTGGGGCTGGACGGACAAAGGGGCGCCGGCTCGGCGGCGGGCCGCGAGGAGGCTCAGAACAGCGCCTCGTCGGGGTCGAGCACGCGCGCGGGGCCGCCGACCTCCCAGACGCGGGTGTCGACGCCGCAGTCGGCGACGGCGCTCTCCACGCGGTCGACGTGCTCTGCCGTGGTGTTGACGTAGACGCTCGCGCCGGTGTCCACCGAGAAGTAGACCGGGACCCCGTCCTCGCGGAGTTCGCGAACCGTGTTGAACACCTCGATGGTCCGCGGCTGCCAGTAGACCCAGCCCGCGGGGCCGGTCATCGTCGCCGCCGCCAGCGACAGGGAGTCGTGTTCGGCAAGCTCGAAGACGCGGTCGAAGTCGCCGTCCCGGAGCGCGTCGCGCATGTCGACGACCTGGTCGTGAATGTGCGCGAGCCGGGCCTGGAACATGTGGCTCTCGGCGGCCTCCCGGTGGGCCTGTTCGGTCTCCTTGTAAGCGGGCACCATCGCCGCCACGACGCGAACGTCCTCGGCGAAGTCGTCGGGGACCGGGATGCGCTCGGAGCGGCAGTCTTCGTCGTTCGCACCCGCACGCAGGTGCGAGAAGCCGCCGGTGACCGCCCGGGCGGCCGAGGAAGAGCCCCGCCGGGCCACCGCCGAGACTTCCGGGCGGGTCATGTCGAGCCCGGCGGCCTCGACCAGCGCCACCGCGGCCGCCGCGAACCCCGACGAGGAGGAGCCGAAGCCGATGTTGGTGGGAAAGGAGTTCTCGGACTCGAAGCGGACGCGGTGGTCGAACCCCGCGAGCTCGCGCACCCGGTCGACGACCGCCCGGATCCGCTCTGCGCCCCGCCCCTCGACGACCTCGCCGTCGACGACGTAGCGGTCCCCGGCGCGGTCGGGCTCGAAGGCGGCCGTCGTGGTGGTGGCGCTGGGGGCGGTACAGAGGCTGATCGAGTCGTGGTAAGGGAACCGTAACTGTTCGTCGCGCATCCCGTGGTACTTCACGAGCCCCTGGATCGGGTGGGCCCGCGCGGTGGCCTTCATCTCCGTCGACCCCGTGGCGCCGCTCATACGCGTAGGTTCCGGGGGGTCCACTTGGCAGTTGCGAACGCGCCGGCGTCACTCGGCGTCCAGCAGGACCGCCAGCCCGCCGGCGGCGAAGGCCGCCAGAAAGGGAAGGACGAGCTGCCAGTACTGCTCGTAGGCGCGCACCAGAAACGGGACGAGCCCGGTGGCGAGCGCGAGCGCGAGCACGCCCGCCAGCGCGGGCGGCCACGGGAGCCGGTCGCGGGCGAACACGCCCAGGGCGGCGAGCGCGAGCAGCGGGAACAGCTGCCAGACGACGCTGGTGACGTAACCGGCCCAGGTCGCGGGCTCGGTCAGGAGCCAGGTCGCGGTCAGATACGAGCCCGGCGCGACCGCGGCGGGGTGGACCGCTCCGGTCGCGACGCCGTCGGCGAGCGGGACCCCGTAGCTCCAGTGCAGCGCCGCGAGCATCGCGTCGAATCCCCAGCCCGCGGCGACGGCGCCGAAGGCGAAGGCGGCGACGGCGGCCCCGCCAGCGAGGTACGTGACGGCGTCGCGCCGTGGCTGCGGGGAGCCGCGCCAGACCAGCCACAGGAGCAGGGGGACGAAGGTCCCGGCGTAGGCGTTGACCAGGGCGGCGACGGCGACGGCCGCGCCGCGCAGCACGGGCCTGGACGCGGCGAGAGCCGCCAGGAGGAAGGGGACCGCGAGCGGGCGGCTGTTGACCGTGTTCCCGCCCAGCAGCGGGAGCGCGAGCAGGAACAGCGTTGCGGCGGCGACCGCGACGAAGCGGGGGCCGGCGCGGTCGAGCCAGCGGTACAGAAGCGTCGCCGCCAGCCCGTTGGCGAGGCCGACGACCAGCAGCATCGCGAGGGTGTACTCGCCGGTCAGTTCGGCGGCGACGTTGACAAGCTGCCACCCGGGGGGCTTGTTGTCGGCCAGCCCCGGCCCGTAGAGCTGTCCGCCCGCAGCCACCCCCTCGGCTATCGGCCGGAACATCCGGCGCATGTCGGGGTTGACGGCCGCGTTCCCCCAGACCAGGTCGTTGTACCGGCCGACGCCGAGTCCGACGCCGGCCAGGAGGAAGACGAGCGGCCAGGCGCGGCCGGAGTCGAGAAGCGCAGCACGGAGGCGGTCGCCGAGTGAGGGGGTCATCGGGGCGGGGAGAGCGGGGCCGGGACGGACAGGTCGCGGTCGCTCACTAGACGAGGGCGGAGGCGGCGGTGTTGGCGATCTCCGCGACCGGCCCGAAGGCCGGCAGCAGGAGGACGGTCATCACCGCCGCGACCGCGATGGCCGCGTACAGCCCCGTGGGGTAGCCCTCGACCTCGAGGTCGCCGTTGGGCTCCTCGATCCACATCGCCCGGACGACCCGGGTGTAGTAGTACAGCGACAGCGCGCTGTTGACGACGAGCGCGACCGCGAGGATGGCCACGCCGCCGTTGACCGAGGCCATCAGGAGGTAGAACTTCGAGAGGAAGCCGCCGCCGAAGGGCAGGCCAGCGAGCGAGAACAGGAAGATGGTCATCGCCGCACACGCGAAGGGAGCCTGTTTCGCGAGGCCGTTGAAGTCCTCGAAGGTCCGGCCGACGTCCCAGTACTCCGTGAGCGCGATGAACAGGAACGCGCCGGTGTTCATGAAGCCGTAGACCAGCAGGTGAGCCATCCCCGACCCGAGGACGAAGCTCTGGTTGGCGTCGCCGGTCAGGGCCGCGACGGCGATGAGGACGTAGCCGGCGTGGCCGATCGAGGAGTACGCCAGCATCCGCTTGACCTTGTCCTGGGTGGCGGCGGCGAAGTTGCCGACGGTCATCGTGACGACCGCAAGCACCTGGAAGGCCACGGCCCAGTCGATGGCGCCCGCGACCGCGGTCTGCGGGAACGCCTCCACGAACACCCGGAAGAGGAGGACGAACCCGGCGGCCTTCGACGCCGACGAGAGGAAGGCCGAAACGGGCGAGGGTGCCCCCTCGTACGCTTCGGGTGCCCAGAAGTGGAACGGGACGCTTGCGGTCTTGAACGCGAAGCCGCCCGCCACGAAGACGATCCCCAGCCCGAGGATGCCCACGAGCGGCGTCCCGGCGGCGGCCGTAGCCACGTCCGCGAAGCGGAGGCTCCCGCTGGCGGCGTAGACCAGCGAGATCCCGTAGGCGAACACCGCCGAGGAGAGCGCGCCGATCAGGAAGTACTTCAGCCCGGCCTCGACGCTGCCGCGGTTGTGCTTGAGGGAAGCGACCAGCGCGTAGGAGGGCAGGCTGGCGAGCTCGAGGCTGATGAAGGCCGTCGCCAGCGAGTTGGCGGAGGCCATCAGCGACATCCCCGTCGCCGCCAGCATCACGAGGGTGTAGTACTCGGCCTGGTAGGGGTGGTCGGCGAGGTAGTCGTAGCTGGCGAGGACGATCAGCACCACGACGCTGCCCACCAGCGCCGTGAAGAACAGGCTCATCCCGTCGACCACGAGCGCGCCCCGGAACAGCGTGATCGGGTCGGTCGGGGGCTGGCCCGTCCCCGAGAGGAGGTACCAGCCGGTGACACCGATGGAGGCGAGCGTCCCGAGGACGGCCAGCCCCGCGAGCAGGTTGCTGCTGTCGGTGTCGGGGTCGACCGCGTCGACCACCAGCAACAGCAGCGCCGTCACCGCCAGGATGGCGGCCGGGGCGATCGCGGTCCAGAGGGGGAGCTGGGTCATCAGACACCACCTCCCAGGAGCGGGTCAACCGCGTCCTGTATCATCGCGTAGAACAGGTCCGGCGCGACCCCCAGCGCGATGACGAGCACCAGCAGGACCGCGAGCGGTGCGACGTCGTGGAACGGTGCGCGCCCCACATCGTAGTCGGTCTCCAGGGAGTAGGGCCCGAAGAGGGTGCGCTGCATCGCCCACAGCAGGTAGCCCGCGACGACGACGATGCCGAACATCGCGAGTGCGGTCAGCACCGTCGCGAAGGGGATGACGGTGGACTGGAAGGAGCCGATGAAGACCAGCACCTCCGCGGCGAAGCCGGACATCAGCGGCAGCCCCATGTAGCCGAAGGCGGCGGCCACGAAGATGCCGACCGTCCAGGGCATCCGGTCCGCCATCCCGGACATGTCCCCGACCATCCGGGTGTGGGTGGCGTTGTAGATGACGCCGACTGCCATGAACATCAGCCCGGAGATGAGGCCGTGGGAGATCATCTGGAAGGTCGCCCCGCCCATGCCGTGTGGGGTGAAGGCGACCAGCCCGAGAATGACGTAGCCCATCGAGGAGATAGAGGAGTAGGCGACGATCCGCTTGAGGTCCCGCTGGGCGAGCGCGAGCATGGCGCCGTAGATGACCGAGACCACACCCAGCGCGGCGATGGGCAGGGCGAGGGCGCGGGCCACGTCCGCCAGCATGGTGAAGTTGAACCGCAGCAGGGCGTAGGTCCCCATCTTCAGCAGGACGCCGGCCAGCACGACCGACACCGGCGTGGGTGCCTCGACGTGGGCGTCGGGCAGCCAGGTGTGGAAGGGGACGACGGGCACCTTGACCGCGAAGCCGGCGAACATCGCGAGGAAGGCGACCAGCTTCAGCGTGTCCGGCTGGATCCCCGCGAGGGCACCGAGTTCACCCCCGCGCACGCCCTGGGCGATGGCCGGGATGTCCAGCGATGTGAGCGAGTCGCCCAGCCCGAAGACCAGCGCGAACAGCCCGATGAACATGATCAGGGAGGCGACGTTGGTGTAGACCAGGAACTTGATGGCGGCGTACTTCCGGCGCGGGCCGCCCCAGATGCCGATGAGGAAGTACATCGGGATCAGGACGCCCTCCCAGAAGACGAACCAGACGAAGAAGTCCAGTGCGGTAAAGACGCCGATGAGCGCGACCTCCATCAGCAGCATGAGGCCGTAGAACTGCGACTCCCGGTCGTCGATGGGGGTCCAGGAGGAGACCAGCGCCAGCGTCGTGAGGACGGTCGTCAACACCAGAAGCGGGAGGCTGATCCCGTCGACGCCGACGTGCCAGTTGAGCGCGTAGCCGCCGACCTCGAACCACGTGGTCATGGTCTCGTAGGCCAGGTCGTCGCCGAGCAGGGCGTTGCCGCTGCCGGCGAAGTTGGCGTACATGTAGAGGCTGCCGGCTACCGGAATGAGGCTCAGCCCCGTCGCCAGCTTGCCCGCGTAGCGGTCGGGCGCGAAGAAGACGACGAAGGCGCTCACGAGCGTGACCGCGAGGATCCCCTCGATCAGCACCATCAGAACCACCCCCCTGCGAGGGCGAAGACCAGCACCAGCAGCGTCAGCCCGAGCGTGAGCAACGCGGCGTAGTTGGTGACGACGCCGGTCTGGATGCGCCGGAACCGGTCACTCGAGAACAGACTGACGCTCGAGACGCCGTTGACGACGCCGTCGATGATGCCCTGGTCGAACGTGTCCGCCGCGCGGGCGACCGGAGCCGTCACGCCCGTCGCGAGCCACACCTGGAACTCGTCGAGATAGTAGTTGTTCATGAGTAGCGTCCGGATGGAGCCGAGGTTCGTCATGTGCGGGTCGGGGTCCGCGCCGCCGTACAGGCGATACGCGAGGCCGACGCCGACCAGCGCGAGCGCGAGCGAGACCGCGCCCGGGCCGACCGGCCCGAGGTCGGCGGCGGTGTACCCCGCGAAGTCGTGTAACAGCTGTTCGTAGTGTTCGCCGTTGAGCCCCTCGGCGCCGTGGAACAGCCACTCGTGGAGGAAGAGGTTCGACTCGCCGATGAAGTTCTTGATGGCGCCGAGGTTGATGACGCCGAGGACGGTGGCGAACACGCCCAGCACCGCCAGGGGCACCTTCACGTTCCAGCGGACCGGCTCGGGGTCCTCGGCGGTGTCCGTCCGGGCGTCGCCGTGGAAGGTCAGGAAGACCATCCGGAAGGTGTAGAAGGCGGTGAACACCACGGCGAGCAGCCCGAAGGCGTACCCGAGCAACAGGAGCGTCCCGCTGGTGCTCCCGAGGCCGTGGATGAGCGTCTCGTAGAGCACCTCGTCTTTCGACCAGAAGCCGGCAAAGGGGAAGATGCCAGCCAGCGCAAGCGAGCCGGCGAGGAAGGTGAGGTAGGTCACGCGCATCCGGTCTTTCAGGCCGCCCATGTCCCACATGTTCTCGTTGTGGTGCATGGCGATGATCACCGACCCCGCACCGAGGAACAGCAGGGCCTTGAACGCGGCGTGGGTCGTCAGGTGGAAGACCGCCGCGACGTACCCCCCGCCGCCCAGCGCGAGCATCATGTAGCCGTACTGGGAGATGGTGGAGTAGGCGAGCACCTGCTTGAGCTCCTGTTTGACGAGCGCCATCGTCGCCGCAAAGAGGGCGGTGAAGCCGCCGATGAGTGCGATGATCCCGAGCGCAGTCGGCGAGAGGGCATAGAAGCCGTACATCCGCGCCACGAGGTAAACGCCAGCCGCGACCATCGTCGCCGCGTGGATGAGCGCCGAGACCGGCGTCGGGCCCTCCATGGCGTCGGGCAGCCAGGTGTGCAGCGGGAACTGGGCGGACTTGCCGATGACCCCACCGAGCACGAGCAGGCCGACGACGGTGAACCACTGGGACGCGCTGAGGCCGACGACGCCCAGCCAGTCGCTCACGACGCCGGGCACCGCGGCCTCGGAGCCGGGCATGGCCTGCTCGGCCATCGCGATGAAGGAGTCCTCGCCCACGAAGGCGGTGGTCCCGAAGGTGGCGAACACCGCAACCACGCCGATCAGGAAGAAGTAGTCGCCAAAGCGCGTCACGAGGAAGGCCTTCTTCGCGGCACTGGATGGAGCGTCCTCGCGGAACCAGAAGCCGATCAGCAGATACGAGCACAGGCCGACGAGCTCGAAGAACATGAAGCTCATCAGGAGGTTGTCGGAGAAGACGAACGCGAGCATCGAGAACGTGAACAGGCCGAGGCCGGCGTAGTACCGGGGCAGGCCGGTCTCGCCCTCGTCGTTCATGTAGCCGAGAGAGAAGACATGCACCAGCAGCGAGATGAGCGAGACGATGACCAGCATCAGCGCCGAGAGCTGGTCGATGAAGATGCCGAAGGAGAGGTCGACGCTCGCGACCCCTTCGGCACCGGCGACGAACGTGTAGAGTGTCTGCTGGTGGGGGTCGGCACCGGTGGCGAGCGTCAGCACCATCCACAGCGAGAGCACGAGCGAGGCGCCGGTGGCGGCGATGCCGGCGATGGCGCCACGCTTGGGCAGGTACCTGCCCCCGAACAGCGCGAGGGCGAACGCGACCAGCGGGAAGACGGCGATGGCCGGCGCGTAGTCAAAGGCCGCCATGTTACCACCTCATCGTGACCGGTTCGGTCACGTCGATGTCGCCGAAGTTGCGGTACAGGACGAGGATGATGCCGATCCCGACGGCCACCTCGGCGGCGGCAAGCCCTATCACGAACAGGCTGAACACCTGCCCGGTAACGTTGCCGTAGTAAAACGAGAACGCGACGAAGTTGATGTTGGCAGCGTTGAGCATGAGTTCGACGGACATCAGGAACATCAGGGCGCTGCTGCGGGCGAGCACGCCGAACAGCCCGGCACAGAAGACGCCGGCCGAGAGCAGGAGGTAGAACTCCGGCTGGATGGCCATCTACTCCTCACCCCCCTCGTCGCGCTCGGCGAGCATCAGCGAGCCGTCGAGTGCGGCGTCAAGGACGATGGCGATGATCAGAAACGCCGCCAGGAAGCCCTCGCCGACGATGACGTCCTCGGCGGAGATGTCGAACATGGCGAAGCCGATGCTCTTGACGACGCTGAGCCCCGCCGGGAAGCCGTCGGGCTGGTCGAACTGCGCGGTCAGGAAGACCGCAGCCATCAGCCCGAAGAGCACGACGGCCGCCAGCCCCGTGACGACGCTCCGGTCGAACTCCGCCAGGCGCGGGCGGGTCGTCATGGGGTCACCTCCGCGTCGACGCCCTCCTCGCGGGTGAGCATCACCGCGAACGTGATCAGGATGAGCACGCCGCCGATGTACACCAGGATCTGCATCGCGGCGACGAACCCGGCGTTGAGCATGATGTAGTGCGCCGCGACACTCACCAGCGCAACGCCCAGAAGCAGCGCCGCGTGCCAGATGTCCCGCACCAGGACCACGCCGACGCTGCTTCCCAGGGTCACGACGGCGAACAGCGCGAACGCGATTGCCTCCAACGATACGAACGTAGCCATACTCGGACTTCTACGCGGGGCACTTTTCAAGATTCCTCTTTTGCTCTCCCGCGCGAGCCACTAACGGGGAGTGACCGGGACCGGACGCGACCGGTGAGGGCGCGAGCCGGCGTCAGCCGCGGCGGGTGGGGTGTGGAGGACCGTGAGTCATTTGCCCCGTCAGCCCGCAGTCGTCGTATGCACGATTTCGTCGTGGTCGGGGCCGGCCCCGCCGGCTCGCGCTTTGCCCGCCGGGCCGCCGAGGCCGGGCACGACGTCGTCGCCTTCGAGCAGGGCGAGGTCGGGAAACCGCTCGCCTGCTCCGGCCACGTCAGCACCGACATCTGGGAGTTCACTCCCCCAGGAGCCCGCGAGCGCCTCCTCCAGAACGAGGTCTACGGCGCCCGGTTTCACACCGGCGGCCCCGACAGCGACGCCTACCGCTTTCACAAGGACTCGGTCGTCTCGAACGTCATCGACAGAGTCGGACTCGACCGCGCGCTCGCGGACGCGGCGCGCGAGGCGGGCGCGGAGGTCCGTGAGGGCCACACCGTCGTCGGGGTGGGCGAGGACCGCGACGGCGTCACCGTCGAGGTGCGCGGCCCGGACGGACTGGAGACCCACCGCGCCCGGATGGTCGCGGGCTGTGACGGCCCCACCTCCCGCGTGCGCCGCGAACTCGGCCTGCCCGAACCCGACGAGCTCCTGCACGGCGTGCTCGGGTTCGCCGAGGAACCCGACGGCGGCGACTTCGTCGACGTCCACCTGACCGTCCCCCGCTTTTTCGCGTGGCGGATCCCCCGGGGAGACGCCGGCGTCGAGTACGGTCTGGGCGTGGCCGCGGACAGCGCCGACGCCCGCGAGCGCTTCGAGGCCTTTACCCGAGCGTACGGCGTCGAGACCGAGCGGCGGTGTTCGGGGCTGATCCCCGTCGGCCCGCCCCGGCGGGTGACCGGCCGGCGTTCCTTCCTGGTCGGAGACGCCGCCGCCCAGACCAAGCCGTTCACCGGCGGCGGCATCAGGTACGGGATGACTGCCGCGGACCACGCCGCCCGCGAGGTCGACCCGACCGACCCCGGGACGCTCGGCGACTACGAGCGGGCCTGGCGCGCCGACCTGCGCCGGGAGATCCGGCTGGGCCACGCCGTCCGGGCGGCCTACTCGCTGCCCGAACCCCTCCAGCGGGCGGGGATGGCGGTGTTCGAAGGGGAGATCGGCGTCCACATGGACCGGCCGACCTCGCTGTTCTCCCGGGAGCAGCTGGCGGCGCTGTTGCGATAGCCGCAGGTCGATCGGCCAGGGGAGCCGGAAGGCCAGTCCGCCACCGACCACGGCGAGCGCGACACTACGCCCGGCGGTCGCCCACCTTCACGAGTTGCTTGCCGATGTTCTCCCCGTCGAACAGTCCCAGGAAGGCGTCCGGGGCGTTCTCCAGGCCCTCGGTGACCGTCTCGCGGTACTGGAGGTCGCCGGACTGGACCCACTCGCCGAGCTTTCGGGTGGCCTCCTCGAACCGCTGGCTGTAGTCGTAGACGAGAAAGCCCTCAACCGTGGCGCGCGTCTCGATGAGCGTCGTCAGTTTCCGGGGCCCCGTGGGGACCTCCGTGGCGTTGTACAGCGCGATCTGCCCGCAGACACCCACCCGGGCGTCGACGTTCAGCCGCGGGAAGACCGCGTCGGTGATCTCCCCGCCCACGTTGTCGAAGTACGCGTCCACACCACCGGGGGCGGCCTCGTCCAGCGCGGCGCCGTAGTCGTCGGTCGTCTTGTAGTTGATCCCGGCGTCGAAGCCGAGATCCTCCTCGAGAAACTCGACTTTCTCGTCGGAGCCGGCAAAGCCGACCACGCGGGCGCCGTCGAGTTTGGCGATCTGCCCCGCGACCGAGCCCACCGCGCCCGCGGCTCCCGTGACGACGAACGTCTCGCCGGCCTTCGGTTCGGTCACGTCCTGCACTCCGAAATAGGCTGTGAGTCCCGGCGCGCCGAGGACACCGACGTACGTGGAGATGGGAGCGACGTCGGGGTCGACCGCAGTGAGGTCGGCCCCGCGGACGGTCGTGTAATCGGCCCACTGGAAGCGGCCGGCGACGACGTCGCCGGGCTCGAAGCCGGCGCCGTTGCTCTCGACGACCTCGCCCACGGCACGGGCCTGGAGCGGGTCGCCGACCCCCCAGGGTTCGGCGTAGGACTCGCCCGCTCGCATCCGGCCGCGCATCCCCGGGTCGACGGACAGATACAGCGTGCGGACCAGCGCCTCCCCCGGCCCCGGCTCGGGGATCTCGCGTTCGGCCAGATCGAAGGTGTCCTCGTCGGGTCGCCCGGTCGGTCGCTCGGCCAGCAGGAACACGCGGTTCGTGTCTGAGTCTGACATGCACCCGCCTTCGACGGGCCACGGCAAGAGGGTTCGGGCGTGACGACGGCGGGGCGGGATCCGGGTCCAGCGTGACGTGGCGTCCCGTACGCCGCGTCAGCCGCTGTACTCGCTCACTTTCACGAGCTGTTTGCCGATGTTGTCGCCGTCGAAGAGGCCGAGGAAGGCGTCCGGGGCGTTCTCCAGGCCCTCGGTGACCGTCTCGCGGTACTGGAGGTCGCCGGACTGGACCCACTCTCCCAGTTGGGGGACCGACTGGTCGAAGCGCTCGCTGAAGTCACTGACCAGAAAGCCCTCGACCGTGGCGCGGCTCTCGATGAGCATCGCCAGCTTCCGCGGTCCAGTGGGGACCTCCGTGGCGTTGTACAGCGCGATCTGCCCGCAGACACCAACCCGGGCGTCGACGTTGAGTCTGGGGAAGACCGCGTCGGTGATCTCCCCGCCCACGTTGTCGAAGTACGCGTCGATGCCGTCCGGCGCGGCCTCGTCCAGCGCGGCGCCGTAGTCGTCGGTCGTCTTGTAGTTGATCCCGACGTCGAAACCGATCTCCTCCAGGAACTCGACTTTCTCGTCCGAGCCCGCGAAGCCGACCACGCGGGCCCCGTTCAGCTTCGCGATCTGGCCGGCCACGGACCCGACGGCTCCGGCAGCCCCAGTGACGACGAACGTCTCGCCGGCCTTCGGTTCGGTCACGTCCTGTACCCCGAAGTAGGCGGTGTTGCCGGGCATCCCGAGCACGCCCAGGTACGTCGAGATGGGTGCGCGGTCGGGGTCGACCTGGGTGAGTTCGGGACCCGCCACGGTCGCGTAGTCGGCCCACTGCATGTCGCCGGTGACGACGTCGCCGGGCTCGAAGCCGGCGCCGTTGCTCTCGACGACCTCGCCGACGACACCGGCCCGGAGCGGGTCGCCGACGTCCCAGGACTCGGCGTAGGAGTCCGCCGCCCGCATCCGGCCGCGCATGTACGGGTCGACTGACATGTAGAGTGTGCGGACCAGCGCCTCCCCCGGCCCCGGCTCGGGGACCTCGCGTTCGGCCAGTTCGAAGGTGTCCTCGTCGGGTCGCCCGGTCGGTCGCTCGGCCAGCAGGAACACGCGGTTCGTGTCTGAGTCTGACATGCACCCGCCTTCGACGGGGTGTCGGAAGGTCGTTCCGGTCGCGGCACGCCGCTCGGCCGCGGTTCGTAACCCTTTTTTCCGCACTGTCCGACTCCCCGAGTGCGCCGCCTTAGCTCAGACTGGGAGAGCACTCGACTGAAGATCGAGCTGTCCCCGGTTCAAATCCGGGAGGCGGCATTCCTTTTCCGCGAACGAAGTGAGCAGTGAAAATGCTCCCGACCGCGATTTGAACCAGGGGAGTCGCAGCGCCGAGCGAAGCGAGGCGATCGTCTTCCCGTGGTTCACAATCCGGGAGGCGGCATCCGGTTTCTAGACGATCGACATTCGAGAGCGTTCCGCACCTGCCCGAGTCCCCTTCGCGTCGCTCACGGTCGACCCGGAGAGCGTCCGCCGGGGCCCGTATCCGGGCGTCCGAGTCCTCACCCCCGGAAGTAAATACGGGTCCGGGTCACGTCCCCGTATGCCGCTTCTCGAACGCCGGACGGTCTACTATCTCGCGCTGGTGGCCGCAGCGACTGTCGTCCTGACGCTTGCGTACAGCGCCGGGATGGCGGTCTGGGAGGGGCAGCCACAGCCGTTGTATCGCTCGCTGGAGGTCGTCGTCCAGAGTTTCACGACGACCGGCTACGGCGAAGACGCCCCCTGGCAGACCCCGCAGATGAACGTCCTCGTCATCCTGATGCAGGTCACGGGCATCGGGCTCATCCTCACCGCCGTCGACGTCTTCGCGGTGCCCTGGCTTCGGAAGACGCTCTCGCCGACGGCCCCCGCGACCCTCCCCGACAGGGAAGACCACGTCGTCGTCTGTGCACACACCCCGCGGACCGACGCGTTCATCGCCGAACTGGAGGCGAGAGACCAGCCGTACGTCCTCGTCGAGGCCGACGAGGGGCGGGCCCAGCGCCTCCACGAGGACGGCTACGACGTCATCCACGGCGACCCCGAATCGACGGACGCGCTGGAACGTGCGGGCGTCGGGGCCGCGCGTGCGGTCGTCGCGGACGCCGACGACGACGCGAACGCGAGCATCGTGCTCGCGGCGCTCGACGTCGCCCCGGAGGTGCAGGTGGTGACTCTCGTCGAGGACGCCGAACTCGCACAGTACCACCGTGTGGCCGGCGCCGACGCGGTGCTGTCCCCGCGACAGTTGCTGGGCGAGAGTCTGGCTGCCGAGCTCCCCACGGCGGTGACGACAAGCGTCGACGAGGGCGTCGTCATCGGCGACGCCTTCGAACTCGTCGAACTCACCGTCGAGGAGGGCAGCGAGCTCTGCCGACACACCTTCGGGGAGGCCCGGCTCCGCGAGCGGTTCGGGGTGAACGTCCTCGGGGCGTGGGTCGGCAGCGAGTTCGAGGCGCCGGTCGACCCCGACACCGACCTCGGGGCGGGGACGCGGCTGCTCGCGGCCGGCGACCCCGACCGGCTGGCGGAGCTGCGTGAGGCCACCGCCTCGACGGTCCGCCCGCTCTCCCCACAGCGGGTCATCGTCGCCGGGCACGGCGACTCGGGACAGGCCGCCCACGACGCGCTCACCGGGACCAGTTCGGACGTGACCGTCCTCGATGCGGAGGAGAAGCCGGGTGTCGACGTGGTCGGGGACGCCCGCGACCCCGACGTGCTGGCGGCCGCCGGGATCGAGGAGGCGTCGGCGCTGTTGCTGATGGTTGGTGACGACACCGCGGCGACGCTGTCGACGCTGATCGCCAAGGAGCTGAACCCCGACGTCCAGGTCGTCGTGCGGGCGAACGAGGAGGAGAACATCCAGAAACTCTACCGCGCGGGCGCGGACTACGTCCAGTCGCTGGCCACGACCAGCGGGCGGATGCTGGTCTCGACGGTCTTCGAGGACGAGGACGTGCTCTCCTACAGCAAGCAGATAAGCGTCGTCCGCCTCCCGGCGGCGGGACTGGCCGGGACGACGGTCGCCGACGCTGACGTCCGGTCGAGAACCGGGAGCACGGTCGTGGCCGTCGTCAGAGAGGGGGAGACGGTCACCGACTTCGACCCCGCGACGTTCGAGCTCCGGGAGGGCGACGAGGTCGTCGTCGCCGGCACCGACGAGAGCACCACCGAGTTCGACCGGGTCTTCGGGGGGTGACTGCCGCCAGCCGCGGGACCGGTAGACGCCGCGTCGGGAAGGGGCCGGCCTCCACTCGACACGCGGGCTCGGCGGCGCCGGGGTCAGCCCTCGACCGGCTGGTCGCCCGTGTTCCGGACGTCCCAGAGCTTCCAGGCCCCCTCCTCGGTCCGGAGCGTGAGACGGTCGGTCACCCTCCGCGGACTCCCGTCGGGCGGGTCCCAGACGTACACCTCGCGGACCACGGCTTCGGTCTCCCCCTGCTCGAGTAGCTCCCGGGACTCCATCGTCAGCTCCGTCCCCTCGCGGGGGCCGAAGTTCTCCCCGAAGTCCTGTGGCCAGTTCTCCCGCAACGGCGAATCCGAGTGGACCACCTGCTCGTAGGCGTCGAAGTTGCCGTCGGTCCAGGCCTCCCAGCTTTGCCGGGCAGCCGCGACCGGGCCGGCCTCCCGGAGGAAGAGATACCACCCGCCTGCGGCGGCGACCCCGAGCACGCCGGCACTGCCGGCCAGCAGCGCCCGCCGGGAGACTCCGCCCGATCCCCCACCGTCCCGGCCGCCTTCGGGGGCAGCCTGCCGTGGCTGTGCCGACGGGGTCTGCCCCCGCTGGACCTCTGCGCCGGGCTGCTGGCTCTGCTGGTCCGGACGGGCGTCGGCCGCGGGCCGGGTGCGCTCGGCGTCGGCCGGCCCCGACGCCGGCTGACGTCGATCCTGGTCCGGCTGTCCCCCCGACGTGTCGCCCCCTTTCTGGTCCCCACCCTGGCTTCCTGCGGGCTCCCCGAGAGCCGCCCCGCACTCCGGGCAGAACCGGGCGTCGCCCGCAACCGCTGCCCTGCAGTTCGGACAGTTCATCGTCGGGACGAACTGGTGAGTAAGTCATAAGCATTGTTCCGTTCACAACAGTGGCCGGGGATGGGATCCGCCCCGGTTTCCGGAACATCCCGGGGACGGACCTCGCGACGCGTCGACCCTGGCGGCGGGAGTCGACAGTCATCGACGGATACAGCACGCTTCCTGGGTCCCGCCACACAGTTTAATGCCTCCCGCCGCCCGCAGTCTACGTGTGATAACACATGACAGTGATCGAGTTCGCACAGCGTGACGTGGTCACGATACGGCGCGACCAGTCGGCCGACGAGCTGACCGCACTGCTGAAAGAGCACGGCATCGGGTGTGCTGTCGTCGAGGAGGAGGGGCGCCCGGTGGGGGTCGTCACCGACCGCGACCTCGTGATGGGAGTCCTCGAACCCCACCGCGACCCGGGGGAGGTGACTGTCGGGGAGATCATGACTTCGAACCCGGAGACGGTCCACGAGGACGCCAGCGTCATCGAGACCACCGAACTGATGGCGCGGGCCGCGGTCAGACGGCTCCCGGTCGTCGACGACGTGGGCGCGCTCGTGGGGATCGTCGCGCTGGACGACCTACTCGTGTTGCTGGCGGAGGAACTCAGGGACCTCGCCGGAGTCGTCGTGGCCGGGACGCCCTGCGAGGACCTCTCCCCGCGGGGCTGAGCGGAGAGCACGACAGCGCGCGCCCCGGGGATGCGTGCCGCCGCGTGCCACCGGGGGCCGCACCCGTCAGGTTCTCGGGGGAACAGGTCGACCGGCCGGTATGGAGGCCATCAAGAACGGACAGAGCGGAACGTGGCACCTGGTCGGGGCGCGCGGCTGCGGGGCCGAGCCCGACGGGGAGGTCGTGGAGGGGACCTGGGCACAGATCCGCGACCGCGTGGACCGCGACTCGGGCGAGCGCTGTGGGAACTGCAACTGGCCGCGGTGACTGCCGGGGGCTGGCCGGCCGGACCGCACCGGGACCGGAGAGGCAGGCCGCGCCCGGTCAGGGGCGGTAGACGGCGTCGTTGAGCATCGTCTTCGCCAGGTTGGCGTAGTCGCCGTCCTCGGCCATCTCGGCGTTCATCCCGTACATCGGCGCGCGGTCGTCCCCGCCGTCGGCCTCGCGGGCGACGGCCACCGATTCCCGCAGGTCCGCGAGGAAGTCCTCGACGCAGTCGCGGTGGTGGTACATCACGCTCGCGTGGATGCTCTCGGGGCGCTGCTGACGGCCGAGCCCCCAATCCCGCTCGGTCATCTCGGCGTGGACCCCGTAGGCGTCCAGCTCCGGGTCCGTCGACTCCACCGCGAAGATCGTCATGTCGGGCTCGGCGACGACGCCGAGCCCGTCGATGTCGGCCACCCCGTCGAGCAGCGCCTCGGTGGTCTCCATCGTCGTCGCCGCGAGGTCGAGGTACCCCTCGTGGCCCAGCTTCTGCATCACGCCCCACGCGGCGGCGATGGGACCGCCCGGGCGCGTGCCGGCCATCGTCGGTCCGGCGTAGACCCCGCCCGGCCAGCCGTCGAAGGCGAAGTACTGGTGCTCGCGGTGGTCGTCGTCGGCCCACAGAAGCGCCGAGGCACCCTTGGCCGTGTAGCCGTACTTGTGGGGGTCGACCGACAGCGAGGTGACGCCCTCGACAGAGAGGTCGAAGGGGGGGACGTCCCGGCCCAGGTCGCGCAGCGAGGCGAGCATGATCCCCCCGATACAGGCGTCGACGTGACACATCGCCCCCGCTTCCCTGGCGACGGCCGCGACCTCCTCGACGGGGTCGACCACGCCGTGGGGGTAGGAGGGCGCCGAGGCGACCACCAGCGCGGTCTCCTCGCGGACGGCCTCGGCCATCGCCTCGGGGTCCGCGCGCCAGTCCTCGCCGCAGGGGACGCGGGTCTCCTCGAGCCCGAAGTAGTGGACACCCTTCGAGAACGCAGGGTGGGCGGTCTCGGGCAGGACGACGTGGGGACGGTCGACCCCCCGCTCGGCGCGGGCCCAGTCCCGGGCGGTCTTGACCGCCAGCAGGATGCTCTCGGTCCCGCCCGAACTCATGTTGCCGACGGTCCCCTCGTCCCCGCCCAGCCAGTCCGCGAGCATCCCGACGACCTCGTTCTCGAAGCCCACCAGCGAGGGGAACGCCGAGGGCGAGAGGGCGTTCTGTGTGGAGTACAGCGCGTGGGCCTCGTCCTTGAACTGCTTGTGGGGCTCGTCGACGTGATAGACGAGGCTCCAGGTCCGCCCCGACTGCCAGTCGGCGTCATCCTCGCGGCGGGCTTCCATCTCCGCGAGGACTTCCTCGCCGTCGCGGCCTGTTTCTGGGATTTTCATTGGTATCCTCTAGCATGGACATCGAAGGGAGAATAAAACCCCGTGTCGCGCCTGTAGGAGGTCTCGAAAGAGTTTGCATACCCGGTCCGTTACGACCGCGGTCGTTCAGTACGAAGTCCCGACTGCCGTAACGCTTATTCATACACAATTTCAACACAAAACATGACAGAAGCGGAGTCCCCACCCGACAAGACGACAGTAAATATCCGGATGACCGAGACGTTTCTGGAGGATATCGACGCGACGTGGGAAGAACAGGGATTCAACAGTCGAAGCGAGTTCATCCGATTTGTCCTTCGAGATGCGCTCAAACACCCCGAATTTAACCGTGCAGACCTGAGGGCGATGCTCACCAGCGAAGCGGAGATCCGTGAAGGACGCACCCACGGTAGCGACGATGTGAAGGCCGACTACGGTCTCGGTGACACCCCACGCGATAGTGATGAGTGAGTGGGACTGGAAACTCACGGACACTGCACGCCGGGATTTTGACGACGAACCGTGTGGAAAGTTCACTTCCTCTACGGCACTGCAGTCGAGAACAGAACGGCAGTGACATCGAAAGCCCCCGTCGCGCTCCGGTCCCGCGGCTCGCTGCGCTCCTCACTCGCTACGCTCGTTGTGGTGCTTGCGTCGCCGGGGCTCCCGGAGCGCGACGGCCCCTTTCAGTCCCGCCCGTGTGGAATGTTAAGTATGTGGCGCGCGCTGTCGCGGCCTTGTGCCGCGACAATACTGTGCGAGGGATGAGCGACCGACCGCAGAGAGGGAGCGAATCGGCTGGGGAGGGGTGTGGCGCCGGGTGGGAATGAAAGGGGCCGCGCTGTCGGCGAGCGAGACGACGCAAGCACCTACTGGAGCGCAGCGAGTCGCAGCCGCCGACAGCGCGGGGGCTTTCCGGCCCTCGTCAGCCGTTCCAGCGCGAGCACACAACCCCTCCCCTAGAACTCCTTCTTAAATGTATAGCAGAACTTCTCCATGTCCAGGTCCTCGTAGAACCGATGGGCGTCCTCGCGCCAGAGCCCCGACTCCAGGGTGATGCTCTCACAGCCCCGTTCTTCGGCCCACTCGTCCAGAAATTCCATCATCGCCGCGCCGTGGCCCTCCGAGCGGCGGGACTCGCGGGTGACCAGGTCGTAGACGAACAGGTGCCGGCCGTTGTAGAAGTTCGTCCGGAGCGCCACGCCCGCGACGGTGACCAGCCCGTCGTCGTACAGCCCGAACAGGTGATACCCCTCCTCGCGCATCTCAGCGAGGTAGTCGAGGTACTCCGACTCGGTCAGGTGGTCCCGAAGCTGGCGCATGACCGGGAAGGCTTCGCGGGACTCTTGTTTGGTGGTCAGTTCGCGGATGTCAGGTGTGAGCATGGTGGGAGTACGGTGGGTTGTGGTAAAACTACTCGTACCGCAGGTCTCGATGTTCTTGTATACTTCAAGAACACTGATGCTGACGGTTCATTCGCGCACGAAAATGTCGGAGGGTGAGTAGAAATTACTCGCCTTCGAAGGTCGTCAGCGTCTGTGTTGTGCCGCCGTCTTCGGATTCCCAGACTACGTTGACCTCGTATGGGGTGGTGCTCACACCAACGGTCATTTCGTCACCCGCTGAAATGGCTGACTCGCCGTCAGCACTGCCGGTGGCGTTCCCAGCAACCCACTGGGTATCTCCCTGTTGGTAAGTGCCAGCATCATCAACGACACCATCTACATCACCACTGAATGACAGCTGATCGTATGGTACCGAGTCACCACCTGTCACGCTAACCGTGAGAGCCCCCGTTGAAGATCCACCAATTGATCCAGATTCAAAGTCGCTATCGAAGTTCACTGTCGGTGCTGCCCCGCCCGGGCCTAGCCCGAGCACGAACGTCGCAATAACTGCGGCCAGGATGACCGTGATCGCGACCATCAGGATGACCCCGATAACGGGGCTCACCCCGCGGTCGTCGTCGCCCGATATCGTCGCCCGGAGTGTCTGTATCAGTTCCATGGTTGTGAACGCACTCGCAACAGAACCGGACTGCCGCAAGCACCCCCTTGCGGTGCACCGCCAGGGTACACTGAAGGGTGCCGCGCCGCCGCCCGAGCCCCGTTGCGTGAGTGCTTAAGCAGTAATTACCCCGCTGTATACTTAAGCGCGCGGGGCAATTTTCAGAATCTGTAATCGGCGGGGGGTTATGCCAGCCGGACCGCCCGAAAGCGGCGGATCCTGGGAGAAGCACCCGTTCATGATTTCGGGAGAATTCCGTTCAGTCCGCCAGGTTCGTGACGGTCATGTGGGCTTCCAGCGGGTCGGTCTCGAAGTCACCGTCGGAGACTACGTACTCGTCCCCGGTCGAGCGGGCCGTCGCCGCGATCATCGCGTCGCGGGCGGACAGTTCGCTCCCGTCGCGAACGGCCGCGTGCTGCAGCCGCGCTGCCTCCAGGGCGATCTGTTCGGTGAACCCTAGCGCTTCGACGCCACCGAACTGCTGGCGGACCTCGACGGGATCGAAGTCCGCCGCCCCTGCCGGCCCGTTGAGTACCTCGAACACACAGACCGTCGACGTCCACCAGGGCCGGCGCTCGTCGAGGTAGTCGATAACTACCGGGTCGTCGCGCAGATACTCGATGATGACCGAACTGTCGAGAAAAGTCATCCCCAGTTCTCTCGTGACTCGCGGATCTTCTCCTTGGCCCGGTCGGCGGTCTCGTCCGACCAGGCCCCCGCTTCGATCGGCTCCTCGTCGGACGTCACCCGGCATAGGAACTCGTCCCAGGTCTCGTCGTCGCGTTTCAGTTCGTCGAGCCGGTCCTTCGTGGCCTCGTCGACCGGGATTGACGTTCGGCTCATGTAAATTTAGAATGAATTTATCGCTTAATAAGTTTCGGGCGGCGTCGTGAGCCTCGCTCGGGGACCACTCGTAGACTGGCGCCCGGAGCCTCCCCGGGCGTGCCTCGCCGACTGTAGTGTATCAGGAGTCGCGCACGACTTCCCGGACCAGCGCGACGGCCTCGTCGGCCTCCTCCTGCCCGACCCCCTCGCCGTAGCGGGCCCGCTCGTAGAGGGCCCCGACGCGGCGGGCCCGGGGGTCGCCCACGCGCTCGAGGTACTGGCCGACGGTCTCGCCGGTCCGCCGTGGCTCCCGCCGCCGGGTCAGCACGTACTCCAGGCGCTCGTAGGCCCGCTCGACGTCCGTCTCGGGGTCGGCCCGGGGCTGGACGCGCAGCCAGACCGCCCGCCAGGCCCGCTCGCCCACGCCCGTCGACCGCGCGCCCGCTCCCAGCCCGGCCAGAAGCACCGCCCCCAGCCCGACCTGCTCGGGGGAGGGCAACCCCGACCCCCGCTCCGAGCCCGCATCCGACCCCGGCCCCGCACCCGTCGCTGGCCCCTCGAAGGTCAGCCCGGGGTCGGTTGCCGTCCCGCTCCCGCCGTCGCCGGCGTCGAGTCCCACCTCGCCGGCGCCCGGCGCTCCGGGCGGCGTTTCGGACCCGAAGTCGGGCGCGTCCGCGTCCGGAGTCGACTCGCCGTCCGGCCCGCCCGGCGCGTCGTCGGTAACGGGGGTCGGTGTCGGCGCGGGCGTCGCCAGCTCCAGCGGCTCCCCGCCGCTCCCGGCGGCGTCGACCCCGCCGTCCCCGCGCTCGCGGGCCATGGCCAGCCGCTCGCGCTCGGCGCGCCGGCGCGGGGCCGCGGGCGTCGGGTCGAAGCGGACCCACCCCTGTCCGCGGACGTACACCTCCACCCAGGCGTGGGCGTCGAGCCCCCGGACGACCCACCGGTCCCCGACGGACTGGCCGGGGGTGTAGCCCACGACGAAGCGGGCTGGGATGTCGAGCGTCCGGAGCATCGTCACCATCGCCGTCGCGTAGTAGGTGCAGTAGCCCGCCTCCATCTCGAAGATGAAGGCGTCGGCGATGTCCCCTTCGGGCCGGTCGACGTCGAGCGAGTACTCCTTGCTCTCCGCCAGCCACGCCTCGACGGTCCGGGCGGCGTCGTAGGGGGCCGACACCGTGGCCGTCACCTGCCGCGCGCGCTGGCCCACGCGGTCGGGTGTGCCCTCGGGCACCTGCGTGTACGCCTCCAGCACTGGCCCGGGATACTCCCCGCCGCCGGCCCGCAGCACCGCCGGGCTCGCCGCGGGGACGCTGCTCCGGACGGCGTAGGTGTCTCCCGGCGACAGCGACTGGTCGGGAGCCAGCCCGTCACCGCCCTCGACCCGCACGCCGTCGACGCCCGCCACCGACCGGGGTTTCCAGGCCGCCGGCAGGACCGACAGCTCCGACTCGACCCTGACCTGCTGGGCCAAGTCCCGGCTCGGACCCTCCGGTGCGGGGAGCCGGCCCGCGTAGGCGCGGTCCTCGCCGGTCCGCTCCCAGCCCCGTCCGGTGTACCGGTCGTAGGCACCCACCCGCCAGTACGCCGGCTCGTCGGCGGTGACGACAAAGCGGACCCGCGCGGACAGCGAGAGGCTGCCGGAGACGGTCACCTCGTCGCCGGCCCGGGTGAGGGTCGCCTCCAGCGTGTCGTCGTCCGGCCCGCCGAGGACCGACACCGGTTCGCCCTCCCCGTCGGGCACGACCGTCAGGACCTGCGTGACCGCGACCACCCCGCCGAGTTCCATCAGTAGCGTCCGGCGCGCCCGGTCGACGCCGGCGGCGTCGGCTCCGGCGGCGATGTCCCCGAACCCGACCGCTGCGAGCGCGCCCACCACACCGAGGGTCGTCGTCGCGACCCCGGCGTCGCCGGTGAGCACCAGCAGCCCCAGCACGCTCCCGGCGACGACCGTCGCGCGGACGAACGCCCCGCGGACGGCCAGGTACCACGCGAGGAAGGTCGGCACCGGCGTCGCCACGAGCAGCCAGACGCCGGCGTTGACCACCTCCAGCACCGACCCGCCGGTCGCGAAGGCGAGTGCCATCCCCAGGCTGGAGACGGCGACGGCGGCCGGCGTCCACTCCGGGGGCAGCGACTGGAGGTAGGCGTAGCCACCCCCGGCGAGCGCGACGCCGGCCGCGAGCGCGGCCAGCCGGCGGGACGGGTACCGGGCGAAAAGCGTCCCCGCGAGGACTGCGGCCGCCACCACCGCGAGCAGCGCCGTCGGGTCGCCGGCGACCCGCGCGACGCCGTGGAGCACCCGGACGTACGCCGCGACCACCAGCCCGACGCCGGCGGTGGCGAGCAGGCGGTACGGGTCGGGCGCGGGGAGCCAGTCGGCGCCGCTCGTCTGCCGGCGCCGGACGCCACGCTCCCCGGTTCCGGTCTCGGCGTGTTCCCCGGGCGCGGCCTCCTCCGTTCCCACAGTTCTCCGGCGTAGGGGCCGCACTCACAAGTAGCTCCCGCCGGCAGCGGGGCAGGTGCAACGGCAGGGCGGGGCGGAGGCCGCCCGAGGGCTCCGTCCCGCCCCGGCGGTGTCCATGAAGAAGCACGCGACAACGCGGCGGTCGTCGCCGGAATGTCAGAGGCTGTGCCGCCCGACGGCGGCACCTGACCTACGTCGAACGCGTATATAATCCCGGCTTACCGTTCACCGGAGTAGGAGGTTTCTACCGCCGGCAGCGGACGCGAATCCCGGGCGCGCCGCGTCCGGCGGCGACAGCCCGGGGCCTGCCCCCAAGCATATCTAACCGCTCGCTCTATTCAGTGCATGGACACCCTCGACCGGCCCACGTTCAAAAGCGAGGCCAGCAAGCAGATCTACCAGTACGTCGAGCGCCACGGGACGGCTGCGCGCCACCGGACCCGGACGGCGCTGGACATTCCGCCCCGGGAGTTCGAGGAGGAACTCGAGTGGCTGATGACGAAGGGCTACCTGGACGACGACGGCGGAACGCTCAGGATCGATCTCAACGCGGGCTCGGTCGAGGAGTACGTCGGTCCCGACGTGACCTACACCATCCGGCCGGCCCGCCAGGAGGATTTCGAGGGGCTGGTCGAGACGATCCGCGACGTCACCTCGGAGCGGACCTACGTCGTCGCCGAGAGCGTCGCCGAGCGGCTGCTCTATGAGGATACCGTCACCCGGCACAACACCGTCGAATCCCGCGTCTTCTTCGTCGCGACCGTCGACGGCGAGGTGGTGGGCTGGACCCACCTCAGCCTCCCCCAGGTCGACAAGATGCAGAACACCGCCAAGCTGACCGTCGGCGTCCGCGGGTCCTGCCGGGGCAACGGGATCGGGAGCCAGCTTTTGGGCCGGGCGCTCGACTGGGCTGAGGCCAACGGCTACCAGAAGGTGTACAACAGCGTCCCCGCGACCAACGACGGCGCGCTGGCGTTCCTGGAATCGCACGGCTGGGAGACCGAGGGCGTCCGCCGGGACCACTACACCATCGGCGACGAGCTGGTCGACGAGGTGATGATGGCCTACACGTTCTGAGCGCCCCCCAGCTTGGTGGGCCGCGGCTGCCGGCGGCGGCCGAGCGTTCCCAGGCCGCGGGAACCGAACAGTGCGGTTATACCGCCACCAGTCGAACCAGCAGGTATGTACGAGCGGATCCTGGTCCCGACCGACGGCAGCGCCGGCACGACCCACGTCGCGCTCCAGGCGATCGACCTCGCCGAGCAGTACGACGCGACGCTGTACACCCTCTATGTCGTCAACGACGACACCAGGTCGCTGCTGCCCGGTGGCGGCGACGAGCTCCGCGACCGCGGCCGGCGCGCGGTCGACCGGGTGGCCAAGCTCGCGGAATCACACGACGTCGAGACTATCACGGAGATCCGGGAGGGCGACCCCGCGGGGACGATCCTCGACTACGCCGGGGAGGTCGGCGCCAACGTCATCGTCGCCGGCACCCACGGCCGCTCGGGGGTCGAGCGCCGCGTCATCGGGAGCGTCGCCGAGCGGCTGGTCAGACACGCCAACTGCCCGGTGATGACCGTCCGGCTCCCCGAGACCGACGAGACCGTCGACGACGCCGACCACGCTGCGGAACTCGCCGCCGACGCCCTCGAGGAGGCGGGCTACGACGCCGACGTCACCGGGACCGAACGACAGCGAAACGTCTGGGTCGTCGAGGCGGCGACCGGCGACCGGACGCTCGTGGTCTACGTCGACCCGGTGACACAGCGCACGAGCGTCGTCTCGCGGTAATTGACAGGACGACCGCCGCGGCACCATCGGGGCGGGCCGGCCGGCTGCGCCGTCAGTCCCCGTCGGCCCCGCCGTCGGTCAGGATGTCCGTGTCGGTCGTCGACTCCTCGCGCAGGAACGACGGGTCCCCCGGGTCGTCGTCCGTCTCGCGCTCCTGAAACTCCTCCCAGTCCGGCACTGACGCGTAGTAGCGCATACCTCAGTCTGCGGCGCGACCCACCTGAGCGTTGTGGTCACGGCACGCCTCGCGTCTCGCCCTGTCGCCCCGGGGAGTTAGATGGGGGCGGGACGAAGCCCGGCTATGACTGTCACCGAGACCCCGCTGGCGGAGGTCGCGGCCGCGCTCCGGGCCGGCGAGCACGACCCCGTCGCGTACGCCGGGCGGCTGTGTGACCGCGTCGACGAGCGCGACCCCGAGATACGGGCGTTTTACGAGGAGTGTGACCGCCGCGGGCGGGTGCAGTCGGCGGCCGAGGGAGTGGCCGACAGCTACGACCCCGACGGGCGCCCGCCGCTGTTCGGCGTCCCGGTCGGCGTGAAGGACATCGTCCACGTCGACGGCTTCACGACCCGGGCCGGGTCGGCGCTCCCGCCGGAGCTGTTCGGCGGCGACGGCGCCCCGGAGGCCGCCGTCGTCGAGCGGCTCCGCGAGGCCGGCGCGGTGGTGCTGGGCAAGACCGTCACCACGGAGTTCGCCGGCTTCGCGCCCGGGCTGACCCGCAATCCACACAACACCGACCACACGCCGGGCGGCTCCTCCAGCGGCTCCGCAGCGGCGGTCGCCGCCGGAATGACTCCGCTGGCGCTCGGGACCCAGACCGGCGGCTCCGTCGTCCGGCCTGCGGCCTTCTGCGGGATAGTGGGGTTCAAACCGAGCTTCGACCGGGTCCCGACCGACGGCGTGCTCACGCGGTCGGCGAGCGTCGACCACGTCGGGCTGTTCACACAGGACGTGGCCGGGGCCCGGCTGGCCGCCAGCGCCCTCTGTGACGGCTGGGAGCGCGCCGGCGGCCCCGGGGACCGCAGCGGCGACACCGGCGGGCGCCCCACGCTCGGCGTCCCCGAGGGACCCTACCTCGACCGGGCCGACCCCGAGGGACTCGCCGCGTTCCGCGAGCAAGTGGCTGCCCTCGCCGACGCCGGCTACGAGGTCGTTCGAGCACGGCCCTTCGAAGCGTACGAGCGGGTCGACCGCCAGCATCTCGACCTCACGACCGGGGAGGTCGCCCGCGAGCACGAGGCGTGGTTCGCGGAGTACGAACCCTTCTACCGGACGACGACCGCCGAGACGATACGGGAGGGACTGAGCGTGAGCGACGAGCGACTCGCCGGGACACGGGCGGGCCGCGAGCGGACGCGCGAGCGGGTTCACGGGCGGATGGACGCGGCGGGCGTGGACCTCTGGGTCTGTCCGGCCGCCCCCGGACCCGCACCCGGGAGCATCGCGACCACGGGAGACAGCGTGATGAACAGACCCTGGACCTACGCCGGGCTGCCGGCGGTGACGGTCCCGGCGGGCCGGGTCGACGGGCTGCCGGTCGGGCTCCAGTGTGTCGGCCGGTTCGGGAGCGACGAGCGGCTGCTTGCGCGGGTCGCCGGGCTCGCCGACGCCCTGGGGACCGTGTAGCGGCGGACTGGGCGCCCGCCGGCGGCGGCGCGACCGGAGCGAGACGGGGCCTACAGCGACTCCTCGAGTTCGCCGGCGAGGTCGGCGACCCGGTCGTCCCGGGAGAGGGCGTCGACGACTGCCGGCAGGTCGTCTTCGAGGACGAACTGGGGGCGGCCCTTCCCGACCGCCGAGGTTCCGTCGCTGGGTTCGGCGACGACGTGACCGTCGGCCTCCAGCCGGTTCAGGGCGCGGTTGACCTCCGCCTCCGAGACCGAGCCGAGCACGTCGCCGTCGACCTCCTCGACTGTCTCGTTGCACGCGCGGCACACCTCGCCGGTGTGGGCCGGAGTGTCGCCGCCGGCCGAGAGTTCCGCGAGCGCCAGCAGGACCACACAGTCCGCCAGCGTCCGGGTCTCGAGTTCGTCACTCATGCTCGAATGTGGGGCACGGGAGCACAAAACTCCCGGGGGTGCGAGGGACGGGCCCGTGGCCGGCACCGCTTCGAGGTCGACCCGCAGCGGCAGGCTCATGTCGGACGGAACGCGAGAGGAAGCATGAGCGTCCCCGACGAGGTCGTCGACCGGGTCGCCGGCCAGCCGTACTCCGCGTTTCTCGCCACCGCGGTCGACGACCGCCCGCACGTCGCGCCGGTCTGGTACCTCTACGACGACGGCCGCGTCTACTTCTTCACGCAGGGCCGGAAGCTGGCCAACGTCCGGCGCAACCCTCGCGTCGCGCTCGCTATCGAGGGCGAGGAGGCCGCGTGGCTCGCCCTCGTCCGCGGGACGGCGACGGTCCGCGAGGACGGGGAACTCCGCCGGGAGGTCGCCGACCGGCTGTTCGAGCAGTATCTCGACGACGGCGGCGCGGCCTACCGCGACGCCGACGGCGACCCGCAGGGGGCGCTGGTCGACGTCGAGGTCGGGTCGGCGACGCTGCGGGAGAACTGACTGGCCCTCGGGGCGGGCGCGCGCCGCGGCGGCGCCCGCCGTCCGAACTCACTCCACGCCGGGGTCCAGCGGTTCCGGGGCGCGGTAGACCATCTCCATCGGGAGGCCGGCGGCGTCGGTCGGCGGCTCGGGCGGGAGCGTGAACAGCTCGCCCGGCCCCGGACGGGCCGTGTACGCCAGCGCGACCGCGTCGAGGACGTCATCGACGGCTACCTCGGCCCCGCCGGCGGCCTCGGCGGCAGCCTGGACGGTGGGGGCGGCCTCGCTGTCGAAGCCCGCCAGCGCCCGCATCCGCTCGGCGTACCCCCCCGCCTTCCGCTTGGAGTGAGCGAGCGGCTCGCCGGCGAGCGCCCGGAAACACACCTCCGGGTGACACTCCCGGAAGGCCGCCCGGGCCTCGGGGACGTTCTGGAGTAACTGGTCGACGGCCGCGATGCCGTCCGAGATGTTGAACGCCTGCTTCGAGAGCCCGCGGTCGGCCTTGCGCTCGTTGACCCGCTTGGCCGCGGGGTACCGGCGCTTGCGGGTGGCCTCGCGGACCGGCGGCGTGAACACCGACCGGCTGCGCGGCCCCAGCACGGCGCGGGCCTGGCGGTCACACGCCCGGACCGGGTCGCCCTCCTCGACGAGCCCGACCGGCATGTCGATGAACACCCGCTCGGCGCGGTCCTCGTACCGCTCCCAGAGCGCGCCCACCTCCTCGAAGACGCCGGCGTGGTCGAACCCCTCGCGGTCGAAGACGACGGCGAACCACGACCCCGAACTCCAGTCCACACCGACGTAGAACTCACCGGCCATACCACCTCTTCGACCGCCGGCACAAAAACGTCCCGCGGTCACAGGCGACGAGGATGAGCAGACGGCCGGGCTACTCCCCGACGAGGACAGTCTTCAGCCGCGCACCGCAGTCGGGACAGCACAGCGTCTGCCAGCGGTCCGGGTCGAGCCCGCCCATCGTCTCCCGGCGGAGTGCCTCCGAGCGGTCGGTCGTCGACCCACAGGCGTCACAGGTGTAGGTGTCGTCGGGCCCGGTCATGTCACGTGTCGGAACTTCGGCCCCTCAGTCGGCCGCGGCCGGCTCGCCAAGCGCCGCCGGCGGCTCGCCCGGCAGCTCGTCCCGGTCGTGAGGCGCCTCGAAGTCCGGATCCGGCCCCACCGGAACGATCCGCTTGGGGCTGACGTCGGGGTGGGTGGTGTAGTAGTGTTCCGTGATATGGTCCATGTGCACCGTCTCGGCGACGCCGGGAGTCTGGTAAAGGTCACGCAGATACGGCCAGAGGTTGTCGTACTCCCGGACGAGCTTGTGGTTGCACATGAAGTGTGTGTGGTAGACCTCGTCGAACCGGACCAGCGTGGTGAACATGCAGATGTCCGCCTCGGTCAGCCGGTCGCCGGCGAGATAGCGCTGGTCTTCGAGCACCGAATCCCAGTGGTCGAGTGCGCCGAACAGCTCCTCGGCGGCCTCGTCGTAGGCCCCCTGGCTGTTGGCGAAGCCACACCGGTAGACGCCGTTGTTGATCGGCTCGTAGATCGCTTCGATGACCCGGTCGACCTCCTCGCGGTAGCCCTCGGGGTAGAGGTCGACGTCCCGGGTCGCGACCTCGCCGAACTCGGTGTCGAGCATCCGGAGGATCTCCTTGGACTCGTTGTTGACGATGGTCCCCTCCTGTTTGTCCCAGAGTACGGGAACGGTCACCCGCCCCGTCACGTCGTCGTCGGCGGCCTGGTAGACCTCCCGGAGGTAGTCGCTGCCGTTGAGGGTGTCGGGGGTACAGCCCTCCTTCTCGGGGGTGAACTGCCAGCCGCCCTCGTCGCGGTAGGGGCCGACCACGTCGACGGTGATGGCGTCCTCCAGCCCCTTCAGCGCCCGCACGAGCAGCGTCCGGTGGGCCCACGGGCAGGCGTAGCTGACATACAGGTGATAGCGGCCGGCCTCGGGCCGGAAGCGGGCGTCGGGGTCGTCCTCGACTCGGTCCCGGAACATCGTCTCCTGGCGCTGGAACTCGCCGTCGTCGTCGGTCTCCTGGTAGGCGTCGGTCACCCACTCGCCGTCTACGAGCATGTTCATGGCGGCCGAAAACAGGGGCTCCAGTGGCATAAGCACGACGTGAAATAACATTCACGTCACCACCCCTGGCGGTGACTCGCGCGACGCGGAGGCCCCCTCCCGGGGCCGTCGAAACTGCCCGGCTCACCTTCGAAGCGCTTAATTGTCGGCTCGGCCAGGTACGGGCAAGGACTATGTCGGACAAGCCAGCGTCGATGTACCGAGACATCGACAAGCCCGCCTACACGCGCCGGGAGTACATCACCGGCATTCCCGGCTCGAAGATCGCACAGCACCAGATGGGTGACAAACAGACCGAGGGCGACGACTATCCCGTCCAGATATCGCTTCTCGTCGAGGAGTCCGTCCAGCTCCGCCACGGCTCGATGGAGGCCTCCCGCCTGTCGGCCAACCGGTACCTGATCCAGGAGCTCGGCGAGGAAAACTACAAGATGGTGCTCCGGAAGTTCCCCCACCAGGTCATCCGGGAGAACAAGCAGGCCACCGGCGCGGGCGCGGACCGTGTCTCCGACGGCATGCGCCAGTCCTTCGGGAAGATCGTCGGCACCGCGGCCCGGGTCCAGGCCGGCGAGCGCCTCTTTACCGCCTACTGCGACGTCGACCAGGCCGACGCCGTCAAGGAAGCCTTCCGCCGGGCGTACAACAAGATCACCCCCTCCTGCCGGGTCAAGGTCGAGCGCGGGCAGGAACTGCTCATCGCCTAAGCCCTCACGGGCCGCTGGCGCGACCCGTTCGCCCTTAGTTATCCGCCAGGCGCCACATCAGGAGCCGCGCCGGTCGGCGCGGCACCCTCAGAGTCTGCACCGCTGCGCTCGGGACGGAGCCCGAGCGCGACGGCGCGCCCGTCGCTCTCCGCGCACCTGCCCTTCCCCGTGAGCGCGCGAGAACACGCGCGCTCGGCCGGAGCTCATGTCTCCCGTGCTCGGCCGGAGCTCATGTTCTCCCGTGCTCGGCCGGAGCTCTCCCGGTACAGTCGTGTCCAGGCGTAGAGGGTCACTCCGGCGCGACGCCCACCGTCAGGAGCGTCCCGTACTCCCGGTAGCGCTCGACCATCGCCTCGCGGGTCTCCCAGTCCTCGGTGGGGAACGCCTCGGCGGGCGGGATCTCCGTCTCCTCGTCTGGGATGGTGTCCTGGGCGGCGACGGACAGCCCGGCCTCCCGGAAGGCTTCGCGGTACTCCGGGCCGCTCCAGCGGACCATCTCCACGTCGATGTTGTCCTGCCAGCCGTGGCTGTGTTCGTTCTCCTCGAAGTAGTTGACCGCGCAGTAGAAGGTCCCGCCGGGCCGGAGCACACGACGGACCTCCCGCAGGGTTCGGCCCGGGTCCTGCGCGTAGTAGAAGGCCTCCATCGACCACACGTGGTCGACGCTGTTCCCGGCCAGCGGAAGCGAGCCGAAATCGCCCCGGAGGAAGCCGACCGCGGGGTCATCGGTGTACGACCGGGCGTTGCGCAGCATCTCCGGGGAGGCGTCCAGCCCGTAGCCGCGACCGATGTCGGCGGTCTCGCGCAGCGCCCGCAGCGCGTAGCCCGACCCCGTGCCCAGGTCCAACACCGTCTCGCCGGCCTCGACGGGCATCCGCGCCAGCGCGTGCTTTGCGGTGTGCCAGTGCCGGTCTTCCATCCCCCGGTCGCGGCCGTCGGCGGCCCAGGCATCGAACTCGCGTGCGGCGTTCATGCTCCCGGATCCGCACCCGGGGGGCTAAACGGCTGTGTGTCACGCCGGAGGCCACGGGGGCCCTCCGAACAGCGCCGCCGGGACCGCGGGGACTTATTCCGGTCGCCGCCCACGTCCGGGTATGCTCCGGCTTGCGGTCGCCACCGACGCCGAGACCCGCGAGCGGGTCGCCGACCCCCTCGCCGAGCGCGGGGTCGACGTGGCGTACGTCCAGACTGCCGAACGCACGCTCCCCCTGGACGCGGACCTGGGCGAGTTCGACTGTGGCTTCGTCTTCCCCCCGCGGATGGCCGAGGGCGGCGTGGCCAGCGAACTGCTCGACGTGCCGTGGGTCAACGGCCGCGAGGCCGTCCTCCGCTCGCGACACAAGGGCGAGGCGCTTGCCCGCCTGCAGGGAGCGGGGCTGCCGGTCCCCGAGTCCGTCGTCGTCTCCGACCCCGTGAGCGAGGCCGACCTCGCGGCGGCCTTCGAGCGGTTCGACCCGCCCGTCGTGGTCAAGCCAAACGCCGCCACCCGGGGGATCGGAGTGGCGAAGGCGACCGACCTGGACTCCTTCCTGGGCGTCTGTGACTACCTCGACCTGGTCCACGACTACCAGGCCACCGGCGACAAGTCCTTTCTCGTCCAGGAGTACCTCCCCGACGCGCGGGACTACCGGGCGATGCTCGTCGACGGGGAGTACGTCGGCGCCGTGGAACGCCGACTGCCCGACGGAGCGCTGGCGGCCGGGCAGTGGAAACACAACGTCCACCGCGGGGCCGAGGCGACCGGCGTCGACCTCGCCCCCGAGCTTCGCGAGCTGGCCGAGGACGCCGCCGACGCGATGGGTATCGACTGGCTCGGCGTCGACCTTCTGGTCACCGACGAGCGGGCGGTCGTCAACGAGACCAACGCCCGCCCGACGGTCGACGCGGCGACGAAGTACGAGGACGGCTTCTACGACGAACTCGCGGGGCTCGTCAAACGGACGGCGGCGGAGTCACCATAACGGTACGGCTCGCCGCGCCCCCGGGCGGGTCAGATATCGATGCTGGTGGAGGTCTCCTCGGCGGGGTCGAAGGTGACCTCCAGAATGCCGTTGTTGTAGGTGGCGCTCGCGGAGTGTTCGTCGACGGCGGTCGGCAGCGAGACCCGCTCCTCGTACTCGCGGGTCTCGCCGCTGGCCCGGAGCGTGAGCGTCTCGCCGTCACACCGGAGGTCGATGTCCTCCTTCTCGACGCCGGGGATGTCGGCGACGACGCGCACCTCCTCGTCGGTCTCGTGGACGTCGAGGTGGGCGTCGTGCCCGCCGCGGTCGGCGCCGGTTCCGGAGGGGCCGCCCTGCTGGACGCGGAAGTCGGCGTTCCCGCCCATCATCTCGTTCATCATGCGCTCGATCTCCTCGAAGAACTCGTCGAACGGGTCGTCCCGGTCGTCGCGGTCGTCTCGCATACACGAGCGTAGGGGCGGAATCCGGGAAAAGGCTTCGGCGACGGCCCGCCGCTCGGCGCTGCCGGGCCGGCAGTTCAAGCGGCCCGGCCCGGCCTGTCAGCACCCCCCTGACAGGGGGTAGCCACCCGCTACGGCCCGTCGAACATCGCCGGGTACTAAACCCCTGGTCGTCGATGTTCGGACCGATGAACTACAGGACGCTGGACGACCTCGCGGGGGGCCAGCGGGTCGTCGTCCGGCTGGACCTGAACTCCCCGGTCGAGGACGGCCGGGTGCGGGACAACCGTCGGTTCTCCCGGCACGCCAGGACCGTCCGCGACCTCGTCGACGCCGACCACGGAGTCGCCGTCCTCGCCCACCAGGGCCGTCCCGGCCGCGACACGTTCCTCCCGCTCGAACAGCACGCCGACATCCTCGCCGGTCACGTCGACCACCCGGTCGAGTACGTCCCCGACACCTACGGCGCGGAGGCGCTCGCGGCCATCCGGGACCTGGAAGGCGGCGACGTCGTCGTGCTCGAGAACGTCCGGATGACGGAGGACGAACTCCCGGAAAAGCCCCCCGAGGAACACGCCGAGAGCGACCTCGTGCGGACGCTGGCCCCGGAGTTCGACGCCTACGTCGGCGACGCCTACTCGACGGCCCACCGCAGCCACGCCTCCATCGTCGGCCTGCCGACTGTGATGGAGGCATACGCCGGCCGCGTGATGGTCGCCGAGTACGAGGCCAACTCCGCGATCGCCACCCGCGACTTCGAGGGCGAGGTGACGATGGTCGCCGGCGGGAAGAAAGCCACCGACGTCATCGAGGTGATGACCGCCCTCGAGGACAAGGTCGACAACTTCCTTCTGGGCGGGATCGCCGGCGAACTCTTCCTGCGCGCGGTGGGGTACGAGGTCGGCCGCGACATCGGCGACATGGACCTGTACGACACACAGTACGAACAGAACCGCGAGCGGATCCAGCGCCTGATCGAGGCCCACCCCAGCGAACTCGTCTTCCCGACGGACCTGGCCTACGAGGGCGACGACGGCCGGCGCCACGAGGACACCGTCGCCGACGTCAAGAACAAGGACGACGACTACCTCGACGTCGGTACCGACACCATCGAGCGCTACGCCGACATCGCTGCCAACTCCGAGGCGGTGTTCGTCAAGGGCGCGCTCGGCGTCTTCGAGGACGAGCGGTTCAGCGACGGGACGGTCCGCGTGCTGGAAGCGGTCGCCCGGTGTGACTGCTTCTCGGTCGTCGGCGGCGGTGACACCTCCCGCGCCATCGAGATGTACGGGATGGACGAGGCCGACTTCTCGCACGTCTCCATCGCCGGCGGTGCCTACATCAACGCCCTCACCGGCGAGCCGCTGGCTGGCGTCGAGGCGCTCCGCCAGGTCGACGGGGAGCCGGAGACGCAGGCGTAGCCGACAAAGCACAAACCGCGGTTTGCCTCTCGCGGGCTTTTTTCACAGGGCCGGTCGACGTCCCGGGTATGGCGGCAGAACAGCCCGATTCGGCGGCCGGTACTGCGGAGAACAGCGGCCCCGCGCTCGTCTCGCTGGCGACGGTGACCTACGCGCTCGCGGCGACCGGCGGCACGCTCGCCCTCCTGAATGGCGTGGACAGTTACGGGGCGTACACCACCGGCGTACCGGACCCGATATTCCACCTGCTCGGCGTGGTTGCCACGCTCGCGGTCGGGTTTCTGTTGCTGGTCGTCGCCCTCTCGGGTGCGGTCACGCTGGGCGTCGAGCGCGCGCAGGCCTAGTCGTCGGCGCTGGCCCGCGGGGCCGTCCCGGGGACCATCCCCTCGCTGATGCCCATCGCCTCGTCCGTCCTGGTCGTGCTCTCCTCGCGGCCGGCTTCGCCGAGCACGGCCCGGATGGCGTCGACGTTCTCGGGGACGACGTCCGACTCCTGGTGGATCGCCTGGAAGAGATAGAGGTCTCGTCCCTCCATGCTGACCGACTCCCCCCAGATGCAGTTCTCCCAGATGTCCGCTCGCGGGCGCCCGCGGTCCTGTGCGAACTCCTTGAGCTTGCCCGCGCCGTCGATGTCCAGCCACTCGGGGATGAGGAAGGTGCGGGACTCACTCTCCAGCAGCTCGCGGACCTCGTCGGCGTCGGGCTCGCTCTCGAGGGTGACGTTGACCGAGTGGGTGTGCATCAGCGTCGCGGGCACTTTCAGCCCGAGCGTGTCGATGGCGAGGTCGGGAAAGATGGTGTTGACGTCCGGGCCGTGATGGGACGGGAGGGTGACGGGGTTGGGGAGGATGTCGTTGATCGGTCCCCGGCCCGACTGAGCGGGGTCGCCGCCCCGTCGCACGAGGGTCGCGCGAACCTTCTCGATGCCGTACTCCTCTTCCAGGGGGGCGACCAGCCGCGAGAGCCCCGTCGTGTTGCAGGAGACCACGCGCACCAGGTCGGTCCCCTCGACCTCGTCGTAGTTGGCGCGGGCGTTGAAGCTGGCGTCGACGGCGCCGGCGTCCTCCCCGCCCTGCAGGAGCGCGGGGGTGTCGTGTGCGCGGTACATCTCGGCGTTCTGCTCGCCGACCCCGGAGGGGCAGGCGTCGACGACAACGTCGCTTGCCGCGACGAGTTCCTCGACGTCCCCGGCCAGGTCGATCCCCGCCTCGCCGAACAGCGGCTTGCGCTCCTCGACGGCCGCGTAGAGGTCGAATCCCTTCTCGACCGCAGTTTGTGCCTCGAAGTTCGGCCGGGTCTTGGCGACGCCGACGGCCTCCATGTCCGGCTGCCGGCGGACGGCGTCGGCGACGCGCTTGCCGATGGTGCCGTACCCGTTGATGCCCACGCGGATCATTGGTCGGGCGTTCGATAGCTCCGGCAATAGGGGTTGTGGTCGCGCGTCACCGGAGCGGGACACGGTTTCGTTCGGCCGCGCGCCGGCGGGTTCGGTCCGGCCGGGGGTCCTCCGCGAAACGGCAGACCGCTTGGCACGACGCCAAAAGTTGCTGCCGACAGACAATCTTAACATCGCGAGGGAACAACCGGATACCGATGAGTAAGACAAACCAGGAGTGGTGGCCGGAGCTGCTGGACCTGGAGCCGCTCGACCAGAACGCCCGCAGCGCCGGACCGACCGAGGAGGACTTCGACTACGCGGAGGCGTTCGAGTCCCTCGACCTCGAGGCGGTCAAGCAGGACCTCGAGGAGCTCATGACGGACTCACAGGAGTGGTGGCCGGCGGACTACGGCCACTACGGGCCGCTCTTTATCCGAATGGCGTGGCACAGCGCCGGAACCTACCGCACCACCGACGGCCGCGGCGGGGCATCCGGCGGCACCCAGCGGTTCGAGCCGATCGGCAGCTGGCCGGACAACGCCAACCTCGACAAGGCTCGCCGGCTGCTCTGGCCGGTCAAACAGAAGTACGGCAGGAACCTGTCGTGGGCCGACCTCATCGTGCTCGCCGGCAACGTCGCCATGGAGTCGATGGGCTTCGAGACCTTCGGCTTCGCCGGCGGGCGCGAGGACGCGTTCGAGCCCGACGCGGCCGCCGACTGGGGGCCCGAAGAGGAGATGGAGTCCTGGGACCGCTTCGACGAGGACGACGACCTCATGGACCAGCTCGGCGCGACCGTCATGGGGCTCATCTACGTGAACCCCGAGGGGCCGGAAGGGGAACCGGACCCGGAGTGGTCTGCCCAGCGGATCCGGACCTCGTTCGACCGCATGGCGATGAACGACCGCGAGACGGCCGCCCTCATCGCCGGCGGCCACACGTTCGGGAAGGTCCACGGCGCCGACGACCCCGACGAGCACGTCGGCCCCGAGCCCGCGGCCGCCCCCATCGAGGACATGGGGCTGGGCTGGGAGAGCGACTACGGCTCCGGGAAGGGCGACGACACCATCACCAGCGGCATCGAGGGCCCCTGGAACGCCACGCCGACGATGTGGGACACCTCCTACCTCGACAACCTGCTCAACCACGAGTGGGAGCCCGAGAAGGGCCCCGGCGGCGCCTGGCAGTGGCGCCCCGTCGACGAGGACGCGGTCGACGCCGCGCCGGCCGCCCACAGTGACGGCGAGCAGACGCCGATGATGCTCACGACCGACATCGCCCTCAAGCGGGACCCGGACTACCGGGAGGTCGTCGAGGAGTTCCAGGGCAACCCGAAGGCGTTCATGGACGCCTTCGCGAAGGCCTGGTACAAGCTGATCCACCGCGACATGGGCCCGCCCGAGCGGTTCCTCGGCCCCGAGGTGCCCGAGGAGACGATGATCTGGCAGGACCCGCTGCCGGACCGCGACTTCGCCCCCATCGGCGAGGAGGAAGCGGAGCTACTGAAGGAGGAGCTGCTGGGCTCGGAGCTGTCCCGCGCCCAGCTCGTCAAGACCGCCTGGGCGGCGGCCTCGACCTACCGCGACAGCGACAAGCGCGGCGGCGCCAACGGCGCACGCATCCGCCTGGAGCCCCAGCGCAGCTGGGAGGTCAACGAGCCCGAGCAGCTGGAGACCGTCCTGGAGACCCTCGAGGGGGTCAAGGCGGAGTTCAACGACTCCCGCTCGGACGGGACGGCCGTCTCGCTGGCGGACCTGATCGTCCTGGGCGGCAACGCGGCGGTCGAGCAGGCGGCAGCCGAGGCCGGCTACGACGTCGAGGTGCCCTTCGAGCCGGGTCGGGTCGACGCCGAGCAGGAGTGGACCGACGAGGAGTCCTTCCAGGCGCTCAAGCCGGTGGCCGACGGGTTCCGCAACTACATCGGCGACGACTTCGAGGAGTTCGACCGCAAACCCGAGGAGCACCTCGTCGACAGGGCCGACCTGCTCGACCTGACGCCCGAGGAGATGACGGCACTGGTCGGCGGCCTGCGCGCGCTCGGCGCGACCTACGGCGACTCCGACCGCGGCGTCCTCACCGACGAGCCGGGGGCGCTGACCAACGACTTCTTCGTGAACCTGCTCGACATGCGCTACGAGTGGGAGGAGGCCGGTGACGGCGTCTACGAGGGGTACGACCGGGAGACGGGCGAAGCCGTCTGGGAAGGAACCCGGTTCGACCTCATCTTCGGCTCGAACTCCCGGCTGCGCGCCATCGCCGAAGTCTACGCCGCGGAGGACGGCGAGGAGGAGTTCGTCGAGGACTTCGTCGACGCCTGGCACAAGGTGATGACGCTGGACCGCTTCGACTTGGAGTAGCCCGGGACCCGGCCCCGGACGGTACGGGGACGTCTCCCCGACCGCCGCCGGGCACAGTTAAACCCCCGCCGCCCGAAACCTGGGGTATGCAGGTCGGTATCGTCTCGGACACGCACGACAACCTCGACATCGCACAGGCCGCAGTCGACCGCTTTCTCGCCGAGGACGTGGATATCGTCGTCCACTGTGGCGACATCGTCGCCCCCTTCACCGCGCGGCTGTTCGACACCGACGCGTTCGAGTTCTACGCCGTCCGGGGGAACAACGACGGCGAGTGGGCCCTGCAATCGCTGGTCGACGACTTCGGCGTCTACCTCGGCGAGATGGGCGAACTCGAACTGGAGAGCGCTCACGTCGCCGTCTACCACGGCACCAGCGAGGCCGTCGTCGGCGCGCTCGTCGACGCCGGGACCTACGACTACGTCCTGCGCGGGCACACGCACGAACAGGTCCACGAGCGCCGGAACGGAACCGTCCACGTCAATCCCGGCGGGATCCCGCTGGACCCCGCGGGCGGCGAGCCCCCGGCGGCGGTCGTCCTCGACACCGAGGCCGGCGAGGTCGACTTCCACGACCTCGGATAGGCGGTCGCGCGCCGCGCTCCCGGCGGTTGTGCGACGTGGCGTCCAACCGGCAGCAGCTTTTCACTGGTCTGTGCCCACTGTTCGCACATGGGAGAGCGCGGCGACGCCACACCGACCGGTCGCGCCCGGCGGCAGCTTCTCCGGGGGATCGCCGCCGCGGGAGCGGTCGGACTCGCCGGCTGCACGTCGCTGCCCGGTAGCGGGGCGGAGGGGAGCGGCGACCCCTCGACGGCCGGAGCCACCGGCGGCCGGGACGTCATCAGGCTGGAGACGGTCGCCGTCGGCGGGTCGCCGGGCGGGCAGGTCGCGCTCCGGCCGCCGGACCGGCCTGCGCTGCTTGATTTCTTCGCCACCTGGTGTGCCCCGTGCGTCCCCCAGATGGAGACGCTCCGGGAGGTCCGGTCGACGTTCACCCCCGAGGAGCTGCACATGGTGTCGGTCACCAGCGAGGCCGACGAGACGGCCGTCAGGGAGTTCTGGCGGCGACACGACGGGACCTGGCCCGTCGCGACCGACCCGCGGAGCCGCGCGGTCCGCGAGCACTCCGTGACGGGCGTGCCGACGCTGCTGGTCGTCTTGCCGGACGGCACCGTCACCTGGCGACACACCGGGCTGGCGGGGCGAGAGACGCTCCTCGAACAGGTCGAGCGGGTAGTCGGGTGACCATGGCCGCTGCACAGCTCTGGTTCGCGCTCGTCCTCGGCGGGTCGACGTTTTTCGCCCCCTGCGCGTACCCCTTGCTCCCCGGCTATCTTGCCTACTTTCTGGGGAACGCGGAGTCCGCGAACTCCCGGCTGGGGACCGCCACCCGAGCCGCCGGTGTCGGCCTGCTCGTCAGTGCGGGCTTCTGGCTGGTCTACGCGACCCTCGGCGGGGTCGTCCTCGCCGTCGGGACGGCCGCGCTCCGGGATATCGTCCTCGTCGAACTGCTGGTCGGGCCGCTGCTCGTGGTGCTGGGCGGGGCGATGGCGCTCGGACGGTCGCCGTCGGTGCGGATCCCGCTGCCCGAGCGCCGCCGCTCGGCACTGGGCTTCGTGCTCTTCGGCGTGGTGTACGCCGTGGCCGCCGCCGGCTGCACCGCCCTGCTCTCCTTCTCCGTAGTGGCCGGGGCGCTCGCGGTCGACCCCGTGCTCGGCCTGTGGACGCTTCTGGCCTACGTCGCGGGCATGAGCCTCGTGATGGTCGCGGTCTCGGTCGCCGCCGGCCTCGGCCGGGGGGCGCTGCTCCGGCGGCTCTCTGCCCACACCGGCCGGATCGAACGCGTCGCCGGCCTCCTGCTCGCGGTCGCCGGCCTGGCGCAGGTGTACCTGTTCCTGTTCGAGTTCGACGGGCTCCGGCTGCTCGGGCTCGCCTGACCGGCCGCGTCCGCTCCCCACCGCTATCCCGTCAGCTGCCCACACTGACGGCCGCGCGGGCCCGGTCGTGCGGGTCCCGTGCACCCGCCGTCTACACTTTTGTTCGCTCGGTGCCACGAACCCGGTATGCGACGGCGCCGGCTCCTCGCGACGCTCGCGGCCGGGGCGACGGTCCTGGCCGGCTGTGCCGGGGGCGACGACGGGACGCCCGCGAACAGCGGGGGCCAGCCGGACGGCGGGCCTGTCGACGCGACGGCCACTGCGACGCCGACCGCAACCGTCCGCGACGTCGACCTGCCGGTCTCGGGCTCGGAGCTGCGCCAGCCGCTCCCGAAGGACCGCATCGCCGCCATCGTCGAGCCGGCCTTCGCCCCCGACTGGTCGGGCCTCGACGCGCCCGAGGGCGTCGACCGGCCGCTGTTGCCCGACGACGCGCCGGTCGTCGGCGTCGAGCGCGGCGGGACGGCCCGGGCGTACCCGCTCCGCGTGCTGAACTGGCACGAGGTGGTCAACGGCGACCTCGGTGGCCCGCTGCTGGTCACCTACTGCCCGCTCTGTGGCAGCAGCATCGTCGCCGAGCGGACCGTCGGCGGCGAGCCGACCGTCTTCGGCGTCTCCGGGAAGCTCTGGCGCAACGACCTGGTCATGTACGACCGGGCGACGGGGTCGCTGTGGAGCCAGTTGCTCGCGGCGGCCATCCAGGGCCCGCGGACCGGCGACCGGCTGTCGCTTCTCCCCTCGGCGTTTACCTCCTGGGGGGAGTGGCGGGACCGCAACCCCGGAACCGAAGTCCTGCTCCCGCCGCCGCACTCGAACACCGTCAGGGGCCGGGAGGCGACGCGGAACTACTTCAATCCGCGGTCGAGCTCGGAGGGGCAGCTGATCGGCTACGACCACGAGACCGAGGACGGCCTCTACAGCCGGACGTTCGTCGTCAGCGTGCGACACGGCGGGGCCGCCCGGGCCTACCCCTTCGACGACGTCCGGAACGCGGGCGTCGTCAACGACCGGGTCGGCGGCCTCCCGGTGGTCGTGACGACGACTCCGGCCGGGGGCATGGCGGCATACGTCCGCCGGGTCGGCGGGACGACCACGGAGTTCGAGGCGGCCGACGGGGAGCTGCTGGCGGCCGGCGGCTCGCGCTGGGAGCGGGCGACCGGGCGAGCGGTCGACGGGCCACACGAGGGGACGACGCTAGAGCGGGCCAACGACGAGCCGCCGATGTTCTGGGAGGGGTGGTCGAACTTCCACCCCGAGACGGACATCTACGGGGAGTGAGATGTGGCAGGCGTCCACCCGTTCTCGGGCGGAATTCCGGGCCCAGGCGGCGGTGACCGGCCACGACGTCCGGACGGCGGCGAGCCGGCGGCGGCCGGGCTACAGCTGGATGATGTCGACGGCGGCCCAGCGGCCGAGGAACTTGATCGCCGCGAGAACGAAAAGGAGGATCGCCGAGACTCCGAAGACGAGCTCCCCGACGAACGAGGGGCTGACGTTGTTCGTGATCTCGTACCACGCGGCCGCGGCCATGAGGACCCCGCCGAACCAGTAGATCCAGGAGACACCGAGCGCGTCAGTGAACTCCGTACCGAGCTGGTCTACCTGCTCTTCCGAGCCGTGGACGTCGACGTCGGGGTCGGTCGCTGTCTTCTCTGACATGGGTTCACCCGGGGCTACAGAGTCCTCCTACTTGTGCGTAGCGACAGGGCCGGCACCGGTCGCCGGCATCCGGCTGCCGGGAGTCGCCGCCTCACCGGAGGTTGGCGGCACTCTCGCCCGCGTCAAGGGCGTCCACGGCCTCTTCGACGCGGTCGTGGACGCCGTCGCGGCGACAGGGGTACAGCCCGACGACCTCGCCGTCGTGCTTGAGGACGACGGCGATCACGGGGAAGGTGAGCACCCGGGTGTCGGCGTAGCTCTCGATGAACCCGTCGATGCCGCCCCGGTCCTCGAAGAAGGGTGCCAGCCGGGCGCCGGCCTCGTCGGCGGCGGCGGCGAGTTCCTCGTAGCGGGCCGCGGCTTCGGGGTCCTCGTCGGGTCCGACCCGGAGCTGTCCCGGCCACCGCTCGACCGACAGCGACCCGACCCCGCCGTCGTCGGCGAGCGCCGTGAGCCGTTCTTCCACCCGCTCCTGTCGGCGCTTTCCCACCGCCGTCGGCGACGCCCGCAGGTACAGGGAGACCTCACACGCGGCGGGCGCGGGGCCGGTTCGTTCCCCACGTCTCCGACCCGTCTCCGGGTCGGCTGTCTTCTCTGCCACAGTTGGTTCCTCTTGGAAAGAAACCACGCTCGAAGTAAATAAACGAATTGCTTTCGCGAATATAGCTGGTAAATCGTATACTAAGTGCCGCATCAATTCGTGGATTCGGGTATCTGATTTCTGCAGCGGCTACACCCTGAAGTCGCCGCGCGGGTCGACCGACCGGAGCACGTCGACCAGTTCCGAGTCGCGCTCGCTCCAGCCGCGTTCGTCGACCGTCCCGGCCCGGTCGACGTCCCAGCCGACTGCCTCCTCGAGGGCCGCCAGGCGCTCGTCGGCCGAGGTGCCGGGCGGGACGTGAACCGCATCGACCTCGAGTTCGCCGTCGACCTTCCGGAGGGTGCCGTACTGGGTGACCACCGTTGTCACGTTCCGGCCGGGGCCGGTGACGTACTCCACCTCGTCGACCAGGCGGTGCGGGCTGGCCTCCACCGCGAGGACCACCTCGTCGGAGTTCGAGAGCGCGTCGTTGGCCCCGCCGGAGCCCACGAAGTGCTGGCCGGCCAGCTGTGTCGAGTTGACGTTGCCCCGGCGGTCGACCTGGGCACCGGTCAGCACCGAGAGGTTCCGGGCCGTGCTCATCACCAGCCCGAGCGCGAACGTCGAGGTGTCGACGACCTTCGCGGTCGGCAGCGCCCGCGGGGTGAAGATGTAGGCGTCGTTGCGGGGCACCTCGAAGTCGTAGGTGCCCGACTCGACGAGCAGGGGGCGGGGCTCGATACCCTCCCGCTCGCAGAGGTCGCGGTAGAGCCAGGAAGCCAGATGTGAGACGCCGATGCCGCCGAAGACCACCTCGTGGCCGCCGGCCGCGATGCGGTCGGCGATCTCCCGGGCCGTCCAGACGACCATCCGCTCGCGCTCGGCCGGCGGCTCGGCGTCGGTGTCGGGAACGTCGGGGCTGTCCAGCGCGGTCCGCTGGCTCCCCGTCGGCCAGGTCTGGGTCGACAGCCCGCGCAGCCGGTCGGTCCCGAGCCGCTCCAGGTACCCCGCCCAGTCGGTTCCCAGAACCCACTGCTCGGTCCACGCCTCGAGGGCGTCGGCGCTCCCGCTGGCCTCCCGGAAGTCCATGTAGAACTCCCTGTCGTAGCCGTAGCCCGAGACGTCGCCGACGCCGTGGGGGTTGAAGACTGGGCCGGGGTGGGCGCCGAAGGGCGCCTCGACGACGGCGTCGACGGCGTAGCTCGGGACGCCGGTCTGGTCGCCGTACTCCCGTATCGTGTCGCCATCGACGACCTCTTCGACGGTCGCGATGACGGTGTCGGCAGCGTAAGCCCCCCAGTGTCCCTCCGACTGGATCGGTGAGACGACGATGTTCCCGTCGCGGTCGCCGGCGACCCCGTGGACGACCGAGACGTCGGGGGACAGCGGCGGGATGACGAGACTCTCGTCGTCGCTGAAGGGGCTCTCGACCGTCGCGGTCTTCTCGGCCGGCCCGACCGAACTCCCCTCGAGAGAGTTCGTCGGGACGAAGGGGTGGTCGAGTGCCGCGGCGCGCAGCCGCTCGATGACCGTGAGGTACGTCCAGCTCTCGACCTCCAGCTCGCCCCCGGCGGCCCGCTCGCGGAGCACGGCGTGTGGGCCCGGCGCGGGGTAGCCGAGGCCCGCGAAGGCGACTTCCAGCCGGTCGACGGCGTCGGCCAGCACGAGCGGGCCGGCCCAGGTGCCCGCGCCGATGGCCACCAGCGTGAAGTCCTCCTCGACGCCGGAGTTCCAGCACTGTCTGACCAGCTCGTGGACGGTCGCGTAGGAGAACTGGTAGCCGCCCCGGAAGTGGAGCGTGTCGCCCGGCTCGATGTGCTCGTCGACTGCGGTCGACAGGTCGGTGGTGACGTCCATGCCAGCGACTGACACCCCCGGTGCTCTTGTAGGTTGGTGCAGGCCGGGGCCAGTTTAATGACTACCTCGCCGGTAGGGCCGGTATGAGTTCACACACCACTCCGGGGCGCGGGACGACGGACCTCTCGCTCATCGACTGTGACGTCCACCAGATGTGGGCCGACCCCGGGGAGGTCGTCCAGCATCTCCCCGCCCACTGGCAGGGACGGGGGATCGACGTGCCGACGAACCCGTGGCCGAGTCCAGTCGGGCTGATGCGCGACGACGCCAACGCGGCCGGCGGCCCGGCCGGCTCCGACCCCGACTTGATGCTCGAGCAACACATCGAGCCCTACGACGTGGAGTACGTCGTCCTCAACGCGACGGGGATGCTCACGCTCGGAGTGACGCCCAACGAGGACTACGCCGCCGCGCTGGCCAGCGCACAGAACGACTGGCTGGTCGAGCGCTGGCTCGAGCGCGACGACTGCTTCAAGGGCGGGCTCGTGGTCCCGCCCCAGGCACCCCGGCGTGCGGCCGACGAGATCGACCGGCTGGGCGACCACCCCGACATCGTCCAGGTCCAGATGTCGAGCGTCGGCAGGACCCCCTACGGCCGCCGCGAGCACTGGCCCATCTACGAGGCGGCAGCCAGACACGACCTGCCGGTCGCGCTCCACATCGGGCCGGAGGGGATGGGGACGAGCCCGCCCCACACACCGGCGGGCTATCCGTCGAGTTACTTCGAGCGCCACGCGCTCACGAGTACGAGCCTGATGGGACAGCTGACGAGTATGCTCCTCGAGGGCGTTTTCGAGGAGTTCGACCTCGACCTGGTGTTGACCGAGGGAGGGTTCTCCTGGCTGCCGTACCTCCGGTGGCGTCTGGACAAGGACTGGCGGGGCCTCCGCGAACAGACACCCTGGCTGGAGCGCCCGCCGAGCGAGTACATAACCGACCACGTCCGCGTCACGACGCAGCCGCTCCCGGAGCCCGACGACCCCGACCACCTCCGCCAGATGTTCGACATGGTCGACGCCCGCGAGACGGTGATGTTCGCCTCCGATTACCCCCACTGGGACGCCGACGACCCCCGCCTCGCGTTCCCGTCGCTCCCCGGGGACCTCGAGCGTCGCATCTTCCGGGAGAACGCCGCGGAGCTGTACGGGCTATGACCGCCGGCGAGGGGACAGGCCGCGACCGGGAGCGTGTCGAGGTCTGCCCGGCCACCGAGTTCCCGCCCGGGTCACGAACCGTCGTGGCGGTCGACGGCCGCGAGGTCGGTGTCTTCAACGTCGAGGGTGACCTCTTCGCCATCGCGAACGCGTGTCCCCACCAGCTCGCCCCGCTCTGTGAGGGCCAGCTCACCGGCGAGGTGACAGCCCCCGCGGTCGGGGAGTACGAGCTCACCCGCGAGAACAGGGTACTCCGGTGTCCCTGGCACGGCTGGAAGTTCGACCTCGAGACCGGGGAGTCGGTGTTCAACCCCCACGTCCGGGCCGGAACCTACGACGTGGCGGTCGAGCCGTCGCAGCCGGACACCGGCGGGTGTTCACAGACCTGCGAGTACGGGACCGAACTGGCGGGCGAGGAACCCCCGGTCGACACCTACGACGTCGAGGTCGAGCACGACGTCGTGGTGGTGTACGTCTGAACACCCCCCTGTCCCGGAGTGCCGGGAGCCTGCCCGTGTCCCACCGTCCGAAATCCCGTGCCTTTCACCGTCTTTATAATACCAGTCGCACATGTCCGCGGCATGGCACGGGAACAGGGGACGACTCGCCGGGAGTATCTCCGGCTGGCTGTCGTCGGCGGTGCCGCCGGTCTCGCGGGGTGTTCCGACCTGGAGAGCGCGCTGGGCGGGGGCGGCAACGCTTCGACGGACGACGGCGGCGGTCTGTTCGGGACGGAGACGGCGACGGACGCCGGGACCGGGGCCGAAGCGGACGCGACGCCGACACCCGCGGAGACAGAAACCGAGACGGCGACCGAGCGGCCGGACGGCGGCGGGTCGGGGGCGTGTACCGAGCCCTCCGGTACACCCCGGGAGTTGCTCCCCCCGGAGGCGGGACCGCTGACCCGGGAGACCGTCCGGGACACCCAGGCCGGCGTCGAGGGGCTCGAGTCCGGCGTCAGCGCCACCTACACCGCCGATGGCGAGGAGTACAACATCGCGCTCGAACGCTACGACGACGAGGACCGGGCCACCCGGCGGTTCGAAAACGCCGCCAGCCTCATCTCCTCGACGGAGGAAGTCACCGCCGTCGGCGCCAGCATCGGGCGGTACGTCGTCCTCGTCGGCGGTCCGCCCGGCCGGGAGGGGCGTATCCGGGAGCTCGCTGCGGCCTCCCCCGGGGTCAGCCGGTCCTGCGCTACCGAACTCGAGTTGCTCGTCGAGGCGGAGCCGGCGGCCGAGACGGAGACACCGACGCCGGAGGGCGGCGGGTCGGGACCGTGTGCCGAGCCGACGGGTGCTCCCGAGGAGGTGCTGGCGCCCGATACGGAGCGGTTCGCCCGGCAGACAGTCGACGACGTCGACGCCAGCGCCGACGGCTTCCAGTCCGGTGCCGTTGGCAGGTACGCCGGGCCGGACGGCGAATACATCATGGCGGTCGAGCTGTACGAGTCGGGGGACCAGGCCACACGGCGGTTGCGGACGCTGGAGGCAGCACTCTCGCAGTCACAGGAGGACCTGACGGCGGTCGGCACCGTTGCGGGGCGGTATCTCGTCTTCGCGTTCACTCCGGTCGGCGGGGAGTCCCGGCTCCGGGAACTCGCAGCGACCTCGCCCGAGGTCAGCCAGTCCTGCGCCGCGGACGGCCTCGACCTGCTCGTCGAGCCGTAGGCGGCTACGGGCGACAGACACCGTTCCGGCGTGCGGGCCCGGGGCGGTCCGCGGTCCGTCCGGTCAGTAGGACTTCGGGAAGCCGATCTCCTGGCTGATGTGGTTGTAGGCCATCTGCTGGGTGACCGGGGCCAGCCGCGTGAGGTTGACCTCGCGCCACCACCGCTCGACGTCGTACTCCTTCGCGTACCCCCACCCGCCGAAGGCCTGCATCGACTGTTTGACGGTCTCGATGCCCGCCTCGACGGCGGTCGCCTTGGCGACGTTTGCCTCGTAGCCACAGGGCTCGCCGCGGTCGTAGAGCCACTCCGCTTTCTTGCGCATCTGGACCGCGGCCTCCATGCGTGCGTAGGGTTTCGTCACCGGGAAGGAGACGCCCTGGTGGGCCCCGACCGGCTGGCCGAACACCTCCCGCTCGCCGGCGTAGTCGATGGCCGTCCGGGCGGCGAGCTTGCCGATCCCGGTCGCGGCGGCGGCGAAGGCGACTCGCTCGGGGTTGAGCATCTCCAGCAGCGCGGGCCAGCCACCGTCGACCTCCCCGAGCACGTTCTCGGCGGGGACGCGGACGTCCTCGACGAACACCTCACAGGAGTTGGAGTAGTTGATCGCGTGTTTCTCGATGGGCGAGACCTCGATGCCGGGGTCGTCCATGTCGACGACGACCAGGCTGATCCCGTCGGTGGACCGGTCGGCCTCCTCCCGGGGGGTCGTGCGCGTGACCAGCACCATGTTGTCGGCGATGTCGGAGAAGGTGATCCACGCCTTCCGGCCATTCAGAACGAACTCGTCGCCGTCGCGTTCGGCGCGGGTGGCGACGTTGAGCGTGTTCGTTCCGGCGTCGGGCTCGGTGATCCCGATGGAGAACATCCGCTCGCCGCTGGCTATCCCGGGCAGGTATCGCTCCTTCTGGGCCTCGGTGCCGTACTCGCGGATGCCGACCGCGGCCATCCCGGCGGTGAGGACGAGATACCACGTCCCGGCCATGCCGGTCCCCTCGGCACACAGCGTCTCCATGGCCGTCCCCATCTCCCCCAGGCCCATGCCGGCGCCGCCGTACTCCTCGGGGACGAGCAGGCCGTGAAAGCCCGCCTCGCCGAGTTCGTCCCAGAAGGCCTGGGAGAACTCGCCGGCCTCCTCCTTCTCGCGCCAGTGCTCGGGCCCGAACTGCTCGGCGACCTCCGCGGCCGTCGACCGGACCATCTCCCGTTCGGGGCTCTCGCTGAAGTCCATCGTTGTCCCGCGTAGGTGGCTGGCGTCCGTATGCTTTGCCCCGGCGGACGGCGCCCGGTCAAGGGTATCCTGCCAGCCGACAGCCCGGGGCGTCACCGGTCTTTATTTCACCCCCGTCCATACGCGAGTGCATGACACACACCGGGTGGTCCGCATGACGGAGCGTGACGTGTTCCTGCCGGTCGGCGCCCAGCCCTCGCTGGACGCGCTGGTCGACCAGATCGAACGGGCAGAGGAGCTGGGGTACGACCGCGCCTGGCTCCCCGAGTCCTGGGGCCGGGAGGCCGCGACCGTGCTCGCGACGGCGGCCGAACGGACCGACGAGATCGGGCTCGGAACGAGCATCCTGAACGTCTACTCGCGGTCGCCGTCGCTTCTGGGCCAGCTCGCGGCCAGCCAGCAGGAGGCCTCGGACGGCCGGTTCCGGCTGGGCGTCGGCCCCTCCGGCCCCATCGTCATCGAGAACTGGCACGGCCGCGACTTCGGCAACCCGCTGCGACACACCCGCGAGACCATCGAGGTCGTCAAACAGGTGCTCTCGGGGGAGGTCGTCGACTACGACGGCGAGTACCACGACCTGGAGGGCTTTCGGCTGCGGTGTGACCCGCCCGAGCCGGCCCCGGCGGTCGACGCCGCCGCCCTGGGTCCCAAGGCCGTCGAACTGGCGGGCCGCTTTGCCGACGGCTGGCACGCCGTCAACTACACCCGCGAGGGCCTCCGGGAGCGGCTCGCGGACCTGGAGCGGGGTGCCGAACTCGGCGACCGGTCGGTCGACGACCTCCGGGTGACGCTGTCGGTGGGCTGCTGTGCTCTGGAGGACGGCGACCGCGCCCGGGAGCTGCTCGTCCAGCACACCGCCTTCTACATCGGCGGGATGGGGACCTACTACCGGGACAACCTCGCCCGGCAGGGCTACGAGGACGTCGCCCACGAGGTCTACGACGCCTGGCAGGAGGACGACCGCGAGCACGCCATGACGCTCGTCCGGGAGGAGCTGCGCGACCAGATGGGGGCGGCCGGTACGCCCGAGGAAGCTCGCGAGGAGCTGCAGTCGTTCCTCGACGTCGAGGGCGTCGACGCGGTCAACGTCTCCTTCCCCCGCGGCGCGGAGGTCGAGGAAGTCATGCGGACGATGGAGGTCATGGCACCCGACGCCTGAACGGGTCCCCCCCGCGTCGCATCGCCACACGCCGGGGTCGGGGGAGCGGCGACAAGTAAAGAGCTATGTGTCCGGGTATCGAACACCACGGCTATGCAAAACGCTGTAATTGTTGACGCGGTTCGCACACCCTTCGGCAAGCGCGACGGCTCGTTCCGTGACACCCACCCGCAGGACCTGGCGGCCGAGCCGCTGCTCGCGCTGCAGGAGCGCAACGGCTTCGACCCCGAGACGATAGAGGACGTCGTCTACGGCTGTGTCTCCCCGGTCGACGAGCAGGGGATGAACATCGCGCGGCTGGCTCCGATGGTCGCCGGCTGGGGCGACGGCGTCCCCGGCGTCCAGCTCAACCGGATGTGTGGCTCCGGCCAGCAGGCGGTCAACTTCGCCGCCAGTATGGTCATGTCCGGCCAGCACGACGCGATGATCGGCGGCGGCGTCGAGCACATGACCCGCGTCCCGATGGGCAGCGACGGCGACGGCCTGACGGACACGTACTTCGAGCACTTCGACGAGCTGACCACGCAGGGCGAGGGCGCCGAGCGGATCGCCGAGGAGTACGGCTTCACCCGCGAGGAACTCGACGAGATCGCCGCCGACTCCCAGCAGCGCTGGGGCGAGGCCCAGGAAGCGGGCCACTACGACGAGCAGCTCACCCCCGTCGAGACCGAGGTCGACGGCGAGACGGTCACCGTCGAGCAGGACGAACACCCCCGGCCGAGCACCGACGTGGAGACGCTCTCCAACCTCCCGCTTTCCTTCCGCGAGGAGGGCAACGGCTTCCACCACCCCGGTAACTCTTCGGGGATCGTCGACGGCTCGGCGGGGCTACTCGTGACGAGCGAGGAGGCCGCCGAGGAGCACGGCTGGGACCCGATGGCCCGCGTCGTCGCCACCGAGGTCGTCGGCGTCGACCCGATCACGATGCTGAAGGGGCCGATCCCCGCGACGCAGAACGTCCTCGAGCAGGCCGACATGAGCGTCGACGACATCGACCGCTTCGAGGTCAACGAGGCCTTCGCCTCCGTCGTGGCCGCGTGGCTCGAGGAGACCGGTGCCTCCTGGGAGCGGACGAACGTCGACGGCGGCGCCATCGCCCACGGCCACCCGCTGGGTGCGACCGGCTCCGCGCTGCTGACCAAGCTCGCCTACCAGCTCGAGCGGGACAACCTCGACTACGGCCTCTCGGCGATGTGCATCGGCTTCGGCCAGGGGATCGCCACGATCATCGAGCGGGTCTAAACCGGCCGTCGTTCAGTCGTCGGACCCGGTCTCGGCGTCCTCGCCGCGCATCTCTTCGACGCCCTCGTAGCTCTGCTCGCGTGCGAACGCGGCCTCGTGGCTGTCGAGCGTGACCATCCGCATGAACAACCCCTCGCTGTCCTCGCCGACCTGGGTCACGCGGTACCGGTAGTAGCCGTACCCGAGCAGGAACCAGCCGACGAGCAACAGCCCCGCCTCTGGAACCCGCAACAGCGTCACCAGCCAGAAGCCGGCCGCGACGGTCATCCCGCCGACGACGACGAAAAGCAACCCACGGTACCGTCGGAAGCGCAGCGTCGCGTTCCGGTAGTGTTCGGGGAAATCCACCGGGAGATTCCACAGCGCGATGGCGGCGAAAAACAGCGCCGTCAGCGTCGCCAGCGCGATGAACACCGAGAGCTCGACGACCTCCTGCTGGACGACCGTCGCGAGGAAGACCGGCGGGACGCCCAGCGCCAGCACCGAAATGTGCGGGGTGCCGAGCGTGGGGTGGATGCGGGCGAACTCTTCGGGGAGGATCCCGTCGCGGGCGGCGCGCATGACCGTCCGCGACCCGACCAGCAGCGTGGTGTTCACCGTCGAGAGCACGGCGAAGATGGCTCCGAGCGCGACGAATCCGGCCGCCCACGAGGGCAAGAATCGGGTGGCAGCCACCGCGACCGCCGCCTCCGTCCCCCCCAGCTGTTGCCAGGGCATCACGCCGACGAGCACGACGGTCAGAAGCAGGTAGACGACGGCGACGATGACGATCCCCGACAGGAGGGCGATCGGGATCGTCCGCCCGGGGTCGTCTATCTCCTCGCCGAGTTCGGTCAGCAGCCCAAAGCCCAGGTAGGGATAGAAGAGGGCGACGACCGCGACCGCGAAGGGGCCCGGACCCTCGGGGAAAAGCGGCGTGTAGTTCGCGGTGTCGACGGCGAAGGCACCGGGAAGGATGAAGGTCGCGAGCGCGGCCACGAGCAGGGCAAGGAAGACGACCTGCAGCCGGGCGACGGTCTTGACGCCCAGCAGATTGACCACCAGCACGAAGACCAGGAAGCCGTAGATCAGCAGGTCGGCGGGGAGACCGACGAAAAACCGGGTGTACTCGGCGAAGCCGATGGCGGCAAACAGCAGGCTGGCCCACGTGACGACCGAGAGCGTGAAGGGGACGAGAAACCCCCAGAAGGGCGAAGTGAGCCGGGAGATGTAGACGTAGAGGCCGCCGGCGACGGGCATCGCCGACCCGAGCTGGGCGTTATAGAGGACGACGAAGGCCGCGGGGACAGCCGCCACGAGGGCGGCGAGGACGACGCTCGGGCCGGCCGAGCCCGCCAGCGGCCCCGGCAGGACGAAGATGGGGATACTGATCGCGTTGCCGACGACCAGCGCCATCACGCCGACGAGCCCGACCCGCTCCGTCAGTACCGAGTGGTCGTCCGACACGGGTTCTCCCTACGAGCCGCCTCCGCCCCGCTCGGAGGTCTCGGCTCCCACCTCACCGTCCGTGTCGTCGCCGGACCCCCGGGCGGCCCGGCTGGCGGCGAGTTTCCACTGTCTGTACCGGTGGCCGAGGAGGTATCCCCCCACACCGCCGGCGACGGGACCCAGCGCCATCCCGACCGGCCCGGAGAGCAACAGAAGCGACAGCGAGAGCTGCTGGGTGAGAAACGGTGCGGCGATCCCGACTCCCATCCCGACGACGAGCGCGCCCTCGGGGTACTGGCGCGCGGACACCCGGCGCTCGAGGTCGTCGAGTTCCGCGGGGTCCGTCCTGAACCGTCCGACTGGCATGCGTTAGCACCCACAATGGTGTGGCATATAAATTTTCACTCCGTGGTCGGTTCCGGGAGCGCCGGTCGGGGCTGGCCGTCCGGTCGCGGCTGTCCTCGCCGCGGACCTCAAGATTCAATCCCGTCCGGTCCAACGGGGGGGGTGATGTCGGCCTTCGCGGTCGTGTCGTACAACATCCGCCACGCCACGCTCGACGAGGGGCGGGACGCCTGGCCGCGGCGGAAGGCGGCGGTGTTCGACCTGCTCGGGGACCTGAACCCGGACGTGCTCGGCCTGCAGGAGAGCACCGGCGACCAGCACGCCGAGGTCCAGCAGCGGCTGTCGGGCTACGAGTGGGCAGGCGTCGGCGAGCCGGGGTCGGGGGCGCACAACCCCGTCGGGGTCTGCGACCGGTTCACCCTCCAGGAGGCGGAGACGGCCTGGCTCTCCGAGACGCCTGCGGTTTCGGGCAGCGTCGGCTGGGACGCCTCTTTCGCCCGCGTCGTCACCCAGCTCCGCCTCCGCGACGCCGTGACCGGCCGGGAGCTGGCGGTGCTCAACACCCACTTCGACCACCAGGGGCCGACCGCCCGGGCCGAGAGCGCCCGGCTGCTGCGCGACCGGGTCGACGCGCTGGACTGCGAGGCGGTCGTCCTCGGGGACTTCAACGCTCGCCCCGGCAGCCAGCCCCACGACGTGCTGACCGGCGAGGGCTACGACCGCCCGCTCGCGGATGCCCGCGTCCGCGCGACGACTGTCGAGGGGCCGGAGACGACGGTTACCGACTTCGAGTCGCCGGACCCGGGTCGGGAACTCGACCACGTCTTCGTCACCGACGGGCTGGCGGTCGACCGATACCGGGTCTGTGACCGGGCCCGCGAGAACGGCCGGTACCCCTCCGACCACCTGCCCGTGTTTGTCGATCTTCGCTTCCGGTGACCGACCGGGCAGTCTGTCGGTCCAGCGGCCGCAGAACGCTCTCGTCGGAGAGTGTCTGGTGTTTGTGGTGAGCATCCGCGCGCCTGCGGCGCGCGGTTCGCCGTCAGAGCGAGGCTCTGACGAGCTCTCGTTCGGTCCCCTCACGAGGACCCCGCTCGCGCCGCCGGCGCGAGCGGCCTTTTTGGCCCACGTTTTTCAAGGAGTGGTTCCGCAGCGAGCCGGAGGGTCGCGAGGAAACCCGACGCAGAAAAAGGTGGTAGTGGGCCAACGCGGATTCTCACGCGCGAACCTCGCGCTCGCTCCGCTCGCGCCCCGCGACGCCCTGTATCAGCCTGCTGGCTCAACGGCGATTGGACTGGAGGCCCGGACTAATGGAACCCAACTCAGATTTGATCGACATCGAGCCAGCAGAGGCAAAACGAATGTACCTCGATCAGCGGAGTGGTGAAGTGTCTGAGAGTACGCTTCAGGCACACGACTACCGACTCAGGCACTTTGTTCGGTGGTGCGGAGAGGAAGATATTGATAACCTGAACACGCTAACAGGGCGTGACTTACACCAGTACCGGACGTGGCGGCGCGACGATGGCGACCTGAACAACGTGACGCTGGTTACACAGCTCTCGACGCTCAGGGTGTTCGTCAAATGGTGTGAGCGGATCGATGCTATGGAAGACGGTCTGCACGACAAGATACTCCTCCCAAGCCTCTCGAAACACGAAGACCAGCGGGACGCGATGCTCAATGCCGAGGAAGCCGAAGAACTTCTTCAGTATCTCCGGACCTTCGAGACTGCAACCCGGACGCACGCACTTATTGAGGTTCTGTGGCATACGGGGATGCGTATCGGCGCGGTCCACAGCCTCGATCTTGACGACTACGATCCGGAGGAACAGTATCTTGAACTCAGACACCGACCGGATAGTGGAACGCGGCTGAAAAACAAAAAAGACGGTGAGAGATACGTTGCGGTCACCGCTGAGGTCTGTGATGCTCTTGATGCGTACATTCAGTACAATCGCATTGAGGCGGTGGATGATAGCGGTAGAGAACCACTATTCACAAGCAAATACGGGCGGCCCGGCAAAAGCTCTCTACGGGACAGTATTTACCGAATATCCCGTCCGTGCGTCTACACTGGAGATTGCCCACATGGACGCGAGATCGAATCGTGCGAAGCAATGGACCGGAACAAGGCGAGCAAGTGTCCGTCGAGCGTCAGCCCTCATGCAATCCGGCGGGGCTCAATCACGAACCATCTCTCTGAGGATGTGCCGGAAAAAGTCGTTGGCGACCGCATGAACGTGAGTCTGGACGTTCTGGAGAAACACTACGACCGACGAACCGAGGAAGAACGAGCGGCGCAACGAAGAGAATATTTGGATGAATTATAGGATTGTGAAAAAATTCGTTGAAATCTCCCAGAACTGATAGGCACCGCGTGCTGAATACAGAGCGTGGGCCAGCCACGAGAAACACTCTCTTTCGACCCCACGCATATCAGTTGAAGGGCATGGATACTATTCTCGTTGCCACCCTACACATTCAGCACTGAGTGTATATCTATTTAATTGAACTAAACGGTACCCCCCTCAGAATTTATACCAGAGAGACTTTTTCAACACGCTGGCCATATCGATTGTATCGATGGGTAACATCCCACCCTTCGATTATGAATTTAAGCAGATAGACATTGATGAGTTCTTTGAGAAGGACAGCAGCCAAACCGTGAATTTCGAGATCCTCGTTGCCGCGCTAATTTCGTCGATGCTACTGACAACCACGGAGGTCAGCCCAATTCTACATCCAATCTCGAAGTTAGTTGCTATCTCCCTGTTGGTACTGACACTGGCGCGGCGGATGTCACTGGATAATCGTCGTGCCTATCAAGAACGACTAATCGCAGGGACAAACTGGCCAATCTTCGCTGGAACCTTCTTCGGGATTCTCTACGTATTACTATCGTTAGCGGAGCAGACTGCCACGATAGTACCGCTTAGCCCGTACATTTATCTCTCTGTTTTCTTGATGGTGTTTCCGATTGGAACTGTTGTAGTATACGAAATAATGTACCGAGACCTCACCCTCTGGTTTGTACTTCTATATTACAACAAATATGTTGAGCACAGGGGGGATCCATTTGGCGATGCACTGATCAAATTGGCACCTTCAGCAGTGAAATCACCACTATACGATCTTTCACATACGCTTGATTTATTTCAGAGGTTGAGTGATACCCCTACTGAGCAGCAGTCGTTCATTATAAGGGTCGCATCTGGCATCGGAGCAATCCTTGGAGTCGTCCTGGTTTTGTTAATGCTTGCTGTTGGGACACCTGTTCTACTCTACTTTGTGACTGATAGTGTCTTGATTTCGGTACTGCTAAGCGTGTCACTCGGGCTTGGTTCCATACTTCTCATCGCCCTATTGACGTTCACTTACGCACGATACGGTAATTCATCATTTGAGACACCAATTGGAGCAAAGCGCCAATTTTCGCTCGTGCTGTTGTTGTATCTCACCATAATCATTGATAAGCAGAGCCCTGCTATTCTTCGGATGATTGGATTGTAGGATCATTTGGATATGCGTGTTGAACATGCGCCCTATATTCAGCACGGCAGTTGAAACATACCACTGCTTAACATTTTTAATTATCAAGAAATGTGGGAGAAGGACGAGTGCATGCATGATGAGAGATCTCGGCTGTCTACGGGGACGCAAGTGGTGACCTCAGACTTCACATCATGGAGGGGGAGAAGCCGGCTAATCTGAACTCCCCGAAGGCGCAGAGGTGCAGGAGAAATACGGTTCAAATCCCTCAAAAAATCGGAGTTATTTCTCTTATTTTCTCATTGGAATTTGTCGATAGTACCGCTAAACATCCCTCTCGATTACGAGCAAAGAATCGAGAGAAAATCGGATGGGCCAACGCGGCCTGAGGTAGACAGGTTCCCGGTCGGGGTCGTAGCGAGTCATCAGATGTCCTCCGGGAGGTGGTCGCGGCGCCGACGCATCCGCTGGCGCTTGGACGCCTTGTCGTAGTGTTTCTCCAGTACCTTCTCGCTCACGTCGCCGCGGTCGCTGACGACCGCACGGGGAGTTCCAGCGTCACGATGGGCGGTGATCGAGCCGGTCCTAACGGCGTGGGGCGAGAGAGACGACGGACAGCCAGGGGCGCCGTCGTGGGTGTTGTACTCGCAGGTGGCGGGTTCGTAGTCGTGTGGGCACGGCTCACCGATGACACAGGGTCGGGTGAGCCGATACGCCCAGTTCTGGAAGGTCGTCAGAGAGGGACGCCCGTACTGAGTCGTGATCAGGGGAGCCCGGTCGAAGTCGTCGGTCACCTCATGTCGGTTCGGGCTGTCAATATAGTCCTGAATCACCGAGGCGACCGGCGGAGAGATCGACACGTCGCGCTCGCCCGCTGCGCCGTTCTTGAGCGCGGTGTCGGACTCGGGACGATGGCGGAAGCAAAGGGCGCGCTCGTCACGGTCGAAGTCGTCGAGGTCGAGCGCCCGAACGCCGCCGCGACGAGCTGACGTGCGCCACAAGATGAGCATGGCGACGTGTTCCGAGGATGCGTAGCGGAATTCTCGGAGGTAGTCGAGGATGGCATTCGCCCGTGCGGATTCGAGGCGGGTGTCGTCGCTTCCGTCACCGTTCACGTTTGGGAGGCGGATGCGTTCGGGGAGTTCCTCGGGAACAGCGTCGATATCGACGAGATGGGAGAGGAATCGGCGGATGGTCGACACCTGTCCCTGCATGGTCACGTCGTTGCAGGTGTCGTCGTCGCCGTTGTCCTCCCGTTTGTAGACCCGGTAGGCGTGGAGGGTCTGGAGGTCGACGTCGTTCATGTTGGTGACCTCCTGGTCTTTTAGCCAGTCCGTGAAGGACCGGAGGCGGGATTCGTGGCTCCGCATGGTGCTGTCCCGGAGGTCGTACCGGCGGGCATCGAGGTAGTAGTCGAGCGCAGCATCCGGAGTGATGGGGTCGAGGTCGTCGGTCATGACGACCCTCCCTGTTCGGTATCCGTGTTTACTGAGCAGTCTTTGTGGAACACGAACCACCTTGTTTCGACGCTGGAACCGCCACCTCGAACCGTGGTGCCGAACAGCGGTGGCTGGGGTGCAAGGTCAACAACGGTCCGGAAATCGACAGACTCGTCTGAGAATTTGAACACCAGGGTTCCACCGAATTTCAGAACTCGGAACAGCTCAAGGAATCCTTGGCGGAGGTCCGATTGCCAGGTTTCTGCTTTCAGCGCGCCGTATTTCTTGGTCATCACCCCGGTGAGCGTTTTCATACCATCGCCGCGGATGATGTGGGGCGGGTCAAACACCACGAGGTTGAACGTCCTATCTGGGTATGGCAGGTCCCTGTAATCCTGCACCTCGTCGGGGGAGACCTCGTAGTTCGGATTGTTGGGCGGGTCTGCTACCGCCTCGTCGACAAATCCGGCTGGCTCTTCGCGGCGGTCGATATAGAGCGTATCCTCCCGGTTCTTGTTTTCGTCGAGCCAGATGCTGCGACCACCACAGGTCGCGTCGAGTATTGTCTCAGAGACGCACCTTGAGCTGTCCTCGGTCCGGTCAATAGCGTCCGGAGATTGAGTATCAGGAGTCACGCGACGAACCTCCTGATGGTGCCGGTCACGTCTTCCTCGCAGTAGCGACACCAGAATTCCACCTCGTCGCCCTGGTCCTCGTGGTCGAAGGTATGATGGATCGTCCGGCGGTGGCAGTTCGAGCACTCGTGCTCGTAGTGGTCGAGCTGAGTCACGCGCGACCCTCCTTTCGGAGCGCCTGGCGCGTCTGCCGCTGAATGCGTTCGATGGCTCGCGCCGGGGTCGGGTCCGTATAGTCGGTGATAGTGGCCTGCCAGGCCATCACCGATCCCTCCGAGAGCAGGAAGCGCGAGGAGTCCGGCTATTTTTATTCGATAGCGCCGCTACGTGCCGGTGGGGCGTACGCCCCGATTCGGTTCCGTCGTTCATAGCTGGGGGACGGGACCACCATCGGGCCGTGCTGTAACACGGCCCTTTCTGACGACGCCGAGCCAGTAGTCGGTGGCCCGCAGTGAACACAATTAACCGTATAGTGCATAAATGTATCGAACATCCATATCCTACTTTTTCGGGAACAATATTATATAAAGAGTGAATTAGGTGAGGCAGGGAGCATAGATATCGTCAATGCGTCTATCTGGTTCTTGGCAGAGTGTGTGGGACGACCGCATTCTGGAGTGGATGAGAGAGAACGACGGGAGCGGGACGCCGAAGCAGATCAGCGATAGTGGGTTGATTAGAGTCTCACGGACACAGATCGGGAGACGAATGAAGAAGCTTGCCGAGCACGACCTACTCAGGCACGTCGGGAATGGCGCGTATGTGATCACCGACGAGGGGAAGGCATACCTGGAGGAGGAGTACGACGCCGAAGAAGGGGTGTACGTGAATCAAGAGACTCCAGGAGAGAACAGCCCTGAATCCAGCCAGGGAATGAACGACGCATAATAGCTTACCGCCCTCCATAATGACCATACGAAGAACAGCGAGATGGCAGCAAGCCCTGGACGACCGGATTCTGGAACATCTGAGCGAGGAATCGTGGTCGACACCGCGGTTCATCGCCAGCCTGCCACAAGTTTACGCTACCGAGGCGAAGGTTAGGGAACGGTGCCGTGTTCTGGCGGATGTAGATTTGGTCGCTTTTCTCACCGAAGATATGGACTTGGTGGAGTTGACGACATGGGGAAGAAAGTACCTCGACGGGGAGATCGATGTCGAACTGTATCCCCCTCCTCGACACCCGCAGGTATTAGAGAATATTGCTGGTAGATAAGTTCAAGTAATCCGAATGTATGTAAATTGGCGTGTACCAGTTCACGCCTGACGAAATCGACAGGCGACGCGCTCATCATCAAGCGGTGAAACAGGATGCTGACGACCTGGATGTGAAGCGGATCGGGAACCTTGGCGAGATGGCATTCGAGAGTTTCTGCCGAGAATATCTGCCCACCGAGATGTGGGAATGGGAGAACGAGGAGGCGATGCGGAGATGTAATCCCGAAAGTTACTCTGGCTACGACTTTCAGGTGTTCGAGCACGAGGTCGACGTGAAGACTTCACGTGACGTGTCGGCCTTCCGTCCCGAGGAGATAATCGAACAGGATGACGACGATGAGATTATTGTGATGATTTGGCACCGGGACAACGAGGATAGCCTGATCCTGCTGGGGTGGGAGAGAGTCGATGCACTTCTCTCGAAAGTGGAGATGGAAGAGCAGTACTCGGGTCAAGAGCCGGAGAAGCTGGATCATTTGGCGATGCGTCCGATGAACGAAATGATCGACCTTGGACCGAATACAGCTCACATGAATCAAACCCCTGAGAATCCATTCGAACCAGGAGATCGGGTGGTTCGGAAAGGGGACGAAGATGCATCTGAGGCGGTGGTCGTCGAGGTCTTACCTCCTGAATCGCAGATAGAAATTTACGGGCAGGAATTCGACGGAGAGGCCGTCCGAGTGGCTTTCCCGAGCGCGTTGTACGACGGGCCAGGAGACTGGCGGGATATAGACGAGGCGCTTCTTTCCTCCTACTGCGACGACCAGGATATCAAGCTCTACACCTACAAGCACAGCAATTTAGAGTTCGCGTAGGACCGCACCCACGTTCCTGCCTGCTGTAGCGGGCGGGCTTTCGCGTTGGGATGGGGGCCGTCCCTCCGGTCGGCCCCGTGCGCTCCGGTCCTCACTCCGGCCCCCATGGCAGGGGGCCATCGTTGCGGTCCTCGCTTGGGGCGATTGTGGCGGCGGGCTACGAAATCGGCCTTCGATCCCGAGTCGGAGGGGACTGCACCACCGAGGTATTGGGTGGCCCGGTCGGTGGGTGGGCGATGTGGGATAGTGGGGCAAGCAGCTCACCACGCTCAACAAATCGGAGGGGACCACTCCGATTGGGTAGCCGCCCGGGTACCAGATGCCCAGCCAGAACAGCGAACGCAGCCTAGCCCAGCTCCATCAATAGATCAAGAATTATCCCGGTTTGAAGAATCTTTTTGACGTGAGGGCGGACCTCGAAAGACGGGCCTGGAGCGGTTGGAGGAATTATTAATCCGAGGTGTTTCTGCAGGGTTCGAATAGGGTTTGGAGTCAATATCATGTGTTGGAGTAGATACATTTGTATACTCATACGAACCAGTAGGTTCTGGAAATGAGGTCCAGAGAATTCCTTTAAAATGATAGGAAAACTGCGCGGAGAACAAAATGAGTGAAATATACGTCGGGGTGGAAAGGACCGCAAACCACAGAAGGATCGTCGAAATCCAAAATAACAGCCTCAATATGAACATCGGGATAAAGAATATCAATTTTATTAGGCTAATTAGTAATACTGGGATGCCAGCATCGTTACTTAGTTTCTCCAAGTCGTGATAAAAACTGGAATTGTTCCCATCACTTACATAGAGGGTGGGATTGGCCATCCTCCTGAATTTTTTACCAGTGGGCAAATAGGCGCGGAGATAAGTGGTCATACTTAGCATTTCACGTTTGGTAACCGATTTGAGCTTCCGCTCACCTTCCTCAGCGTCCGGTCCGTATATAGATCGAGTGAGTCCATGTATTTGCACAGCACCAATCAGACTGATTAAAAATAGGAGAAGGAAGTCGCTCGCTGTTAGAGAGTACTGGAATCCAATATTTAGACTGTAGGAAAATATCTCCAAGGTCTGAAATTGGGGTGAGTAGGCGGCACTATCAGGCTGTGTGTAAAGGTATCCAAAGGATAGAGCTGGTAAATAAAATGTCCCGTATCCTAATTTGGCGAACGGCCCTGGTAGTCCACTTACCATAGATCACGATAGGAAAAGAGGAGTATATGATTATTGGACAGCCGAAGTCAATCGTTGAGGTTCTAAATCCCAACTCAGAGGGCTCCAGTCGTCGGGATCATAGAGGTCGGCAGGGGGTTTCTCCAGTCCGTCGACGTGATCGGGGAAAACAGGACTGACGAGATCATCGTCGGCGTAGTCCTCGAAGAACTGGACCTGCTTTTTCGATTGCTTGTAGAAGAACGTTGTCGTCTGCCGCTTTACCTCCGGATGGACGTCTTTCACCGTGTGGCCAATAGTAGCGAAGTCGACCGAGAGTTTCGCAAACCGCTTCGAGAACGGCGAGAACTGGGATGCAACCTCGTGGGAGTTCGTCCGGGCATCGAAGTGGGTACTCCCCTCGTCGACGAAGACGAATTTCTGGACATCCGGGTTGTCTAGGCAGAACGTGACCAGCTCTTCGAGGGAGGTGATGGTGTGGTCGAAGGTCCGAACGTCGGCGTTCGAAATGGAGACGCCGTCGGGATAGACGGTTTGCCACGCTCGGTGCCAGTCGTGGAGGATGTGGCCGGTCTTCCCTGTGTTCGGCAACCCGAAGCCGGTGAGGAAAAGTGGGGCTTCGTTGTTCCGGACGCGGTTGATCAGCTCAAGTGTGTATGAGAACTCGTCGGCTTCGAGGTCCTGTTCAGTGATGCCGACCAGGTGGGAGAGGAGTTCGGGGCGCCCATCGAGGCCGTCCCGCGCGGCGCGGTTGTGGACGCCTTGAGCGAAGAGCGTTTGCAGCTCACCGCGGAGGGTGTCGGTGTCTTCTAGGAAGCTGATCGCGCCGCGGTGGTCGTTAGCGAGAGTGGATAGAGGTGTGGCCTGCGCGGGGGCGTCGAGGTCGCCGTCGATGGCCTCGGCGAGCTTGGCAGCTGTGAGGAGGTGTTCATCTACGTCAGTCATCGCCGGTTGCCTCCGAGGTCAGGTTCGGTGGATCGGGCTCGGTATCGGGGGCGAGGTCGGTATCGTCGGTGTCGGTGTGTTCGCCGCCATCGAGATCGTCGAGGTCGTCCGGGTCGAGGTCGTCGGTGGAGTCGACGAGACGATCCATCGCCTGCTGGATGGTCAAGCCGTCGGGAAGGCTGAACTCTTCCACGGCCTGCTGTACCTTCCGGGACTCCTGTTTGACGAGCCCGCGGACGATGACAGGCATCATCCGACGGAGGGTGAACCCGACTTCAGCATCCTCCTTCAGATTCTCGCGTTGCTCCTGGATGCGAGTGAACGCCGCGAGGAGTTCGCGATCACTGTACTCGCCGCGCCAGGTGCCGCGTAAGGTGCGTTCCTCGACATCAACGTCTTTGGCGAAGTAGAGTCCGGTGACCGGGTTGTCGAGACTGTATTCGGTCACTTCCCACTCATCGAGGGAGCCTGGAGGGAGACGATAGAGCGCCCCGGAATCAGGGTCGGTGACCTCCAAGTCGACGAGGTAGGTCCAGTCGGGATCGGGGAGAATCGTGGAGATATAAGGGCCGACCAAGATTCGACCGATAGCGAGGAAGATCCCAATAATGACACCCCCAAGGACGAGAGGGCGGGGTATCTCGGGAGTAAATCCGAGCCACCAGGCAAGACCGGCAACAATGATACCGAGTCCGAGGAGGGTGAGCAGTCGGGATGCAACGACCGAGATGATGAAGCGAACGGTGGACTCCTGGTCGTCAGGGTTGGGAGTGTCGCTCACGTCAACACCTCTGGCTCACCATCATGTTCACCGTAGCTGTAGCGGAGGTAGTAAATGGCCCCGAGGGCAGTCCCGAGAGAGGCGAGAAGTGCAGCGAGCTGGACGTCGCCTGCCGTCCAGGGACCACCGACCAGTACGAATTGGTCAGAGCTGAATGGGATAGCGTACAGGGATTCCTCGGCGCGGAGGGTGACCTGTGTTGCACCAGCACGGCTGGCGCTTTGGACGGCGACGGTGTGCCGCCCTGGGTCGAGCACGACGGTATTGCGGGGGACCTGCCCGAAGCCGTCGACGGCGCCGGAGAGCGTGACGGCAACAGGTTGATCCTCGACGACGACCGTGACGCGAGCCACGCCGTCTTGGTAGGTCCGGTCAACGAGCGAGACGTGTTCAGTGAGACGAACCGGACCATCAGCGAGGTTGAGGTCACCGTCGGAGGCGGGGCCAGGGGTTGTAGTGTTGGTTGCATTGGTCGGTGCTGCCTGCTGTGCCGTCGCCGGGGCGACGGTCGCGCCGAGGGCGGCGAGAAGCAGGAGTGTGACGAGTAGGAAACTCGTCGCCTGTCGGATTGGGGTATGGCGTGTCATGTACAAAAATGGGTGCGGGCAGGGGTGTTGGGTGGTTAGTCAGCGATACGGCTCGCGATCAGGAGCGCGAAGCCGATGATGAAGATACTCCCGAGTCCCCCAAATCCAAAGGGATTCGGAATGCCTGGAAGGCCGCCGCCAGCGGCGGCATCACGCATCTTCTGCTGGCGGCCTTCAGCCTCGGCGCGTTGCTCCTGACTCTTGTTCAGCGCCTCACGGTACTGGGTGGGGTCGGTGTGCTCGTAGTCGACCTGGGAGTACGCCACCTCAGAGACGGACTGTCCATCGGGGTCAGTCACGTTCGTGAGGGTGAAGTCACCCTCCAGTTCGACTATCTCGCGCCGGTCCATGTCAGCGACCAGCTGGGGGCCGGCGAGAGTCGAGGCATTGTAGGTGGTGCCGACAACGAACGACCCGCCGGACGGCTTCTCGTCAGAGAGCAGGATACCGCTGTACGTGGTGTTCCCGCTCGTGACGTTCATCGTCGCAACGCTGTCGAGGTCTTCGGGGTGACCGTACCCTGCCTCGATCATCGCGGTGACCGTGTACGTCCCCCAGCTCGCGTCGGGACCAAGCTGGTCCGCCGCGAACGTGGGGTCGATCAGGTCACCCGTGTCGATGGTTCCTTGCTGGTAGTCCTGGTGGGTGGCCTCGTACGTGTTGTCGATCTCTGTTTTGCGGTCTGCGGTCTTGTTGACGATAGTGTTCCAGCGAGTTTCCCACGTCGTGACGTTGACGACCGTGAAGGAATCAAAGTCAGACGAGGGAGCACGGACGACCATCTCATCCCAGTAGAACGGGCCAGTTGAGTACGAGTACCCGTTACCGTTCGCGTCGATGTACTCGCCATCATAGCCACCCTGGATAGGGCCGATGGTGTGCCACTGGTCGTCGCTGCCGGTGCCGGATTGTCCCATCGTCCACTTAGCGCGGATGACGGGGATCTCGACAGTCGTGCCGTTGACGAACGTGATGTTCTTTGTGTGGCCCAGCTCGACATCTTGGAACGTCGCGTAGTCGTCTCCGGAGATGGGCTCATTCACGCCTTTGAGAGGCCACGTCCGGTTTATCTGCGAGGTGTTCTCAGCAACGTCGAACGAGTTTTCGAAGGTGGCGTACGTGGTGCGCCACGACGTGACCAGCTGGGCCTGTCGACCGGACATGTAGTCCTCGACAGCGTCGTACCCTCGCTGGCGAGCGAGGCTGGTCGTGGTTCCGTTTTCGTACGCCCGGTACATGGCGTTTTGACCGAGCTTCCGAGCAACGGAGTCCGTGTCCGCGAGACGGTTTTTGAAGGTGTCCAGCAACTCATCATTTTTCTGCTCCAACGTCAGCATGTTGCCATGAATCGACGCTTTGGTTTCGAGCGCGTCGATTTTCGCCATCTCCTCCTCGGACGGTTGCGTGACGTGGTCAGCAACAGCCTTGGCGCCGACGCCAAGCACGACGCCCGCGGCGAGGCCAGCGAGTACCGAGGCGTCAGCAGAGCCGACCGGGGAGATGATAGCAGCGTCGAGGCCGGTGGTCTCTTCGACGGGCTCGGAGGCAGTCGGTGACTGCGCGAGCACGACCGCGCCCCCGGCGAGGCTCAGCACCATTAGCCAGGTGCCGACGAGCGCGAAGGCGCGACTCCGGTTCATCTGACAGCGACTCCCCAGGAGAATAGCACGGCCAGGAAGGCGGTAACACCCAGGAGGGGCTGATTGTTCGCCACCATATCAGTCACCTGCGGGACGAACCCGTGAGCGAGGATGACCACGGGGCCGGCGGCGATGGCAGCCTGCTCCCAGTCGCGATAGTTCCTGAACTCCTTGGTTTCCGAGCTGGCGAACGCGATAGCGTACGCGCCCAGCGAGATGTACATGGCGTGCTGGGCGGTCAGGGTGTAGTTGACCCACACGATCTCGACGGTGGCGATGCCGCCGAACTGGTACAGCGAGGCGAGAGCGAACACGATGGAGAACAGGGCGGGCACCGTCCGGAGGTTCTTGTAGTCCCCGAGGATGCCGCCCATGCTGTTGGAGTACGCCATTGGTTACTCCCTCGTGTAGACCGCGTAGTTGCGCCGCTCCTGGCCGTCGCGCTGGTAGGTGTCGTCGCAGGTGATGGCGATTTCCTCGCCGCGCTCGACGCCCTCCTGGTCGAGCTGCACGTCGATGCCGTCGGTCGACCACATGGCGACGCACTCGTCAGCGTCGACCTCGCCGTAGGGTTCGGTGAGGCGGAGTTCGAGCACGGTGGTGTCGTACTCGCCGCGGTCCTCCTTGCGAGCCAGGAGGATACCCTGGATCAGGTCGCCCAGCGCCGGGCGCTCGATCCAGTCGGTGTCGTAGTCGTCGGTCTGGTCGGGGGCCTCTGCTTTCGTGAACCCCTCAGGGGGGTTCGCTTGGTCGGTTGCCATGACCAACCGATGTTACTAGAGGTAAACACTAATAAAAGCGAATCAACAGAAGGAGGTCGGATGAGGAGTGAAAGACAAAATCACGCCTTTGTATTACGGAGAATTAACGTGCAATTTTGAGGACGCTCACATATCTATTTTCACAAAACAATTTAGAGAGTCAGAACAAACGAATTCAGTATGCCAGCGGACGGGGGAATCGGATTAAGAACTGTGGCCAGATTAGTGACTGTTCCAGTGCGGAAAGTAGTGGGTATGGCTAAGACAAAAAAAGAGTGGCAAAGAGAAGAGGTAGTGGAACCACTCTTGGATGAAATTGCCGAAGCATCAAGAGGAGATCTGCCGGGAAGTCGCGGGAGGAGGCGGTCTGAGTGGGAAGGGCTAAACGAAGCAATTCGTGATCGGGTACAACCGGATCTTCAGGCAATGTTTGGGGTATACGTTGATCACCTGACTGAACTGAATAATATTCACAAAAGAGAAGTTAGAATGGGTCGGGAGATGGTCTCGCTGTTCCCGGAGGGGAGAATGGAAGATGAAATCCCTGTGTTTCCTACGGAAACGGTCTCAGAAGCACACGGAGCCCAGCACAGCGATCCTGAGTTAATGACGGGTGAAGTCGTCGAATGGGTGTCTGAATTATGGGAAGGGTTCGAAAGCGCTGAGTCGGCAGCTGGCTTGGAGGCTAACCTGAGGTCGATGGCCCAACGTCCAGCCATTGGTTTCGGAGAAGGAGTGATCGATTACTGGGACACGAATCTTGAACACCCGCCCTGGAACGAACGGTTGTGGGAGTTACACAGGCAAGAAATTATTCGAGAATTCTACGAAATCAAGCAAGACCGGGAGCACCACCGCACAGAAGCGGTTCAAAAAGCAGGTCAAATAGAGGACCGTTTAAGAAAAAGAAACCGAGGGAGTCTTTTCCGATAATTATCAGTCATACCGGAAGGAGTATTACGATACGAAGTTAGGATAGGCTAAGTCGCTGTCCAAAGCGGATGGCACGTGGCACAAAAATATATAAACGAAGGCACATTTGAGTGCGAGTAACAAAGTGAAAAAAGGGAATAACGAGTAATATGAGCTCTGGCGTGTCCTCGTTAGCCCAGTTTGTGCCCAAAGACCTGCCACCGATAGAAACGGTTGTAGTCACCTCTACCTGCTCGCTATCAAATCCGGAAAACTCGGAAGAATTGTTATCGGATATCACTTCTCAGTTAGGAGTAGATATCCAGCGCTCCCATCGCGGAATAAAATATGATATATATGATATAAAATATAAGATACAAGTTAATTCACTGTCGACGAAAGGTGAATTTCCTCCAGAGCCATATGAAGATTCATCGGATAGAATTAGAATTAGTGCGGAGAGTGATTGTGACGGTAGAAATATCGAGGAATGCATTATCAGGTTATTCAGTACAGTTGAGGAGGTTAAAGAGGGGATTGAAATGTTGTGGAGTCGTGAGGGAAACACAAGCCTGACCATAGAACTGGAGGACACAGTGCCTACCGGGAAGAGTATTGAGCGGTTTGATTTGCGGATGGGAGATGGAATGCAAGCGGAGATCTTCGACAATCGAATCCGTATTCGAGGGGTCGCGAGAGAAGAGGCAGAGTCGGCAATCAATCTATTGGCTGAGATATTCAACTAAGGAGAATTTGGAAGGATGAACTGGTAGATGTAATCTTCGTAGTCACTCTCATTCCAATCACTGCCCCAAAATGCGACACGGTCCTGATTACTGGAGAGACCGACAGTATTCTCGTCATAGGATTGGGAGGCGAACTGGCGGAAAGTTGGTTGACTGCTCGGATTAGTTCTGATTTCTGTGGTCAACCCCGATTGTTCGATTTCACCTGAGAGAGTAGCATTGTCGATATATTCATCTGCATTATTCCAAGAACCGCGCATTCCGCCCTGCCCGTCCTGTGAGTACACTCTCGCAACAGTTGATGTGGTGATGGTCACTTTGGAGACCTCGTCTGGAGAGACGTTGATTATCTCCTGGGCATTTCGCAAGGCGCGTCCGCTGTGATTACCTAATAAAATGAAATACTGGTCTGTATACCGAACACGGGCTCGCTCAACATCAATATACCACGGAGATTCATCCTCTCTAGAGCCGCGTTGTTTGGGGGTGTCATATCGGATTGTACATGCGACACCTCGATTTGTACTGTGAACGTCTACGACGTCAGTCAAGAGAGAGTCTTCGATCTCAGGATGAGATCCGGTGTGTTGATAGTCGTCATTCACTCTATCTAACAAATCATTAGTATCAATCGGTGAGTCTAATTCGTATATGCTACATGATGTTGGCATTTAGTAATATGCAGGTAGACATAACATATAAAATTAACTGGATATGTTGAGTCGCTCTACTCTTGGTACATAAGATGGAGCAGTTCGCTCTCAACGAATCTGATCGTATCCTTCACGTCATAATTGCTGGGCTGATAGATTTCAACGTACCCCCCTTCAGTTATGAACATTTTAATAGATTCACTATTGAAGTCATACACTAAACCGACCTGGTTTTTATCACTAGTCCCCAAGATATCGCCAACCTCAGTATCTTGCATGACGCCGTCGCCGTGGATTATACCGTTCTCAGCGTTATTGCCCCGGTCACGGAACCCAACCTTCCAGACTAAAGCTTGGGGATGTTCGTCGGTAAACTCATTAACTCGTATATTACTGACGTTGATCTGTTTGTCTGTATGATTATTCAACAAATCAAATAGGAACGTTCCGGTACTACTCCGGACCATAAGAAAACTGCCCGATACGTGAAGGAATTCAGTATATCGCGTATATTTTTCTTCCTGCTCTCTTTGAACGATTTCACCACCATCAGTTATGTTTGTACTTTCTCTATTTCGAAGATCTTCGATGGCCGCTCGTCCTACTTGTGCAGTACGGCCATCCTCGAGAGAGAACTCTTGCCGAATTTCGATACACTGCTCAAGCGAATCGAACCTTGGATGATCATCGACGGAGACTTTTTGTCGGTAATTTTTAATGGGTGAGGTAGTCTCGACCGAGGCTATGACACCTGCTTGCATATGCTACTGTTAGATCTCTTCTACTTTATAATCGGTCATTCGTATTCGAGGTAGGAAACGACGAAGCCGATTGGGCTTCTTCGACAGTTTCAAGATCATAAGGCTGTGGTCCAATAGACATAACTGGCAGATCCCACTGAGCATATGCTCCAATATAGTCAATTACTATTCGATAGGACTTCTCAGCTGGGAGAGTTGACCGTAAGATTGGAGTGTCAATTTGAGATAATGCATACTTTACAGCGGAATTAAGATCAGTAAGGTCATTCCAGGAGCGGCGAGCCAAGCTGTCATACAGCTCCGGACATACAATTTGGTGGAGCGTTTGGAGCGAACAGTCACGGACGGCCTGGCGAACATCAGGATCCTGCTCTACGTGGTCATTCGGGTCGATAGCACCGGTTACTGTTTCTGAGCACGACCAGAATTGCTTGTTTGTGAGCCAGTAGAGGGCAAGCTTCCACGTCGCCGCCTTGTCCGCGTATGAGTCTCGTGAGTTATCATCCACCTGGAAGGATTCGGTAGCTTCGAGTAACGAGCCAAACGTGGCACTCAGGTACTTACCGAGGTATTTGCCCGCGGTGGACTCCCTGGCTACGGCATCGTCGTCGAACTCGATCAGCTCATGAGTACGGGTCTGTTGACGTATCCAGTCCTCGCCGTGGCCGTGGTCACCGAAGCGGTACCAGTCGACGAATCCCTCGGATTGGTCGAACTCAGGATCAAGATCGTCGAGGTCGTCCCGATAGGTGAGCGGGTAGGTGTCGACGATGCGGCCCTGGCCGTAGTCCATCCACTTCGAGGAGAGTTCGGCTTTGTCACAGAGCCAGGGCATCCCGTCTTTCTCCCGGGTGGGTACGTCGAAATAGAGAACGTGTAGGTGTGGGTAGCCCTTCTCGGTGAACTCCAGGGCCTTGATGTAGTCGAGCGATTCCCGAGGTCGTCCGGTCACTTCGTCGTCGAGCTCGGGACGCCAGTTGAGTACGGAGTCCTGGCGGGTGTCGGATTTGGTGGAAGGGTCCGACGAGAGATACTGCTGTAGCCGGTGGAAGTTCGGGTTGATACTTTCGATGGCTTCAAGCAGATTGGGAAACCGCTTCGGGTCGGTGGTGTAGGTTACTAAAACGGCGTTGTCGGCCTTCTTGTATCCGTGTTCGAGAGCGTCGTTAAAGCGGGCGAACTGCTTCCGGATGCGCCCGGGGTCATTGAACCGGGTCTTGTACCGCTTTGTCATCTGCCGTTTGTTCTCTGTGCCGCGCCCGACCAGGTGGACATCGAAGAGCAAGCGGTAGTCGTCAATGCGGTCGAGGTAGGATGTAAAACGGTCCTCCAGTCGTTCCCGGAGGTCGTCGTCGACTTTCGAGACGGTCTGAAGGCGCTTCCGGAGGAAATCGCCGTCTCGGAGGGTGTCGTCGGAACGGTGGACTGTTTCACTAATGCCTTCTGTAATCAAGTCAATAAGCGGAAGTTCGGGTGTCACCATGAGCACCCCGCAGTCTTGCGATTTCTCCACCAACGGTGGATCGTGGCTTGCCAGGTCGTCGACGAAGCGGTATGCAAACTGGTAGTCGGGGTCGGAGCCTTCGACGCGCTCACAGGCTTCCGGGGAGACTCCTTTGACCGCGTAGGAAACGACGTGTTTGAGCGGTGTACCCTCGGATTTGGAGGCGATGAACTTTGCAATCCGGCAGCGGTCGGTGTCGCGTTCTGTGAGCGACCCGTCGAGCAGCTGGCCGTAGCCGAGGAGATCGCGCTCTTCCAGGAGGTCCGCTAAGACGGGAGTGTTACATCTGTCCGCGAGGTCGAGCCCGCCCAGGTGGCCTGGAGGCTCGACGAGATCCATTCAGAATTAGTCGAGGGAGGGAGCCGACTGCGCGGGCTGGCCGCGCGCGTGGTCGGGCAGGTGGTGGGTGAGGGAGTCCAACGACTCGGGGTCGTGCGCGCAGTAGCAGCGCCGGCACTGCTTGGTCTGTGCCGGTCCCGAGTCGACGGGGTTGATGCAGTTGGACTGGCAGCGCCGATGGCGGCAGCTGTAGGCGACGAAGCGCGACCAGTCGGTCACGGGGCATCACCACCCTCGGCGGCCTCGATGGCGCGACGGACATCTCCGTCGGTAGCGCCGCTGGCGCGGAGCCGTGAAGCGCGGACGAACTCATTGCGCGGGAACGGCCAGTCTTCGGGGGAGGGACCCCCCTGAGCCGGATTGAACGCCCGACGGCGAAGGCGTCCACTACGTTTGCTTGTGGGTTGATGAGCGGGGGGTGTATCCGTGCGTTCGGAATTCTCCCGATTGTCGGCGGTAGAGTGGCTTAGGCGCAGCTCCTGAGAAAGCTGGAAACGGGAAGAATTCGAGATGGGCCAACGCGGATTTGAACCGCGAACCTCCCGGTTATCAGCCGAGCGCTCAACCTGATTGAGCTATTGGCCCGGGCGAGCGCATTCGGACGTACCGGAGTTGTCCTGTTAAGCGTTTCTTTTGGATGGCGGGAGTGCGATGGAGCGACGGAGAACGTCAGAGACAGCAAGAAAGCGCCCGACCCCTTTCAGTCCCGCGAACCATGCGAACGGCAGCGGAGCTACCGTGAGCAGATGACGAGAGACGGCACTGCCGTCTCTCGGACCACGTCTGCGGCGCCTCGGCCCGTGCGAACGGGCCGTGCGCGGCGCGGAGTGCCGCGATGGCGGGGCGGTTGCACCGCCCCGCTGCCCGTGAGCAGACACCGCAGCCGGCCAGCGGGAGGCGAGGAGCACAGCGAGAGTCACGCGAGGCGAAGCCGAGCGTGACGTCGAGAGACGAGCAGGCGAGTCTCTCGGTACCCGGGAGCCGAGACGGTCGGGGCTTTCTTGCTGTTCCCAGGTCCAGAGGGCGCAGTTGCTGCAAGGCCACACGACAGATCCGCACGTCACGCAGAGAACTCAGCGCTGCCGGTCGTCGTCGGAGCCGATGTCGTAGGCGTCCTCGTCGAGGTCGTGGACGTCCTCGCCGCCCGGCCCGCCGGGACCCGGGCCGGGACCGGGGCCCTGACCCTGCCCTGGACCCTGCTGACCGCCCTCGCCGGGGAAGCCGCCGACGTAGACGTTCCCGGTTGCGAAGCCGCCCGTCTTGGCGTCGACGTAGGGGACGACCACCCACCGCTTGACCGCCAGCCGGACCGGGTACCGCGTCAGCGGGACCACGAGCAGGAGCCCGACGGCGTCGGTGACGAGCCCCGGAGTGAGCAGGAAGCCGCCGGCGACCAGCAGCAGGGCGGCGTCGAGGAGTTCGTCGGTCGGAGGCTCGCCCTGCGCGAGCTTCTGTTGTATCTTCCGGAGCGTGTGCCGTCCCTCCGCGCGGGCGAGCAACAGCCCCACCAGCGCCGACAGCACCACCGCCAGCACCACTACCTCCCAGCCGATGACCCCCATCAGGACCACCAGCAGGAGGATGTCGAGGATGGGAATGAGCAACAGCACCCCGATGATCCGAAGCATACGCCGAGTAGCTCCCCCGGCCGGAAACGCTTTTCGAGCTATCGCGGCCCAGATTCCACCTCTCAGAATCACTCGCACTCACTAAATTGCTCTACACCGTCTGTAGTATGTCAGAAAGAACAGTGTCCAGCAGGTACTCCTCGTGCCAATTGATCCCTTCGCGCTGGTTGTTCTCCGGCTCGGTGAAGCGAATCTCCATCTTGCCGTCTGCGGCCTCTGCGATAGGTATCAGGTACTGTTCCGAGAGTACCGGATTGTGGACTGCGAAGAAATCTATCGTATCACGGTAGTCGTCCCGAACGTATCCATCACTCCGTGCCCGAGTACTGACAGTCTCGAACAGTACTGTTCCCCCTTTGGGGCTGGGGTACGCCGTCTTCGCCTGTATCTTGTAGAAAGTATCCTCGATCTCAGCGACGAAATCGTAGGGCTCGTTGTCGTATTCTGGAACGAGAACAGGGGTGTCTCTCACCACAAACTGTGCCTTCAGAAGTGCTTCGGTCGCCTGGCCTCGCTTCTGTGTCTCTTCGAGTTTGTTGAATTGCCTGGCGAATTCTTCAATGATATTTACAGATAAGGCTGATAAGTAACTATTCGCCGAGTGAGGTGAAACTGGAAGTGTGGCCTGATGAGAAGCGCCGCCGCCAGGGCTCGAACCGATGCAAGACGGTCCTGCTCGCTCCCTCCGGTCGCTGCGCGGGCTGCGTCTTCCGTGTTCGAGCCCTATGAATTGCCACACCGACGGTGCTGTCGCTCGGCAGCGGAACGCCTCGCAGGAACCGTCGGGTACGCCGCCGCCAGGGCTCGAACCTGGGACAACCACGTATCTGCGGCACGCAGGTGACCTACGGGCCGTAACAGCGTGGTGCTCTACCAGCTGAGCTACGGCGGCTCAACTCACCGTAGTCGGAACCGTCCAAAAGGCGTTTCGCTTTCCCGCGGTACCGACACGCTTTCACGCACCCCTCCCGACACCCAGCACATGTCCGAGGACGACTTCGCGGCGGTGACGGCGACGGTCCGCGGGCGGGTCGTCCCCACAGCGGAGGAACGCCGCCGGCTCCGGGAGACCGTCGCCGCCCTCGCCGAGCGCGCCGAGGCCGCCGTCGCTGACCTGCCCGTCGACGCCGAAATCCTCCAGGTCGGCTCGACCGCACGGGACACCTGGCTCGCCGGCGACCGCGATATCGACCTCTTTGTGGCCTTCCCGCCCGACCTCGACCGCGAGCATCTCGAGGAGTACGGCCTCCAGGTCGGGCACGCCGTCCTCCCGGACGGCCACGAGGAGTACGCCGAACACCCCTACGTCGTCGGTACCTACGACGGCTACGACGTCGACCTGGTCCCCTGTTTCGACGTCGCGGACGCGACCGCCATCCAGTCGGCGGTCGACCGCACCCCCTTTCATACCCGCTACCTCGAAGACCGTCTCGACGACGACCTGGCCGACGAGGCCCGGGTCGCCAAGCAGTTCTGCAAGGGGATCGGCGTCTACGGCAGCGACCTCCGGACCCGCGGGTTCTCGGGCTTTCTGCTCGAGTTGCTCGTCTGCGAGTACGGCGGGTTCCGCCCGCTCGTCGCTGCCGCCGCCGACTGGCACCCGCCGGTCGAACTCGACCCCGAGAGCCACGGCGCTGTCTCCTTCGACGACCCGCTCGTCGTCGTCGACCCGACCGACCCCGAGCGCAACGTCGCCGCGGTCTGCTCGGCCGAGAACGTCGCCCGGCTCCAGCACTACGCCCGCGAGCTGCTCGCCGGCCCCCGTGTCGGCCTGTTCGAGCCTGCCGACCCCGACCCGCTGGACGCCGCGGCCGTCCGCGAGCACGTCGCCGCCCGGGAGACGACGCCGCTGGCCGTCCGGTTCGAGGCCCCCGACCTCGTCGAGGACCAGCTGTGGCCCCAGCTCGAGAAGTCACTCGCCGGTCTGGTTGACGAACTCGACCGCCGGGGGTTCGAGGTGCTCCGGGCCGAAGCGCTGGCCCGCGAGGACGCCGCGGATGCCGCGCTCTTTCTGGAGCTTTCGGTCGCCGACTTGCCGGCCGTCGAGCGCCACGAGGGGCCGCCGGTCCACGTCAGCGAGCACGCCCGGAACTTCCTCGACGCCTACGCCGACACCGACACCTACGGCCTCTTCATCGACGGCGACCGCTACGTCGTCGAGCGCGAGCGGGACGTCGCGTCGGCGGCCGCGTTCTGCCGGAGCGACCGGCTGTTCGACGTCGCGCTCGGCGCGGGCGTCGGGTCCGCCCTGCGGGAGGGATACGAGGTGTTGACCGGCGAGGCCGTCGCCGACCTCGCAGGCGCGTTCGGGGTCGAACTGGCCCGCTACTTCGCGCCACGGCCCTGACTCGACGGTTCTGGCGAGCCCTACTCGCCGAATCCCTGGCCGGCCACCGCGTCGATGACGTTGCGCGCGCTGCTGCCGACCTCTGCTCCCTCCTCGACAGGCTCGTAGCCGTCGAAAACTTCGTGGACCATCGTGACGCTGTTGGCGAGGGTGTCGAGGTCGTACCCGCCCTCCAGGACGAAAGCCAGCGCCGCGCCGGCCTCGTCGGCGAGGGTCCGGACCCGGTCGGTCAGCAGGCCGTAGCCCTCCGTCGAGACGCGCATCCGCGAGATGGGGTCGTGCTCGTGGGCGTCGAAGCCCGCGCTGATGACCAGCAGGTCGGGGTCGAACCCGCGCAGCGCCGGCCCGACCACGTCGTCCAGCGCCGCCAGGTACGCGCCGTGGGTCGTCCCCGGCGGGAAGGGGACGTTCAGGTTCGTCCCCTCGCCGGCTCCCTCGCCGGTCTCGTGGACCTTCCCGGTCCCGGGGTAGAGCCCGGACTCGTGGATGGAGACGTAGAAGACGTCGCCGCGGTCGTAGAAGATGTCCTGTGTCCCGTTGCCGTGGTGGACGTCCCAGTCGAGGATGGCCACCCGGTCGACGCCCGGTCGCTCGTCGAGGGTCGCCTGGGCGGCGACGGCAGCGTTGTTGAAAAAACAAAAGCCCATGGCGTCGTCCTCGACGGCGTGGTGCCCCGGGGGTCGCCCCAGCGAGAAGGGGGTGTCCCGACCCGCGTCGCCCTCGAGGGCAGCCTCGACGGCCCACTCCGCGAGGCCGGCGCTCGCCAGCGCCGCCTCGAAGGTCTCCTCGACGGCGACGGTGTCGGCGTCCCAGTTGCCGCCGCCGCCGGCACAGAACGCCTCCAGGTCGTCGACGTAGTCGCCGTCGTGCACCGCGAGCACGTCCCCGATGTCGGCCGACGCGCCCTCGACGTAGCTGACGCCGTGGTGGTCGGCGAGCGCGCGCCGGACGGCCCGGATCCGGTCGGGACTCTCCGGGTGGCGCGGCCCGGTCTCGTGGTCGAGGCAGACCTCGCGGTGGCCGTATCTCATTCGAAGTACTGTCCGAGCTCGAAGTACGTCGCCACGTCCTCCGCCTTCACTGTCCGGCGGTCGGCGTGGCGGGCGAGCGTCGCTGCGGCGGCGGCGACGTCGTCCGCGAACGACTCCAGAAGGGTCGCCAGCGCGACCCGTGCGTCCATCGCGACCCGGTAGCGGTCGTCGATCTCCAGGCGGGCGATCCGGTCGACGGGCGCGATCGGCAACTCCAGGCTGTCCTTGTCCGGGACGCGCTCGACGCCGAAGTCCGCGGCCATCAGCGTCTTGCGTCCGTCTTCGGTGGCGTCCTCGGCCGCGTCGGCGGCCAGGCGCGCCCCACGCGTCTGGATGCGCCGGGCGAGCTCCGCGGTCGCCCCCCTGCTCACGCGCAGGTCCCCCGCGTTCCGCCGGATCACCGCGTCCACCGGCGCGAACGGTAGCTCGACGCTCATACCGCACAACGGGAGTGTTGCGGTCTTAAGAGTTTCCTACACGCGCTACCGGACCTCGTCGGCCTCCAGCGTCCCGTCTGTCAGCCGGCCGCCGACCGTGACCTCCTCACCCAGCTGGAGCCGGGCGTCGGTCCGGACGGTCATGGTCTCCGTCCCGTCGTCCAGCACGACCGGGTCGCCCGTCTGGACGACCGTCCCCGTGAACTCGACGCGTTCGGCGGCCGCCTGCCCGGCGTCCTCCCCCGACGGCTCGCCGCCCGTTTCCCCGTCGCTCGCGCCCTGACTCGCGGCCGGCCCCTCGCCGTCGGCGAAGGCGTCCAGTCCCGGACTGTCGTCGCCGCCCGAGTCCGCCTGGCTGCCGGACCGGTCGCCGGCCTCCATCCCGCGCCCCGGGGCCGTCTCGTCCGTGGCGTCGCCGGCCTCCACGTCGGAGCTGCCGACGTCCGCGCCCGTGCTCGCGTCGTCGAGGACGACGACCGTCGACCGCCAGTTCGCGGAGGCCTCCAGGTCGTCCTGGAAGCCGTCCTCGACCTCGACGTCGGCCGCGAGCACCTCGTCACCGGGCGCGAGGTCGATATCGGCCTTCCCGCCCCACAGCGCCACGCGCATGTCCCCGGTGTCGTCCTGGATGCGGACGTTCCGGACCTGCCCCTCCGAGCCGTCGTCCCGGTCGAACGTCCGGACGGGGTCCGTCGACCGGACCACGCCCGCGAGGTCGACTGTCTCGCCGATCTCCGCCTCCGCGATGGGGTCGGCGTCGGGCTCGTAGGCCACCTCGCCCTCGACCTCCTCGACGGCGCCGCGGTCGCCGACGTGCAGCTCCAGGTCGCCCTCGCGCTCGCGGACGTAGCCGTCGACGACCTCGACGGCCGTCCCGGGGTCGAGCTCCTCCGCACGGTCGGCCCTCTCGTCCCACAGCGTGACCCGCACCCGCCCGGTCTCGTCGCCGAGCGTGAGGTTCGCGACGCGCCCCTCCGAGCCGTCGTCCCGGTCGAACGTCCGCACCGAGTCGGTTCCGAGCACCAGCCCCCGGAGCGTGACGTCGGACTGGCCCATCGTCAGCGACTCGACGGTCGTCTCGCCGTCGAGGTCGACGTCGATCGTGGCCTCCTCGTCGGGCTCGGCCTTGTCGACGCTCACCTCGAGCCCGTTGTACCCCTCCTTCGGGCGGCCCTTGACCCGGAGAACGTCGCCGGGCTCGAGCCCTCCGTCGGCAACCGACTGGGCCTGCTCGTCCCAGAAGGCAAGCCGGACCGCGCCGGTCTCGTCGGCGGCCTCGACGTTGACCACGCGACCCTCCCCGTCGTCGCGCTCGAAGGTGCGCAGCTCCCCCACCGAGACCACCTTGGCGATGAACTTCACCTCGTCCATGGTGGGCTCGATGTCCGCGACCTGGCCGACCTCGCTGTCGGCGAGCTCGTGGGCGATGAGCATCGCGGCCGTCTCCTCGTCGGCGAGGCCCCCCATCTGCTCGACTTTCGCCTCCACGGCCTCGCGGAACTCCTCCTCGGAGACGTCCGCGTCGAGGTCCTCGTACACCTCGTCGATTGCACCCATTAGTGTGCGATGGACACGGCTGTATGCTGTTTAAGCGTTGCCGTTAGCCGGAACGGATGCGGCCTCGACGCCGTCGCGGGCGCGAGCTCCCCGTCCCGTGCCGTGGTCACGGTCATACCCGTGCTGGCCCCGTCCTCCTACAAAAGGTCCGGGATGGGGGTCCCGGCAAGCGCGGAGATTTAGTGTCCCCCGGCCGGACCGTCAGGGCGTGTCCACCGCGGCGGTCGCCCGGCTGACGGCCCGCTTCGGCCAGCGCCGGGTGGCGCTGGCGGCCGTCGGGGTGGCCGTCGCCGCCGCCAGCACCAGCGCCATCCTCATCCGGCTCAGCGCGGCCCCCGAGCCGGCGATGGCCTTCTATCGCGTGTGCTTCACGACGCTGCTCCTGCTCCCGCTTGCCCGCGGCAGCGGGGGGTCGTTCTCCCGCCGGGACCTGCTCGTCGCCGGCGTCGCGGGGCTGGCGCTCGCGGCTCACTTCGCCACCTGGTTCGCGAGCGTCGACCTCACCACGGTCGCCGCCTCGGTGACCCTGGTCCAGACCCAGCCGCTCTTCGTCGCCGCCGGGGCCGTCTTCCTGCTTGGGGCGACGCTGGGCCGCCGGACCGTCGTCGGCATCGCGCTCGCCATCGCCGGTGTGGTCGTCCTCTCGGCGGACGGCCTCTCGGGTACCGTGGCGCCCGACCCCCTGCTCGGGAACGCGCTCGCACTGGTGGGCGCGGTCGCGGCCGCCGCCTACGTCCTCTCCGGCCGGAGCGTCCGCCAGCGCGTCCCGCTCGTTCCCTACGTGCTCGTCGTCTACACCGTGGCGGCGCTGGGCCTGCTCGCGGTCGCGCTCGCGACCGACGCCGCCCTGCTCGGCTACCCACCCCGCGAGTGGGCGCTCTTTCTCGGGATGGCCGTCGGCCCCGGCATTCTGGGCCATACGCTGATCAACTGGGCGCTCGAACACGTCGAGTCGACGGTCGTCAGCGTCTCGCTCGTCGGCGAGCCGGTCGGCAGCGCCACACTCGCCGCGCTCCTCTTCGGCGAAGTTCCCGGGATACTGACACTTGCCGGCGGCGCGGTCGTCGTCGCCGGCATCGTGCTCGTGGCGGTCTCGCGGGAGTGACGGTCAGGAGCCGTCGCCCGCCGACGCGCTCCCGTGTGCCGCCGCGCCGACGCCCTGACCGTCGTGCGAGACCGACGCCTCCCGCGGGAGCCCGCCCGAAAAGTCCACCGTGGCCTCGTAGTCGATGAAGATGACTTGGTCCGCACAGGCCTCGCCCTCCGTCCCCGGGCGGTCCACCGTGACGACGTCGACCGCGAGCGCGTCGGCCTCCGGGTCGTACGTGACGTCTCCGAGCGCGGCGGTCTTGCAGCGGTCGTCGCCCTGGACGGTGCCCCGGACCCGGACCTCGTTTGCCTCCGTCCGGAACGCGATGTCGGCGGTCGTGTCCGTGGTACCGGAGGAGACGTCCGTCACTGTCAGCGAGGAGCCCTCCAGCACCGGCGGCGAGTCGTCGGTCCCGCCGTCCGAGCCGGAGCGGCCGTCGCCAGCGTCGTCGGTCTCGGAGCCGTCGTCGGTCCCGTCCTCCTCGCCCGGCGGCGTCGCCGAGGCGCTGTCGTGGGCCGCCGAGGCCAGTCCCTGGCCGTCGTGGGCGACGGAAGCCTCGCGGGGGACGTCGCCGGTGAACGTGATGCTCGCCTCGTAGTTGACCCCGCCGACACACTCCACGCAGGCATCGGAGCCGTCGTCTTCGGTTCCGATGTCGACGCGCAGCCGGTCCTCGCCGGCGTCGTAGCTCGCCTCCCGGAGGGTAGCCACGTGGCAGGGGGTCGAGGCCTCGATGACGCCGGTGACGACGACGCGGCCGGCTTCGTCGTTGAACTCGATGTCAGTCCGCTGGTCGCCCGAGAGACAGTCCGCCCCAACTGTTCGGACCGACGCGTCCGCGATGGCCGTCGACCCGTCCCCGCCACCGTCGCCGTCTCCGGTACCGTCGCCGTCCCCGGAGCCGTCGTCCGTTCCCGGGCTCTCCGGGTCGTCTGCGCTTCCTGTACAGCCGGCGACGGCGAGGGCGCCGACGCTCGCGGCCGCTCCGAGCACCTCGCGGCGGTTCAAGCTCGTCATATCTGCGTAGAGTAAGCCCGGTAAAAAGCTCCTTGTGACGGCTCAAACGCTCGTTTGAGTCACCGCTGGACGTCCCAGCTGCCGTCGTCGTTTACCTCGACGACGGCGTCGAACAGCCCTTTCAGCGTCGCCAGCGTCTGGGCGTCGTGGGCGTCGGGGTCGATGTGGAAGTGGCCGACGCCACCGACGGTCTTGACACGTCCGGTCACGACGTGGAGAAAGCGAAAGCCCCGCTGGAGGTCGGCGTACTGGAGCAGGGAAGTGATGGAGTTGAAACAGACGGCGATGTGCTCGCTCTCGTCGGAGGCCGACGCCATCCCCGAGAGGAGTTCGCTCAGCTCGATCCCCACGCCGGTCAGGTCCGAGGGGTTCTCGACGGGCTTGACCGCCCACGAGGCGTCGTCGCTACCGGCCTCCCCCTGACCGACGCTGACGATCCCCCCGCGGACCGGCGGGACTCCCACGTGGTCGTCCCAGTCCTCGACGAGTTCGGCCGGGGTCTGGGTGTAACTGACCACGAGCACGTTCGTTTCGGACGGCGGCCGCTCCGCGAGCAAGTCGAAACAGACCTCGTCGCTGTGGCCGCCCAGAGACGGGGCTAGGAGGAGCACGTTGGAGACGCCCGAGAGGGTCGACAGGTCAGGCGCCGTCCCGTCGGCTGTCCCAGCCCGTTCGGACATACGGGAACGTTGGCTCGGATGATTATAAGAATGCTGATTGAACGTGTACCGACCGAACCGTAACCCCTTTCACCGCCACCGCGAAAGCACTGGTGAGTCCGGGTAGGGTAGTGGACTATCCTCTTGGCTTGCGGAGCCAGGGACCGGAGTTCAAATCTCCGTCCGGACGCTTCTCTTCAGCGCACTACCGCGAGCGATAGCGAGCGGTTCGCGCTGAAGGAAGCGACAGAGGAGATTTGAGCAGGGAAGTCGCACGCCCGGGAAGCGAGCGGAGCGAGCGACCCGGAACGTCTTCACGAGTTCAAATCTCCGTCCGGACGCTCACTCCTTGCGAGTGCTTCACTTCGTTCAGCACTCGCTTCGTCGTCGGCCGCCCGACTGCGAGCGAGACCTTCGGTCTCGCCACGTCCGGAGGCGTCTTCCGAGACTGGCGAGGAACGGAGCGACGCCGCTGTCTCGGCGCGTTCGCTTCCTCCCTAGCGCTCACAGCCGGTCGCGGAGGTCGGTCTTGAGGACCTTGCCGACCGGGTTCCGCGGGACTTCATCGACGACCTCCAGGCGCTCGGGCCGCTTGTAGACGGCGACGTCGTCGCCCATGTACTCGGTGATGTCCTCGAGCGCCAGGTCCTCGCCGGGCTGGGGCACCGCGAACACCGCGACCCGCTCGCCGAGGTCCTCGTGTGGCTCGCCGACGACGGCCGCGTCCGCCACCTTCGGGTGCTCGAGGACGATGTTCTCGACCTCCTTCGCGCTGATAGTGAACCCGCCCCGGATGATGACGTCTTTCTTCCGGTCGAAGAAGCTCATGAAGCCGTCCTCCTCGACCTGGAACAGGTCCCCGGTGTAGAAGTAGCCGTCCTCGTCGAAGGCGGCCTCGGTGAGGTCGGGCTGGTTGTAGTAGCCGGCCATCAGCCCCGGCCCGCGGAATTTCACCTCGCCGACTTCCCCCGGCTCGGTCAGCTGGTCGCCGGTCTCGGTGTCGACGACCCGGATGTCGACGGTGTCGATGCGGGGGTCGTCGATCCCCCAGTCGGTGTCCTCGGCGAACCGCGGGAAGTCGGTCGCGCGCCGGTCCATCGGCGTCGTCTCCGGGCCGCTGACCGCCGAGGTCCCCTCGTTTTGCCCCCAGATGTTGATGATCTCGATACCCCACCGCTCCTGGAACTCCTCCATCGCCCACTCGGCCGGGGCGGCCGACCCGGTCGTGATCGTCTCGACGTCGCTCAGGTCGAACTCGTCGACGTCGGGGTGTTTGAGCAGCTGATTCAGCATCGCCGGCACCAGAATGGTGAACGTGACCCCCTCCGTCTGCATCTGCTCGACCATCAGCCCGAGGTCGATGGGGTGGTGCAGGACGAGCGTGCCCTGCGTGAGCAGCCACGGAACGTAGTTGACCCCCAGCGCGGTCATGTTGACGAGCGGCGCCGCACAGAGGACCACGTCCCCCTCGCTCATGTCACAGAGCAGCGGCGTCGGGTTCGACTGCCAGTTGTTGTGGGTCATCGGACAGGCCTTGGGGTCGGCGGTCGTCCCCGAGGTCCACTGGAGGTTGAACACCTCGTTGGCCCCGACCTCGACGGGTTCGAGTTCGTCGGCGTCCGGCTCGCGGCTCGCGAACTCCCGCACGTCCGCAAACGAGAAGACTGATTCGAGCGTTCCCGACGTCCCGGCGAGGTCGGTCGCCATCTCGACGTGGTCGAACTCCTTGAATTCCCGGGGACCGACGTACGCGACGGCCTCCGTCGTCCCGACGACGTGCTCGAGTTCGTGGCGGCGCCACTGGATCGGCATCGGGGAGAGGACCGCACCGGCCCGGGCGACGCCCAGATACAGCGCCGCAAGCTCCCACGTGTTCGGCAACTGCGCGACGACGAAGTCGTCCTTCCCGACCCCGTGTTCGCGAAGCGACGTCGCGATGGCGTCGACCGCGTCGGCGAACTCGGCGTAGGTCAGCCGCTCGGGCTCGCGGTCGACCAGGTCGGGCGTGTTCGGCGGGTCGACCACGGCCGTCCGGTCTGGATGCCGGGAGACGGTGTCGGCGAACTGGTCGAGCAGCGTCTCCTCGCCCCACGCACCGGCCTCCTCGTACCGCGCTATCTGCTCCTGGTCGTGGACCTGCATGGGTTGTGCGGGACCACAACACAGGGCGTGATAGGCGTTGTGATAGGCCGTGAGGGTCGGCCGGTCGTGCCGGCCGGCGAACCGCCCTGCGGCCGCGGATGGGGCTCGACCCGGGTCGCTACTCGTCGTTGGTGTGCTCCTCGAAGGCTTTCGCGCCCGCGAGGCCGGCCAGCGCCGCGAGCCCGCTGCCGACGCCGAAGCCGCTGCTGCCGGCGCCGGTCGTCTCCGCCTCGGTCGTGGTGTCGGCGGGCTCGCCCATCGTCTCGGTGTCCGTCTCCATCTGGGTCTCCGTCTCGGTTTCCGTTCCGGTCCCGGTCTCGGTCCCGTCGTCGTCACCGTCGTCACCGTCGCCGTCCTGGACGGCGGTGGCCTTCGTGACGACGGGGTTGACCGGTGCGCCGGTCCCGTTCTCGATGTTGAGCGGAGCGGCGGTAAAGAGGAAGGTGTAGATCCCGTCCTCGGCACACGCCGCAGCGAGGTCGCTCAGGTCGAGCAGCTCGTTCAGCGTCACGCCGAGGTTCCGGAGGAAGGCGCCGTGCAGCGGCAGGACGTAGGTGCCCGCCAGCTCCTCGCGGCCGTCGTTGAGGTCGTCCTCGGTGACCTCGTGCTGGACCTTCTCGACGGGGACGTTGTCCGCGGCGATGTAGGGGATGTCCATGTCGGCGACGAACTCGACCATCTCGTCGGAGTACTTCAGCCCCGGCTCGGCCTGGGCGTGCCAGGGCGCCTCGGGGTCGCGCACGCGCTCGATCCCCCCGGTCCGGATCAGGAGGATGTCCCGCTCCTGGATCTCGACGCCCTGGGCCTCGGCGGTGTCCTGCAGGTCCTGGAGCGTGATCGGCTCGTTGAGCGGGAGCCAGCCGTTCTCCTCGTCGCCCATCTCCCGGCCGACGTCCAGCAGTACGGCCCGGCCCTGGATGCCGGCGTTCGCGGCGTTGGTGATGTCGGCCCGCGCGAGCCCGTAGGTCTCGCTGACGTCCCCGACCTCGTCGGTCCCGTCGTCGTCGGCGTCGACGAGCCCGTCGACCGGGATGTCGTAGCTCCGCGCGGTGGCCGTCGTCTCCGCGGAGAAGCCGTTGTAGAGCTGCTCGTCGGCCTCGTCGACGGCCCCGTCGCCGTTGGTGTCCTGGTCGGCGAACCAGCCGTGACCCAGCGCGTCGACGTGGGAGGTGCCCTGGAGGTACAGCGGGCTGTCGAAGCGGTCGTCGGCGAACCGCAGCCCGCCGAAGGACTGGGCGTTGCGCCAGTCGGCGGTGTTGTCCTTCCGGGCCGGCGGTCGGCCGGGGAAGGCCGGGTCGCCGGTGTCCGTCGTCGGGAAGTCGACCTCCGGGTCCACGAGGGCATCGACCGCCTCGCCCGTGATCGGTGTCTGGAGCGTGAACCGCTCGATGTTCTCGGCCCCGCCCCGCACCACCGCCTGGAGGCCGCGGAACATCTCCTCGCTGCCCAGCTCGTTGAGCATCCCGAGTTCGTCCTCCTCGCCCCACCGCCCCCAGTTGTCGGGCATGTCCGCCAGCAGCTGTCCGATGGGTGTGAGTTCCCCCTCGGACTGGGCCGCGACCGTCTCGACGCTCACGCCGGCCGCGGCCAGTGCCGCCGTCGCGCCCACGCCCTGCAGGAACCGTCGTCGCTGTACTGAACTGTCCGAACCGCTCCTCTCCGGGTCGCTGGTGTCCTTGCTCATGGATGGTCCGTGTGGGACTGTCCCACAGCCACCGACACGTGCGAGCCGGCCGACATAAGAGTATGTGTGTCTTTCACTAGCTTTGTTCGCGGACCCGGCGGCGCCGTGTCACGTCTTTCCCTGCCGTGACTGTCATTCACACCCGCTGAGAGTCTTGCCGTAACTCACGGTTATAAGAGTTTGTAGATATATGAGTGTGAGATATGAACGACGGACGAACGGGCGACGGACACGGGTTCGGGACCCGGTGTGTCCACGCCGGCGCGGAGCCGGACCCCGCCACAGGGGCGCGGGCCCCGCCGATCCACCAGACCACGTCCTACGTCTTCGAGGACGCCGACGGCGCGGCCGACCTGTACGCGCTGGACGCGGAGGGGGACATCTACTCCCGGTTCGACAACCCGACGGTGGCGACGCTCGAACGCCGACTCGCGGACCTGGAGGGCGGGACGGCCGCCGTCGCCACGGGTTCGGGGATGGCCGCGCTGGACGCCGCCACCTCCATCCTCGCCGCCAGCGGGGACAGCGTCGTCTCGGCGGCCTCGCTGTACGGCGGCACCCACACCTACTTCGCCACGATGGCGAGCCGGCGGGGCGTCGAGGTCCGCTTCGTCGACACGCTGGACCCGGAGGCCTACGCCGAGGCCATCGACGACGACACCGCCTACGTCCACTGCGAAACGCTCGCCAACCCCTCGCTGGTCACCCCGGACATCGAGGCCGTCGCCGACGTGGCCCACGACCACGGGGTCCCGCTGTTCGTGGACAACACCTTCGCGACGCCCGCGCTCTGCCGGCCGCTGGAGCACGGCGCGGACATCGTCTGGGAGTCCACCACGAAGTGGCTCCACGGCTCCGGGACGACGGTCGGCGGCGTGCTCGTCGACGGGGGGTCGTTCCCCTGGGGTGAGCACGCCGACCGGTTCCCCGAGGTCGGCGCCGAGAACCCCGCATTCGGGGTGACCTTCGCCGAGCGCTTCGGCGACCGCGCCCTCGCCGTCGCGGCCCGCCAGCGCGCGGTCCGGAGTCTCGGCGACGGCCAGAAACCCTTCGACGCCTGGCAGACGATGCAGGGCGTCGAGACCCTCGACCTGCGGATGGAACGCCACTGCGAGAACGCGATGACGGTGGCCGAACACCTCCGTGACCACCCCGACGTGGCGTGGGTCACCTACCCCGGGCTGGCCGGCCACGAGACCCACGACGCCGCAGGCGAGTACCTGGAGGGCGGGTACGGCGGGATGGTCACCTTCGGGCTCGAAGGGGGGTACGAGGCCGGCAAGACCCTCTGTGAGGAGACCGACCTCGCGCAGTTTCTCGCGAACGTCGGGGACGCGCGCACGCTCGTGATCCACCCCGCCTCGACGACCCACGCACAGCTCTCGGAGGCAGACCAGCGGGCCTCGGGGGTGACGCCCGACCTGGTGCGCCTCTCGGTCGGCATCGAGGACGTCGCCGACATCGTCGCCGACCTCGACCGGGCCATCGAGGCGGCAGGGCAGTCATGAACGTCGAGCGCGACGCCGTCTCGCTGGGGACGGTGGAGTTCGAGTGTGGCCGATCGGTCCCCGACCTGGAGGTGGCCTACGAGGCTTACGGCGAGTTCACGGGCGAGAACGCGGTGCTGGTCTGTCACGCCCTGACCGGGAGCCAGCACGTCGCCGGCCACGACCGCGAGACCGACACCGCGGGCCAGGCCCGCGCCTGGTGGGACGACATCGTCGGCCCCGGCAAGGCCATCGACACCACGGAGTACTACGTGGTCTGTGCGAACGTCCCCGGCTCCTGCTACGGGACGACCGGCCCGCCCGCCGAGAATCCCGAGACCGGCGAGCCCTACGGGACCGAGTTCCCGCCGGTGACCGTCGCCGACTGGACCAAAGCGCAGCGCCTGCTGCTGGACGAACTCGGGGTGCCCCACCTCCATGCCGTCACCGGGGGTAGCGTCGGCGGGATGAACGTCCTCGAGTGGGGCAAACAGCACCCCGACCACGTCGAGAAGCTCGTCCCCATCGCCGCCGCGGCCCGCCTGGACCCGCAGTGTCTCGCGCTGGATGCCATCGCCCGCCGCGCCATCACCACCGACCCGAACTGGCAGGGCGGCGAGTATTACGGCGAGGAGCCGCCCCGCGACGGGCTGGCGCTGGCCCGCCAGGTCGGCCACGTGATGTACCTCTCGAAGGACTCGATGGACCGGAAGTTCGGCCGCCGGGCCGCCGGCCGGGACGCCGTCCGCTCCTTCCCGACCGACCCCGCCGGCGGCTTCTTCCCGTACCGGGACGTCGAGTCCTACCTCGATTACAACGCCGAGCGCTTCGCCGACCGGTTCGACGCCAACAGCTACCTCTATCTGACGCGGGCGATGGACAACTACGACCTCGCGGAGGGCTTCGACTCCGACGCCGACGCCCTGGCGGCCTTCGACGGCGAGGTGCTCGCGATGTCCTTCACCGCGGACTGGCACTTCACGGTCGAGCAGGCCGCCGCGCTGGCCGACGCCGCCCGCGAGGCCGGCGCCGAGGTCGCCCACCACGTCGTCGACTCCGACCACGGCCACGACGCCTTCCTCGTCGAGCCCGGCAACGTCGGGCCCCCCCTGTCCGACTTCCTCGCGGAGGGCGTCGCGGGTACCGCCGTCACGGACGCCGATGGCGCGGCCCTCGGAGGGGACGGCAGTTGCGTCCCGGCGCGGGCTCCCGACGCAGAGTAGCAGGCAGGTTTATGCGTCATCCGGATAGATTGACACGTATGGCCGACACAGACACCGACGCCGAGGCCGACCGGGTCGCGTTCGGACAGGGCGTCTACACACAGGACGGCACGAAACTCGGGACCGTCCGTGGGTTCGACGAGCACGGCTTCTACGTGACTGTCGAAGAGGGCATCGAGGCGCTGTCGGGCGAGCACCTGACCGCGGGCAACCCCGGAGAGGCCGAACTCATGTGGCGCTGCTGGGCGTGCGGCGAGATGGGCGACATCGAGGAGATCCCCGATGAGTGTCCCTCCTGTGGCGCGCCCAGGGAGGACATCTATTACTGGCAGGAGGACTGAGCCGCGGGCGTGCACGTCGTCGTTTTCGGCGCGGGGAGTCTGGGAAGCCTCGTGGGCGGGCTGCTCGCGCGCACGCACGAGGTCACGCTCGTGGGCCGGGGAGAACACGTCCGGGCGGTCCGCGCCGACGGCCTCCGGCTGACCGGCGCCGTCGACCTGACGGTCTACCCCGAAGCACGGACGGAGCCGCCCGCGAGCGCGGACCTCGTCCTCGTGACCGTCAAGGCCTTCGACACTGCCGACGCCGCCAGGGCGCTCGGAGGGATGGACGACGCCGGTGCGGTCCTCTCGCTGCAGAACGGGATGGGAAACGAGGAGACGCTCGCGGCCGCGCTCCCCTGGCCCGTCCTGGCGGGGACCACCGACTTCGGCGCCGAGCGGACCGGCCCGGGCGTCGTCAGGTGCAACGGCGTGGGCGAGGTCGTTCTCGGTCCTCCGGAGGGCGGTGAGTCGCCCGCGGCTGACCGCGCGGGCGGGGCCTTCCGCGAGGCCGGCATCGACGCCACCGTCGCCGCCGACATGCCCCAGCGGCTCTGGACCAAGCTGGCGGTCAACGCGGGGATCAACCCCGTCACGGCGCTGAGTCGGGTCGACAACGGCGCCGTCCTGGAGGAACCACTGGCCGGTATCGCCCGCGGGGCCGCTCGGGAGACTGCCGCGGCCGCCACTGCCGCGGGCGTCGACCTCGGCCCCGAGGAGGCGGTCGCGGCGATGGAGGGCGTCGCCCGGGAGACCGCCGACAACGTCTCCTCGATGCGCCAGGACGTCGAGGCCGGCCGCCCCACGGAGGTCGACGCGATAAACGGTTACGTGGTCGAGCGGGCGGAAGAGCCGGTCCCGGTCAACCGGACGCTCGCGGCCCTGGTGGGTGGCTGGGAGGCGGGAGAAGCAGGGCCGGGCCGGGACTGATCAGAAGGGGGCTTCGGGGCCCTCGTCGTCCTCGACGTCGCCGCCGCGGGTCTCGCCGGGGAAGGAAGGGCTCATGCCGCCGGCGCCGCCGGACATCCCCTCGGAGCCGCCCATGCCGGTCGTGGCGTGGACTTCCTCGATCTCGGGGATCTCCTTGGTCATGCGGGTCTTGATGGCCTGGATGGTCATCGGGGAGATGCCACAGCCCGAGCAGGCGCCGCCGAGCTGGATGGAGACGCTGCCGGTCTCGCGGTCGATCTCCTGGATGGCCGCGCTGCCGCCGTGCATCTGGATCTGGGGGAAGTTCCGGCGGAGGAAGTTCGTGATCCGCTCGCGCAGGTCGTCCTCCGACTGGGTGTCCGTGCTCATCGTACCCGTCTGTAGTGCGTCGCCAGTCATAGACCTTTGGACTCACATGGTCGCTCGTCCGGTCCGTGCGGCTCCACGGAGCTACGCAGCCGGGAAGTCCGCCCTCAGCCGGGAGCGTCCGTGCGTCCCTCGGCCGAGCCGGCGACCCGGGAGGCGACCGCGGTCATCGTCCCGGAGAGCAACCCCGCCGCAAGCGCCATCCGCCGGTCGCGGCCGACCGCGTACGCCACCGTCGTCGCGACCACCGCGGCGACGAGCCCGTTTATCGCCGCACGCCCTGTTCCAGCCATGTCCGCCGGTACGCCCCCGAGCGTGGTAAGTGTTGGCACATATCGGCCAGACGGTCACTGCGGGTCGTCGAACCCGAACACGCGCCGGAGCTCGGCCTCGATCTCCGCGACGTACCGCTCCAGGACCGCGTCCAGCTTCTCCTCGTCGACGAGCACACCCGTCAGCCGGTCGGCGGGGTCCTCGAGCAGCTCCACGCGGAATTCGCCCTCGCCCTCGTAGAATGGCTCGCTCTCGGCGAGCAGCTGCTGGTCGATGGCGTGGACCAGTTCGGAGTCGTAGGCGTCGTTCATCCGCTCGAACGCCCCCCGGTAGGCCTGCTGGAGCTGCGGGAAGTAGTGTTCGTACTTGTCCTCGAATTTGCGGGCGAATTCGTCGTTGTTATCAGCGGTACGTGAGTCGTCAGTTTCCGGGTCGGTCATGAAGGCATCAATGCGGCAAAGTCATTTAATCTACTCGTCCACGGGACAGTAGCGGCTACTCCGCGGTCGACCGGATGTCGGCGGTAACGTCCGCGAGGAGTTCACGCGAACGGCTCAGGTCCATCGGGTCCGCAAGGAACTGCGCGATGCCGTGGATGCAGTCCTCGTAGTTGTGGTGGGTGACGGGGACGCCAGCCTCTTCGAGACGCCGGGCGTACGCAGCCCCCTCGTCACGGAGCGGGTCGAGTCCGCAGGTGACCACGGTCGCCGGGGGAAGCCCTTCCAGACTCTGGGCCTTCAGGGGTGACGCGTACGGGTTCTTGCCGTCCACCTCGTCGCGGAGGTACTGGTCCCAGAACCACTCCATGTCGTCTCTGGAGAGCAGGCCGCCGTCGCCGTTCTCCTCGTAGGACGGCGTGTCGAAGCTGTGGTCCGTGACGGGGTAGACCAGCACCTGGCGGGCGATCTCCGGGCCACCGTTATCCCGGGCGAACAGCGCTACGGCCGCAGCGAGGTTCCCGCCGGCCGAATCTCCCCCGACGAGCACTTTGTCCGTGTCGACCTGCATGGATTCGGCGTTCTCGAAGACCCACTCAAGCGCCGTGTAACAGTCCTCGAGCGGTATCGGGAATTCGTGTTCGGGCGACAGCCGGTAGTCGACGGACACCACCATACAGTCGGCCTCGCTGGCCAGTACGCGACAGGTTTCGTCGTGGGAGTCGAGGTCGCCGATGACCCAGCCGCCACCGTGGTAGTACACCAGGGTCGGGTAGGGTCCATCGCTCTCGGGAACGTACACCCGGACGGGGATCCCCTCGTCGCTTATCGACAGTTCCATCACGTCCCCGACGGGCTCTGGCTCGTCCGCCTCGGGGAACATCTCCTTGGAAAACTGCCGGGCGCCCTCCGGGGACAGCGAGCTGAGTTCCGGAACCGGTGTTGCCCCCATCATTTCGACCAGGCCCGCGATCTCCGGATGCGGTTCGTCTGCCGCCGTCGCCATCGGTTCGTCTATCGACATCATCATCGATGATTATGGTCAATCCAGATAAATTTACTGTGCGTCTATGCGACCAGGGGGGAGTCAAGCCGTTTCCGGGGGGCCACCAGCCGGAGTGGGGGGACCACCACCGACACGGCCGGGGAACCCGCAGTCAGGCCATCTCCATCAGGTCGGCCAGGTCCATGTCGGGGTCGGCGTGCAGCAGTTCCATGGCCTCGAAGATACCGAGTTCCGGCTTCTCCCCGCCCCGACCGAGTTCGTCGAGTGAGTCCGCGAGCGTGTATCCCTCGTACCCCTTCTGTTTGACCTCGCGGATGGTGTCGTGGTAGACGTCGACGCCGCCCGGGTACGGCGTGAACACCGTCGGCTTGTCGGGGATGTTCTCGTTCATGTACCAGGAGTCGACGGTGGTGTACAGCGTCTCCTCGGCGAGGTCCATGTTGTGTTCCGTCCACGCCTCCTCGGCGGCCCGCGTCGGCTCGATGTACCGCGTCCCCTCCTCGAGCAAGTCGGCGATGGTGTCGGAGATCCACTCGACGTGGTGTTCGATCGGGACCGGCATGTTGCTGAGCACCGACGGGCTCTGTGGGCCGGTGACCGTGAACAGGTTCGGGAACCCGTGGACGCCCAGTCCGAGGTATGTGTTCGGCCCGTCTGCCCACTTCTCCTCGAGGGTCCTGCCGTTGCGTCCCGTGATATCCATCTGGAGGAGCGTCCCGGTCATCGCGTCGAATCCCGTGGCGAAGATGACCATGTCGAACTCGTGTTCCACGCCGTCCTCGGTCCGGATACCGTCTGCTGTGAACCGTTCGATCGGGTTCTCGGTGACGTCGACCAGGCTCACGTAGTCCCTGTTGAAGGTGTCGTAGTAGTCGGTGTGCAGCGGCGGGCGTTTGGTCGCGTAGTAGTGGTCGGTCGGGACGAGCTTCTCGGCGGTTTCGGGGTCGTCGACGGCCTCGCGGATCTTCTCGCGGAGGTACTGTGACACCTTCTCGTTGGTGTCGGGGTTGATGAGGAGGTCCTCGAAGGTGACCAGAAAGCGCCATCCCCCCTCCTTCCAGCGCGGTTCGAGGATCTGCTCGACTTCCTCCATGGTGAGGTCCCCCGCAGTCTGACGGGCTGTGTCGAACGGGAAGCCGGACCCGTCGTCGTGGGCGTCCGTCATGATATCCTCGTAGTTGCGCTGGATGTCCTCCCACGTTTGGTCGTCCAGTGGCCGGTTCCGGGCCGGGACGGCGTAGTTCGGCGTACGCTGGAACACGGTCAGGTGTTCGATGTTTTCCTTGCCGATTTCCGGGATGACCTGGATACCGCTCGCGCCGGTGCCGATGACTGCGACCCGCTTGTCCTCGAAGTCGACCGGCTCGTGGGGCCACTTCCCGGTGTGGTAGGTTTCACCGTCGTAGGCATCGCGGTTGTCGAAGTCCGGAACGTACGGCGTCGAGAGACAGCCGACGGCCGTAATAAGGAACTGCGAACTCACGGTCTCACCGTCGTCGGTTTCCACCTGCCACGTACCCTCTTCGAACGTCGCCGACGTCACCTCGGTCCCGAATTCGATGTCTTTCCGCAGGTCGAGGTGGTCGGCGACGAACCGAAGGTACTCCAGCACTTCCGGCTGTTCGGGGTAGCGCTCGGACCACTGCCACTCCGACATGATCTCCTCGTTGAAGGAGTAGCAGTAGATGTGGCTCTCGCTGTCACAGCGGGCCCCCGGATACCGGTTCCAGTACCACGTCCCGCCGACGTCGTCGGCCTTCTCGACCACCTTCACCGACAACCCCAGTTCGTCCCGCAGACGGTGGAGCTGGTACAGGCCGGAGAACCCTGCTCCCACGACGACGGCGTCGTAGTCCACGTCAGTCTGGGCGTGTGTGGTATTATCTCTCATTATGTCGCTCCCGAAATTTACGACCGAGCGACTAAAAACCTGCGGCGACGGGCAGTCAACCGCGGCACCGCTGGCAGTGGTCGGTCTCCCGGGCAACGCCGATAGATTTGCAGTCCCGGCATGTCGGATTTCCACAGTCAGCGCACTCGAATCCCTCCACGGCGTCGCCCGTAGAGGCACCGTTCGTGGTGACCGTGCTACCACAGATATGACACTTCTGAGTCACGTCGGCGGTTCGACGCAGCAACGTATAATACCTTGGTCGCATGCCCCGCAACGTCGCCACGGCAGTTGCGGGGCGGTACAGAGTTTTGCGCGGACTGTCGTAACCGAGCAGAACGTGGCTCTGCTGTGGTTCGATAAGCCCGGTCAGGAGAGAGACACGTTTTCTGGCTCGCGTGAACTGTCGGTCGAGACCCCTCAACGATCGAGTTGCGACCCGTGACTGGCACCGAGGGTCCATGGCTCCCGTCTGAGCGATCTGCCCCCGGGCTTCTCGGGGTCGAAGTCGGTCGTCGGCGGGCGGTACGCGGTCGACTGCGAGCCTTGAGCCTGGCGGCCCTGCGAGCGGACGCTGGCGCCGCCTGGCGAGCGCGGCCCCCTCGACCGTGGCACTCGTTACTCTTCGTCGTCCTCGTCGTCTTTCATGTCCTGGAGCCGGTCGACGAGCTCGTCCGTCGAGGCGTCGGACTCGAAGGCGACGTCCCCGCTGTGGGCGTTCTCCTCGACGGTGACGCCCTCCTCGTCCCCTGTCGAGAGCTCCTGGTTCTCTTGCTCGGATTCGTCGTAGCTACCAAAGCCCATACCCGTGTTTCGCGCCCCGGCCGTCTAAACCCCCCGGTTTCCCTGAGCCCTCCCGAGCCGCCGGTTCCATATGGCGAAATAGAGTTTATCGGGGGCGATCGTCGGACCCTCGGTCACGCCGGCCGGTTCACCCGCGCGACGAACCTGGCGACCACCGGGACGTCTGACGCGACCACTCCCGCGCTGGAGACGCCGGAGACCGGGACAGGCTCCCGGGACATCCGCGTGAGCGACCTGCCGGGAGGCTTCGGCCGAACCACGCTGGGACAGTCGGCCGCGCGGCCCGCGGACCACCCGCGACGCCGGAAGGTCGCGACACACCACACCGGCTGCCCTCGCTGGGTTCTCGAGGCCTCTCGGCCGTTGCCGTGTAGGGATTATAAACCACATACTGCGATACGAAATTCGAGCACGGGGCAACAGCGGCGCTCACGGTCGGCGTACGAGAGCGCGCCACGGTTCAGATGGCGTCCTGAGGGTCGTGGGCGTCGGCCATCCGCCCGGCCTCGGCGGCGTACTGCTCGACCCGGCCGGGTTCGGTCCGCCCGAGGTTCCCCGGTTCGACCTCGACGGCGGCGGTCGTGTCCCGCGTGTCGGTGAAGGAAGTCAGCGCCCGCTCCTTGCGGTAGTACCGCTGCCCGTCGGGGGTCGCGTAGGTGAGGATGATCAGGTTCTGTTCGTCGTCGGAGTAAGTCCGCTCGACAAGCCAGACGCGGACCTCATCGGCGGCCTCGGAATCAGTCTCGCCCATGGCGGTAGTTCGGTCGGCGGTGCCAAGGCTCACCCGATCTGCTCGGCGACGAGGTCGTCGGCCGCGGCGACGAACTCCTCCTCGCGGCCGGCGGGGATGGTCGCGCCCGCGGCGACATCGTGGCCGCCGCCGTCCCCGCCGACCGACCGGGCGGCCTCCCGCATGACGACCGACAGGTCCAGCCCCCGGCCGACCAGCCGGCCGGTCCCCCGCCCCGACACCTTCGTCTCCTCCTCGCTCTTGCGGGCGAAGGCGACGATCGGCCGGTCGCCGTCCACACCGTCCACACCGAGGGCCATCCCGGCGACGATGCCGACGATCGTCTCCCGGATCTCCTCGCCGGCGTCGAAGTACTGGACGTGCTCGGCGCGCTCGACGCCCCGCTCCTCTACCAGACTGATCCCCTCCGAGAGGTTGCGCCGGTGGGTACGCAGCAGGTGGCGGGCCCGCTCCAGGGCGCCCTCGCGGTCGCCCAGACAGACCGCCAGGCCGACGTCGGCGCGCTCGTAGCGCGCGGTCGCGTTCAGGAGCGTCGAGAACTCGCTCGCGTCCCGGAGCTCCGTGCCCGGGTCCTCGGCGGTGAGCGTGTAGGTGGTGGCGACCAGGTCCTCGACGCGGTCGCTTGGTACCCCGCGGGAGAGGGCGTGTTGAACGAGGGCGCTGGCGACCTGCTGGCGCTCGTCGTCCGAGAGGTCGACCCACCGGCGCCACTCCCTGCCCTCCTTCAGGTCCAGGTCCAGCCCCTGCAGGAAGGAGACGGCGCCGCGCTGGTCGTTGGAGACGCCGGGGATCCGGACCTCGCTTGCGTACTCGAGCAGCTTGGGCAGCGGGCGGGTCTGTTTCCCGTAGAAGGCCAGGTCCGTTCCCTCGGCGAGCACGCCCGCCTCGACGCCCTCCTCGACGATCCCCCGATTGGCGCCGACCAGCTCGCCGCCGACGGCCTGCATGTCCCCGACCGCACCCACCACGGCGAGTCCCGCGAGGTCGCGGTTGTCGCCGGCGGGGTCGTCAGTCCCGGCCGCGACCGCACCTCCGTCTGTGGCGGGAGCGTCGCTCTCCGTTCGCTGTTCGGGGAGGCTCCCGCTGGTCGCTTCTCCCTGCTCACGGCTCGTTTCACTCGCCGCTCGCGTTCCGGTGACGCTCCCTTCGGTCGCGTCACCCAACGCCCGCGCGAGGACGTAGCTCGCGCCCGCGCCGGAGAGTTCGGAGGCGCCGTCGATCCCCTCCAGCAGGGGGTTGAGGTGGTACTCGGTGTCGGCGTCCGCGGGCTGGTGGTGGTCGGCGATGACGGGCGTGAAGTCGCCGGCCCGCTCGTGGGCCGCGATGACGTCCAGCTGTCCGCTTCCGAAGTCCGTGAACAGCACCGTCTCCTCCTCGCGGGCCGCAATGCTCGCTATCTCCGCTTCGTCCAGTTGCTTCTTGAAGACGGTCTCGAACTCGATGCCGGCCCGCCGGAGCGCGGTCGCGGCGATGGCCGCGCTCGTGAGCCCGTCGGCGTCGATGTGAGATGCCAACAGCACCTCCCCGGCCGCGACCAGCCGCTCGGCGCAGGCCTCCGCGCGCTCCTCGAGTGCCGGAACGGGTCCCATCGCGTCGGGATAGGGGCGGCTTCGGTCTTAAGCCTCCGGACCGCAGTCAGCCAGCGGCAGGGCCTCGATCCGTCGGTCGACCAGCTCCACGACCCCGGCAGCCAGCGGCTTCCCGGTCGTCGCGAGCCGGCGGGCCTCCCGCACTTCGGCGGCGTCGGCAAGCGGCACCAGCCACACCTCCGTGCCCGCGGGCCCGATGTCGACCAGCAGCATCCCCTGCGGGTACGAACAGACCGCGGGCGCCAGCACCTCCGTCGTCGGCCCGTGCTCGGCGAGGGCCGGGACGTGGTGGTGGGCCGTCAGCGCCAGCGGAACCTCGTGGTCGGCCAGGATACCACGGACCGCGTCGGCGTCTCCGAGCGGGAAGTTTCCCCACTTCCCGCCGGGGTTCTCGGGGAGGGTCGCGACGTTGTGATGCAAGACGACCACCGGCGTCTCCACGTCGGGGAGAGTGTCGGCCAGCCAGGCACGGTCACGCTCGCCGACCCGCCCGCCCCACGTCGACCGGAGGGTCTCGTCGGGCGCGCTGGCGGTGTTCACGCCCAGCAGTGTCACCGGCCCGACCTCCCGCGTGAACGGGAAACCGCCCGCGGGGCCGTAGCGCTGCTCGAAAGCCCCGACTGGCGGGCTCTCGTGGCCGTCGAAGGACTTGGGTACGTCGTGGTTCCCGGGCACCGCGACCCACGGGGTCTCCAGGTCCGCCAGCACCTCGTCGACGGCCTCGAAGGCCGCCGGATGCCCGTCGCCAGTCAGGTCCCCCGGGAGAACTGCCAGGTCGGCGCCGACAGCGTCGGTCCGGGCGACAGCGCGCTCGAACAGCTCCCGGCTGCGGTGGGCGACCTTCCAGGTGCCCTCCCCCTCGACCGCGAGGTGGGGGTCGGCGAGGACCGCCAACCGGACCCGCTCGGGCGCCCGCGGACGGTCGAGTCGGGCCAACAGCGACCCCGGCTCCGCCTGCGAGTCACCGGTCATCCCCGGAGCAGGTGGACCCGGTCGGTATCCAGCGACAGCGTTACGTGGCCGTCGGCGGGGGCGTTCTCGGGGTCGAACCGCAGCGTCAGCTCCTGGTCGTCCGGGGTTCGCGCGCTCACGCGGACGTGCTCACCGAGATAGAACCGGTCCTCGACGGTCGCCTCGACGGGGCCGCCGTCCAGCGCGAACGCCTCCGGGCGGGCGACGACCGTCACCTCGCCCTCGGGGGCGTCGGCGGGCGCCTCGACGGCCGCGTGGCCGAAATCGAGTTCGCCGTTCCGGACCGTGGCATCCAGCCGGTTGGAGGTGCCGACGAAGTCCGCGACGAACCCGTTCGCCGGCGCCTCGTAGATCTCCGCGGGGGTGCCGACCTGCTCGATCCGGCCGTCGTTCATCACGGCGATCCGGTCGCACATCACCATCGCCTCGGCCTGGTCGTGAGTGACATACAGCGAGGTGACGTCGATCTCCTCGAGCAGCGAGCCGATCTCCTCCTGGAGCCGCGTTTTCAGTTTGGCGTCCAGGCCGGTCATCGGCTCGTCGAGCAGGAGCACGCGGGGCTCGATCGCCAGCGCCCGGGCCAGCCCGACCCGCTGCTGTTGTCCCCCCGACAGCGTCGTCGGGTCGCGGTCGCCCATCCCGCCGATATCGAGCAGGTCCAGCAGCTCCTCGGCGCGCTCGGCGCGTTCGGCCTTGGGTACGTCGCGCATCCGGAGCCCGAACTCGATGTTTTCCTGGACGGTCATGTTGTCGAACAGCGCGTAGGACTGGAAGACCAGCCCGACGTTGCGCTGTTCGGGGGGGACGTGGGTGACCTCGTCGTCGTCGAACAGGACCTGGCCCTCGGTGGGGGTCTCGAAGCCCGCGACCGTCCGCAGAGTCGTGGTCTTCCCGCATCCCGAGGGGCCGACCAGGCCGACCGTCTCCCCGGGTTCGACCGTCAACGAGACGTCGTCGACGGCGAGCGTTTCGTCGAACCGTTTCGTGATCTCGTCGAGTCTGACACGTTCAGCCATCTATCTGACACCTCCGACCGAGAAGCCGTTCTCGCCGACGTAGTTCAGAAGCGCCGTCACCGCGGCCACGATGACGAAGTAGATGGAGATGGCGGCCGCGGCCCGCAGGAAGGGGTTGTTCGAGATGTTCTCGAACAGGAATAGCGAGAACGGCCGTGGACCGCTCGAGTAGACGACGTAGGAGAAGTTGAACTCGGCGGCCGCGAGCGTCCAGCAGATGATCGACCCGGAGATGATCCCCTGTTTGGCGCCGGGGACGATCACCCGCAGGAAGGTGGTCGTCCAGGACGCCCCCAGCGACCGGGCGCTCTCCTCCATCTGCCTGAGGTCCATCGACTCGAAGGAGGACTGGACGGCAAGCACCATGTAGGGGATCTTCAAAAGCGAGTAGCCCAGGACGAGGGCGATGACGCTCGGCAGGCCGGGGTAGGTCTTCAGGAAGGCGATCCCGAGGATGATCCCCGGGACGATCGGGAGGACGGCGAAGGTGTTCATCAGCCGTCGGCCGCGGAAGTCGTAACGGGTGACGGCGTAGGCGACCGGCACGCCCACGAGAAGGTTGATCAACACGCCAAGCAGCGCGAGCAGGACGCTGAACCCCAGCGCCATCGGGATCGGGGTCTGGATGTAGAAATCGAAGGGGAAATACAGCGTCAGGTCGGGCAGGAGGGGGAGCTGGAGCACGAACAGCACGTCCGGCGCGACGAACGTCCAGAACCCGCCCAGCCCCCGGGCGGCGCCGACGGTGTCGGCGATGCCGAGCGCCTGCGCCCAGTTCTGGAGGGTAAGTCCGCCGCTGGGGAACAGTCCGGTCCAGTTCTGGAAGAAAGAGGCGACGAAGGTCACGAGCACCGGCCCGATGAGGAAGACGACGGTGACCAGGATCAGCGCCGTGACCAGCGCGCGGCCGTAGCGTGCCGACAGCCGGCCCAGCCGGCCCGGCTCGCGGTCGGGGACCGCGCCCGTGACCGCCCCGTCGGCGTCGGGCGTGCTCATCGGGCCACCTCCGCGCTGGTGTAGCGCAGGCTCAGGAAGGTAAAGAGGACGGTAAAGAGGAAGAACACGGCCGCAAGCGCCGAGGCGATGTTCAGCTCGTAGCCGACCTTGACGAGCTGGTCAAACCGGAAGGTGACCACCGACAGCGACTTCAAGACGAGGACGGTCCCGAAGATCGCGAGCGCCGTCCGGAAGGTGAGGATCAGCGCGCCGACGATCCCCGGGCGGATCTGCGGGAGCGTGACGTAGCGGAACGTCTGCAGCGGGGTCGCCCCCAGCGCCCGGGCGGCCTCCTCGGCGTCGGTGTTGACCTCGGCGTAAGTCCCGCGCAACAGCAGTGTCGCCCGGGGGATCATCGAGTAGATGTAACCGAAAAAGAGCCCGAGGACGGCCAGCGTCGTCCCGGAGGGCTGGCCGGTGAGCTGGAGGTCGACCGGCTGGGCCCCGCTCAGCACGGCGAAGAAGTTGGTGAGCAGGCCCGTCTGGCCGAACAGGACGATCATCATGAACGCAGCGACGATCCCCGGCAGGCTGATCGGGAAGGAGATCAGCGTCACGAGCAGCCCCTTCCGGGGGAGGTCGTACTTCTCGAGTCCGTGCGCCAGCGCGATACCGACCGCCACGCTCGCGACCGTGGTGACGGCACCGAACCACAGCGAGTTCCAGATCGTCTCCCCGTAGACCGGGTTGACCGCCTCCCCGCCGACCGCGATGGCCGCCGAGAGGTCCGTCCCCACGACCGGGATGAAGGCAGCGATGGAGGCGAACAGCCGCCGGTAGGGGCCGAGGCTCCACCCCTGGACCTCGTAGAGGAACTGCTCGGCGACGCTGATCCGGAACATCTTCACCAGCGGAATGAAGGCGCCGAAGGTCGCGAGCGCGAAAAACGGTACCGCCAGCGCGGCGATCCGGCGGCGTTTGCGTCCCCGCTCGGTCGTCGGGAAGACCAGCCGGCCGGCGCGGGTCTCCCGGACGCGCCCGAGCAGGGGCGACTCGTCGAGCGTGGACATGGATTCAGTAACCGGTCAGCCCCACGCCCTGGCCGATCTCCTGGATGATGCTCTCCTGGGTGTCGACCAGCTTCCCGTAGTCGACCTGGAACTCCGTGCCCTGGTAGCGGTCGGTCGAGGGGAACTTCTCCGGCGTGTCGAGTTCGTCCGCGCGGATCGGGCGGACGAAGGCGTCGAAGAACTTCTTTTGCCCTTGCTTCGAGAGCACGTAGTCCATGAACAGCTTGCAGGCCTCGGGGTTGGGGGCGCCTTTCAGCATCGCGTAGCCGTAGGGCTGGTTCAGCGCGCCCTTCCCCTCGGGGCCGTTGAGGAACTTGACGCCGACCTGGTCCTCGGAGACGGAGTCGGCGTTGTACTTCAGGTCCAGCCCGGTGTAGTCGTACTCGACGAAGGTCTGGATCTCGCCTTTGCTGAACTTCTGTTCGACGTTGCCGGCGAAGACCGCGCCCTTGCTCTTGACGTCGTTGTAGAAGTCGATAACCGGCTGGACGTCGTCCAGCGAGCCGCCGTAGGCGTTGTTGATCGAGAGCGCCCCGGCCAGCCCGACGGCGGCCTGAGGGGGCTGGTACTGGGTCTTGGCGGCGACCGCCTCGCGTTTGAGGTCCTCCCAGGTCTCGGGCGGGGCGATCCCCTGCTCCTCGTAGAGGTCCTTCCGGTAGACGACCGCGGTGGTCATCCGCCGGGTCGCGGTGACGTGGCCGTCGTCGGTCTTCAGCGAGTCCGGCACCTTGTCGTAGTTGGCCGGCTTGTAGGGCTGGGTCAGCCCGTCGTTGCGGGCGACGACGCCGAAGGTGTAGCCGCCGTTCATCGCCGAGTGGTTGGGGTCCTGGGCGTTCTGGCGGGCGTGGGAGAGCGCCTCCCCCGAGGAGCGCTGGTCGTCGTTCAGCGGGACGCCGTACTCGTTTTCGAACTCCTGCATCAGCGCGCCCCAGTTCGACCAGCCGGTCTGGACCGCGTAGATGAACAGCTTCTCCGGGAAGCTGCTGGGACTGACGGTCGTCTCGTAGTCGCCGAAGCCGACCTCGTAAGTCTCGGTGTTGCCCGACCCCCCGGTCGACCCGCCGCCACCGCTGCCGGAGTCCTCGGGCGTTCCGCCACCCGCGGAACAGCCGGCCGACAGCGCGGTCACACCTGCTGCACCCGTTCCGATCAGGAACTGCCGTCTGGAAGGCATCGTGCGTGATCGGGAGAGACCACATAAAGTACGTTTATATGATATTTATGTGGATTCCGCAGCAGTACCGAGCGGTACCGGAGGTCGATACCGCTGGTGACAGTCCGTTCTCCTCTGTTCGCTCGGTACCGGAACGTACTGCTACCGAACGCTCCTTACAGCCGGGCGTAGGTCAGCCCGACCAGCCCCACACCCGCGAACACGACCGCCGCCAGGGCAATCCAGGAGAGGCCGTAGGATCCGGCGTCGGCGAGCAGCCCGAACGCCGGCGGAGCCAGGAGCGCGCCGACGTTGAGCGTCGTCTGCCCGCCGGCGGTCGCGGCGCCCACCTCCTCGTCGTCGACCAGCGCCGACAGGGCGGTGTAGTACAGCCCGGTGAACCCGAAGACGGTGAAGCCGACGCCGGCCACGAGGGCGAGCGCGAGCGCAGGCGGAGGCGAGAGCGCGAACGCGGCGAGCAGGACCGCACCGACGCCGGCCTGCCCGGCGAGAAGCAGCGTCGCCGCGCGGGCGGGGGCCCAGGAGAGCCGCCGGGCCAGCCGGTCGGCCACACTGCCGACCCCGACCCGGCCGGCGCTGCCGGCGACCTGAGCGAGCGCGAAGCCGGCGCCGGCGACCGCGACGGTCGCGCCGACGGACTCGGTGAGATACAGCGTCAGGTAGCCGACCGCAGTAAAGAGGCCCGCGCCGAGACAGAGCCCCGCGGCCACGAGCGCGACGTAGGCGCGGTTGCCACGCAGCGAGCCCACGTCGGGGAGCGTCGGCCCGCCCGCTGCCGGGCTGCCGGCGTAGCCGACGGCGAAGAGGCCGGCGACGAGGAGCGCGAGGACGCCCAGGCCGGCCAGCCCGGCCCGCCAGGTGGCGACGGCCGGGGCAGCGGTGGCGACGACCAGCGCGGAGACCGCGCTCCCGCCGGTGACACCGACCTGCTTGAGCCCGATGGCGAGTCCCTGCCTGTCGGCGGGGACGCCGGCGACGATGGCGCGGTTCGTGGCCGGCATCGCCGAGGCGTAGGCGACCCCGAGGACGAACGCGGCCACAAAGAGGAGAAGCGTCGAGGGTGCGGCGGTCACGGCGAGCGCGCCCGCGCCCAGGCCAGCCAGCCCGCCCACGAAGGCCGGACGCTCGCCGTAGGTGTCGACGAGGGCGCCGCTCGGGACCAGCGCCAGCGTGTAGCCAAGCGTCAGCGTCGTGACGAGCACGCCCACCAGAAAGCGCGAGAGACCGAAGGCCTCGCTGAGAAACGGGGCGGCTGCGAAGGGGGCGTAGTAACAGCTGCTCGCGACGGTCTGCCAGCCGGTCACCAGGCCGACCAGCCGGCGGGTTCCCCCAGTCACTCCAGGGCCGCGACCGTCTCCCGGGCGAGCGTCTCGAAGTCGGCCTCCCCCGGGACGAGGTCGACGTCGATACCCGCCGCCGCGGCGGTCTCGGCGGTCGGCCGACCGATCGCGGCGACGACGGCGCCCTCGAGTCCCGCGACCGCGGCCTCCCGGACGCCGCGCTCCTCGGCGGCGGCCAGGAAGTGCTCGACGGTCAGCGACGAGGTAAAGAGGGCGGCGTCGACCTCGCCGGCGGCGGCCCGCTCGGCGCTCTCTCCGGCTCCGTCGGGTCGGGTGAGCCGGTAGAGGACCGTCTCGTGGACGTACGCGCCCGCCTCCTCGAGCCCGTCCAGTAACACCTGCGCGCCGTGGTCAGAGCGGGCCACCTCGACCCGGGCGCCGTCGACCTCGCCGGCCAGCCGGTCGACCAGTCCCGTCGAGGAGTAGGTCTCGGGGAGGACGTCCACGGCGTACCCCGCCGCCTCGAGCGCGTCGGCGGTGGCCTCGCCGATGGCACAGACCGCGCCGCCGGGCTCCCAGCCGGCCTCGGCGGCGAGTTCGACGCCGGTCTTGCTCGTCAGAACGGTGAAGTCGGCGTCCTCCCGGGGGACCGCGCCCGTCGGGTCGACCTCGAGCATGGGGTCGGGAAGGGGGTCGGCGCCGAGTCGCTCCAGCAGCGCGGCCGCGCGGTCGGTGCGCTCGTCGTCCGGCCGGAAGACCGCGACGGTCGGGGCGGACGGGCTGGAGGGGAAAGGGTCGTCAGTCACGATTCCGAGACCTCCGTGGTGGTCAGGAAGTCGACGACCCGCTCGCGGGTGGCGGCGACGTCGCCGATGACGGTGAGCGCGGGAGGCTCGATACCGGCGGTGTCGCGGGCCTCCACGATGGTCTCGAGGGTTCCGGTGGCGACCTGCTGGCCGTCCCGGGTGGCCCGTTCGACGAGCGCGACCGGCGTGGCGGGGTCCATCCCGGCCTCGACCAGTGTCGCCGCGTACTCGGGCAGGCGAGTCACCCCCATCAGGACGACGATGGTCCCGCCGGTCGCGGCCAGCGCGTCCCAGTCGACGGCCGAGTCCGCCTTCGCGGGGTCCTCGTGGCCCGTCACGAACGTGACAGTCGAGGCGTGGTCGCGGTGGGTGACCGGGATCCCCGCCACCGCCGGCCCGGCGACGGCGGAGGTGACTGCGGGCACCACCTCGAAGGGGACGCCGGACTCGGCGAGATACGCCATCTCCTCGCCACCGCGGCCGAAGACCGTCGGGTCGCCGCCCTTCAGGCGGACGACCGTCTGCCCCTCGCGGGCGAGTTCGACCAGCCGCTCGTTGATGTAGGACTGGGAGGTCCCCTCGCCGTGGGCGCGCTTGCCGACGTCCTCGCGTTTCTCGTCGGGGATGTCATCGAGGATGTCCGGGCCGGGAAGCTTGTCGTGAAGGATGGTGTCGGCCTCCCCGAGCAGCCGGCGGGCCTTCACCGTCAGCAACTCCGGGTCGCCCGGACCCGAGCCGACCAGGTAGACCGTCCCGTCGGCGGTCGGTGTATCGGCTCCGGCGGCCGGTACCTCGCCGTCGCCGGTCCCGTCGCTCGGGCCCGTCATTCTCGCTTGGCCCCGTCGGCGCTCTCGCGGGCGGCCTGTTCCACGAGCCGTTTCGCCCCCTCCTCGGCCAGGTCAGCGGCGAACTCGACTGCCGCCTCGGCGTGGCGCTCGACCGGCAGCTCCCGCTCGCCAGCGACCTCCTCGGTGCCGTCCTGCGAGAGGACGCGGGCGGCCGCGGTGACGACCTCCCCCTGGAGGCGGGCGTGAACGCCCAGCGGCGCCACGCACCCCCCGCCAAGCTCCGAGAGGACCGTCCGCTCGACGGTGGTCTCGACCCGGGTCGGCGGGTGGTCGACGGCGGCGTGGACCGTCTCCGCGACCTCGCCGTCCAGCGCGGTGACGGCGATGGCCCCCTGGCCCGGTGCGGGGACGAACTCGGTCGGGTCCAGGCGCTGGGACTCGAGGTGGTGGAGGAGGCCGCTGCGGGCCAGCCCCGCCTCCGCGAGACAGATGGCGTCGTACTCGGTGTCGACCTCCCGCTCCAGGGCGCGGCGCTCGACCTCGGCGAGCCCGTCGAACCACTCCTCGACTGACTGGTCGAACTCCTCGTCCTCGTCGTTGTCGCTGTCGTCCTCGCCCTCGGCGGCCTCGATACGGCGCTCGTGTTCGCGCTGCAGCGAGGGCGCGAGCAGCTTCTCGACGCGGGTGTCGACGTTGCCCCGGAGCCCCTCGACCTCGAGGTCGGGCCGGCGGGCGAGTAACTGGGCGCGCCGGCGGAGGCTGGAGGTGCCGATGACTGCTCCGGAGGGCAGGTCCGCCAGGTCGGTTCCGTCGGGCGTGACGAGCACGTCGCCCGCGGCGGCGCGCTCGGGGATCCCCGCCACCACCAGCTCGGGGGGCTGGTCGGTGGGCATGTCCTTCATCGAGTGGACCGCCGCGTCGAGTTCGCCGTCGATGACCTTCTCGTCGAGGCTGCGGACGAAGGCGCCCGTGGTGCCGAGCCGGTGGATCAGCTCGTCCCGGAGCTGGTCGCCCGTCGTCTCCACCTCGACGAGTTCGACCTCCAGACGCCGGGTGGCGAGCAGGTCCCGGACGATGGCGGCCTGGCGGAGGGCCAGCTCCGAGCCCCGGGTCGCCAGCCGCAGCGTCCGGCCGCGCGTACTCATTGTTTCCCCATCGACGGCCGGGGGTGAAAAGGACACCACTTTCGAGCGGCGGTTCCGTTTCTCTCCACCCCTGTTGTCCGCCGTCTGGAATCGGATACAGCCCCCGCCGCGCTCATCAGTGTGATGTCAAGAAGACTCCAAGTACCACCGAGAGGAGAAATACACCGGCGGTGACGAACAGGAACGCCCGACTCAGACCGGAGGACCGGACGAACAGCCACGTAGCTATCCCGGCTCCAAGAACGGACAGTAGCCCGACGAACAGCGGCCGCCCGACCCCGGCGAGACCGACTCTTGACCACCCTACCTCGGTCGGTCCAGACCCGGCGGAAGGCCCTCGCACGAATTCGAGCTGTTTGAGCCCTAACTGGGTGGTGGAAGTCCCGCGCTCAACGTTCCGCCGGTGGTCCGTTTCGGCGGGTGACGTGTCCAGCCAGTAGATGGCGAGGTAGTTGTGTCGCTCGGCGAGCAGTCGGAGAACGACCGTCAGGTCGCTGTGGTCGGCCGACCCGGCTCTCCCGACGAGTTTTACCCCGATCTCTCCGTTGATGATTAGGTCTGCGGACGACGACCCACGCCGCCGCTCGACGATGTCACGAGTCCAGACAGGGGAGTCGTCGTCGTTCAACCCCCTGTCCAGGTGGTCACGTAAGTGTCTGGCTGCGGTAGTGTTGTGGGTTCTCGGTGAGTCCCACGACTCGAGGAGGTCCACTACCGCGGCAAACGTCGCGTCCGGGTCCGAGGGGTCCGGTTCGTCGATGTCTCCCTCGGGCTGCTCATCCATCGTCCCCACTCCACTCGGGGGAGGTGCGGACGGTTGGCTCGCCGCGCCCGTCGAGTGAAACCCGTCGGTCGAGTGTCTGCCCAAGGATCCGGAGTGTCTTGGCTTCTGACGGCCCATCCCACACGTAAAACGCCACGAGGTCGTGAGCCCGCACCTGGTCCGCGACCATGTACAGGAGCTTGTAGACCTGCTGGACAGTGGACTGGGCCACTAAACTGGATACCGACCCGAGGTGAACGGTCGTCAGTGGCGTCGTCTTCGCGCCCTGCAGGGTCTCGACGGTCGCCTCTCCGACCGACGGGAGGTCCTGGTCGGCGGAAACCAGGGACGTCACGTTGGGGGTGTCGACCGTTGCCGGCTCGCCAGTACAGTCCACGATTTCGAGGCGCGCGCCGTCGGCGAGATGGTGTGGAGCAATGTCGACGACGGAGGCAGCCGGGAGGTCGGTCGTCACGACGGCGACCCCGCCGTCGGCATCCGGGTGGGAGAGGCTGAACGGCAGTGCGTCTTCGCCCCTCTCGTCGACGACGAGGACGTTTGTGCCGGGGTCGAACGAGGGGACTTCCGAGACCCCCTCTCCGGACGTCGAGTTGGGCATTTCTGTCACGGTTCTGAATCGGAGTGGAGGATGGCCCCGACGTCTTCGGAGTCCAGCTCCGCGACGGCCTCAGAGGCGGTCCGGTCGATGTCGGCCAGTTCCGCTTGCAGACGCTGGTACTCTTCGCTGGCCGACAGTTCGGCGGGCTCGAGGTGCTCCTCGAGCAAGGCAATCTTGTTCGTCAGCCGGTAGTGTCGTCGGAGCGCTTCATCACACGTCGTCCGTCGCAGGAGGGATTCGACGAGCGACGTTAGTTCGTTCCGGCTGGCGGGCTTGAGGATGTACTCGTCGAACGCCATATCGGCGATATCCGGGGCCGGGTCGACAGCCGTGAGCATCCCCACGCCGCAGTCCCCCGGCTCGTCGCGAATGTGCTGAAGAACCTCGTCACCGGACGGACCGGGCATGTGCCGGTCGAGCAGGGCGACGTCGACGGTTTCGTCGTACAGGTCGACCGCAGCCCGGGCGTCGTACGCGACCCGGACGCTGTAGTCGCCGTCCAGCAACGCGGCGAATGAATCAGCGAGGTCGCGTTCGTCCTCAACGACCAGCACGACCGGATCCTCGCCGTCGGTCATGACCGACGGTCTCCCGAGTGCCGGAGTGGCGGCCGGACCCCAGGATTCCCTGGCTCGCTCGTCGGCCGCGAGGTGGTCTGTGGTGGTCTCCGGGACCGGCCGACTGCGGGAGAGAAGTACGGTGCCTGCCTGCCCTCGTCCCCGGCCGCCAGCCCGGATTTCTCGTGTCGCGACGGCAGGTAGACGGGGTGATCGGTGTCCGGTGTCGCCGACGCCGACAGCTGACTCCGCACACGTAGCCACATACCTCGCCTCGGGCAGGTCCACATAAATACCCCGCCACAATATCGAACATTGAACCGGCCCGGAATTTGGTCCCGGTCGATAGCAGGCTGTGTTCCGCTGTCAGCATTACCCGCTGCCGGCAGCTGCGCGGTCGCCGCCGAGCCCCGCCTGGCCGCTGTGGCGATTTCCGACCGGCTATTGGCTTGCGCTGCGCGCTGGTCCCGGACACTGACTCCCCCCACGGAGGCCACTTCTCTCATCCGGGCTAGCGTCGTCCTCTCACGGCGACTGAGGCGGCGCCGTTCGCGACGACTGACCGCTCACCGGTCTCGGCCCGCTCCGGCGGCGTGTGGTCAAACAGCCACGAAACGCTACACGCGGGCAGTCTCACCACGGCTCCGATTTCAGCCCGAGCACGTACGCGATGGCATTGGTTATTACGTGCAGCACGGGCGTGATGACCAGCACCACCGCCAGGACGGGCAGGGTGAAGGTCTCGAAAAACCACGAGGGCGCCGCCACGGCCCCGAGCAGGAGCGCCCCGACCACAAAGTCGAGCTGGTCGACGCCGGGGAAGGGCGCGCCGCGCTCGCGGCCGGTCCGGCGCTTCAGGAAGGAGGCGCCGATATCGCCGAGCATCGCTCCCAGAGGGAGGGCGAGTGCCGCCGCGAGCGGGAGTGTCGGGAGCGCGACCCCGAGCGCGTCGCTGACGGGGTCTCGGAGCTCCCGCAACAGCAGCCCCACCCCGACCCCGGCGAGCCAGCCGGCGGCGGTCCCCCGCCAGGTCTTGCCGTCGCCGAGCAGGCGCCGACCGCCCATCGTCCGCCCGCCGTCGATGGGGGGGCCGCCCCCGAACAGGACGGCGGCGTTGTTGGGGACGTATGCAGGTAACATCGCCCACAGCGCCGTGGCGACCGTCGCGACCGCGTCCATGCCGGCGGGTCGACAGGCCGCCCCTTAACGTCCCCGGATCCCGCGCCCGCCGCGCCGTCGTGTCCACCTCACCCCTTGCGGGGAACCCTCCGACGGCAGGACGCGACAGTCGAGCCCGACAGCCTCTTTCCCGCCGGCGGGCTACCTCCGGGTATGCTGCCGCCCGTCGCCCGCCGGTTCGTCGCCGGCGAGGAGCCCGCCACCGCCCTCGAACACGCCCGCCAGCTCAACGACCGGTCGGTCGGCGCGATCGTGAACCTGCTCGGCGAGCACTACGGCGACCGCGGCCCGGCCGACGCCGACGCCGCCGCCTACCGCCGGCTCGTCGAGGACGTCGCGAGCGCGGACCTGCGGGCACGGCTCTCGGTCAAGCCCACACAGCTGGGGCTGGCGGCCGACGAGGCGGTCTTCCGGGAGAACCTCGGCACCGTCATCGAGCACGCCGACGACCGCGGCGTCTTCGTCTGGGTCGACATGGAGGGCCCGGAAACGGTGGAGGCGACGCTTTCGGCCTACGAGGAACACGCCCGCGCGGGCCGGGACGTCGGGGTGTGCCTGCAGGCGAACCTCGCGCGCACGCCCGACGATATCGACCGCCTGGCCGACGCTGGCGGCGTGGTCAGGCTCGTCAAGGGTGCCTACGACCCGCCGACAGGCGAGGGATACAGCGGGGTCGAGCAGGTCGACGAGGCCTACGAGGCGTGTCTGGAGCGGCTGTTCCGGACCCACGACCGGGTCGCCGTGGCCAGCCACGACCCGGCAATGCTCGCGCGCGCGGCGACGCTACACGAGGCCCACGGGACCCCCTACGAGGTGCAGATGCTGATGGGCGTCCGGACGGACGTCCAGTACGACCTGGCGAGCCGCCGCGACGTCTGGCAGTACGTCCCCTACGGCCGGCGGTGGCTCTCCTACTTCTCCCGGCGGGTGACCGAGCGGTGGGAGAACGCCGCCTTCGCAGCCCGGGCGCTGCTGGGGACCTGAAGGCTCATTACCACGCCGCTGTGAGGAGCGGTAATGGCCGGCTGGAAACGCGACTTCGCCAGCGGACTGGTCGTCCTCGTCCCGCTTCTGGTGGTGGCCTTCGTCGTCAGCTGGCTGTACGGCCAGCTCGCGACCGTTCCGGTGGCCGTCGACCCGCCGCCGCTGCGGGTCGCGGTCACGCTCGTCGTCTTCGTCCTCCTGGTCTTCGCCATCGGCTACCTGATGCGGACCGCACTGGGGGGCGTGGTCGAGGGCGTCCTCGACGACGTAGTCAACCAGATCCCCGGCCTCCGCGTGGTCTACAACGCCTCGAAGATGGCCGTCGAGACGGCCGTCGGCGGCACCGACGAGCTCCAGGCCCCCGTCAAGGTCGAGACTTGGGACGGCCTCCGGATGACTGCCTTCAAAACCGGCAAGAAAACCGACGACGGCCGCGAACTCCTCTTTCTCCCGACGGCGCCCAACATCACGACCGGCTTCGTCGTCGAGGTCGAGCCCGACCGCTACGAGGAGACCGGCGAGTCCGTCGAGGACGCCCTGACGCGGGTGCTCAGCGCCGGCTTCGGCGACACCGAGGAGCGCGACGTCCAGGAACTCTTCGAAGACGACTAACACGTTCACGGATCTGGGATGCGTCACACATCCGGTATGCTTATCACAGGTGAGAGCAAAGCCCGGGATATGCCAGAACAGCAGCGGGCGCTCGGGGCCGACGGGGTGCTCACGCTCAAACACCTCGCCCTGCTCGGCGCGCTCGACAGCCAGGAGAAGATCTCCTGTTCGGGGCTGGGCGAGCGGCTGGACGCCTCGACCCAGACCGCCTCGCGACGCCTCCAGCGCCTCGAGGAGGGCGGATACCTCGACCGCGACGTCGTCGGCGACGGGCAGTGGGTCGAGGTCACCGAGCGGGGAGCCCAGCGCCTCCAGGCCGAGTACGCCGACTACCGCCAGGTCTTCGAGCGCGACACCGGTGTCACGCTCTCGGGGACCGTCACCAGCGGGATGGGCGAGGGCCGTCACTACATTACCCTCGAGGGGTACATGCGCCAGTTCGTCGAGAAGCTGGGGTACGAGCCTTTCGCCGGCACGCTGAACATCGACCTCACGCCCGACAGCGTGCGCAAGCGCGCCCGGCTGAGCTCCTTCGAGCCAGTCACGATCGAGGGCTGGGAGAGCGACGACCGGTCCTACGGACCCGCCTACTGCTACCCCGCGACCCTCGAGGCCGACGCGGGCACCTGCACCGAGGCCCACGTGATCACGCCCGAGCGGACCCACCACGGCGACGACCACCTCGAGGTGATCGCGCCGGTGCGGCTCCGGGACGACCTCGAACTGGAGGACGGCGACGAGGTGACCGTCGATGTCGAAGGGTGAGCAGGCTGGCGTGACTGCGGCAATCGGGGCTTTCCGGGAGGGGCGGCCGGTCTGCATCCACGACGCCGCCGACCGCGAGGGCGAGACCGACCTCGTCTACCCCGCCGGCGCCGTCACGCCGGAGGCCGTCGCCCGCCTGCGAAACGACGCCGGCGGGCTGGTCTGTGTCGCCGTCTCGGACGCGGTCGCGGATACCTTCGGCCTCCCGTTCCTCCAGGAGCACATCGACCACCCCGCGGCCGCCGACCACGAGCTCGCCTACGACGACCGCTCCTCCTTCTCGTTGCCGGTCAACCACCGCGACACCCGGACGGGGATCACCGACGAGGACCGCGCGCTCACCATCCGGGAACTGGGCGCTGCGGCCGCCGACCCCGCGAGCGCGGACTTCGCGAGCGACTTCCGGACACCCGGCCACGTCCACCTCCTCCGTGCGGCCCCGGGCCTGCTCGCGGACCGCCGGGGCCACACCGAACTCGGGGTCGCCCTCACGGAGGCAGCCGGCGTGGCTCCCGCGGTCGTGGTCTGTGAGATGCTCGACGACACTACCGGCGGGGCGCTCTCGCCGTCCGCCGCCGCCGACTACGCCCGCCGCCACGACGTCCCCTACGTCGAGGGCCGGGACCTGGTCGCACAGCTCGGGTAAGGGGCGTCGTCGGCCACCCGTCGGGCTCCGGAGCCCGCCGCCGAACCGTCAAGACTCTTAACGGTGGCCGTCCTGCGTCCGGGTATGCACGCCGACAGCGACGGACCGACAGCAGGGTGGTCGCCGTGAGCGACGCCGACCGGCCCGAGATGTTCGAGGGCGTCGAGGAAGTCTGGATGGACGGCGAGTTCGTCGACTTCGAGGACGCGACCACGCACGTCCTCTCGCATGCCCTGCACTACGGGACCGGGGTCTTCGAGGGGGTCCGGTGTTACGACACCGCGAAGGGGTCGGCGGTCTTCCGGTGGGACGAGCACCTCGACCGGTTCTACCAGTCCGCCAAACCCTACGACATGGAGATCCCCTTCGACCGCGACGAACTCACGGAGGCGACCCTCGAGCTCATCCGCCGGGAGGGGCTCGATTCGTGTTACATCCGTCCGCTGGCCTTCCGGGGACACGGGCCGCTGGGCGTCGACCCGCGGGGCGCGCCGGTCAGCGTCACCGTCGCCGTCTGGCCGTGGGGCGCGTACCTCGGCGAGGAGGCCCTCGAGGAGGGGGTCGACGTCGCCGTCTCCTCCTGGCGGAAACACGCCTCCAGCCAGATCCCGACGAACTCCAAGACCACCGGCGCCTACGTCAACAGCGTGCTGGCCTCCCTGGAGGCGGATTCGAACGGCTACGTCGAAGCCATCGTCCTCAACAAGGAGGGCAACGTCGCCGAGGGGCCCGGCGAGAACCTCTTTCTGGTCCGGGACGGGGAGCTGTACACCACGGGTCTGTCGGAGTCGATCCTCGACGGGATCACCCGCCAGTCCGTCATCGAGATCGCCGAGGACCTCGGCTACGAGGTCCACGACACCGTCTCCATCTCCCGGGGCGAGCTGTACACCGCCGACGAGCTGTTCTTTACCGGGACCGCGGCGGAGGTGACGCCGATCCGCAGCGTCGACGACAACGTCATCGGCGAGGGGACGAAGGGGCCGGTCACCGACGAGATCCAGACGAAGTTCTTCGAGGTCATCGAGGACGCCCCGGAGGCTTACGCCGACTGGTTCACCCCGGTGTAGGGGCGCTCGCGGGGGCCGGACGAGGAGCGAACGGACGGCCGTCGGGAGCGAGGAGAAGGTGGCCGGTCGGCCGGTATCAGTTCCGGATCCGGTCCCAGAACGGTTATGGGGCTGAGTGCTCGTGTACGCACAATGACTGCTGTCGTCCGGGTGCTCCTCGTCGACGACGAACCCGACCTCGCCGACGTGGCGGCGACGTTCCTCGAGCGCGAGGACGAGCGGTTCACCGTCGATACGGCGACCGGCGCGGAGGAGGCGCTTTCGGCGCTTACCGACCGCGAGGTCGACTGTATCGTCTCCGATTACGACATGCCCGGGCAGAACGGCATCGACCTCCTCGAGTCCGTCCGCGAGGACTACCCCGACCTCCCGTTCGTCCTGTTCACCGGGAAGGGCAGCGAGGAGGTCGCGAGCGACGCCATCTCCGCGGGCGTCACCGACTACCTCCAGAAGGAGACCGGGACCAGCCAGTACGCGGTGCTCGCAAACCGGGTCGGGAACGTGGTCGAGCAGTACCGCTCCCGACGCGAACTCGAAGCCAGCCAGAAGCGGCTCTCGCTGTTCATCGAGCAGTCGCCACTCGGCGTGCTCGAGTACGACAGCGACTTCGAGATCGTCCGCGTCAACGAGGCCGGCGAGGAGATCCTCGGCTACTCGGAGGCGGAGCTCCGCGGGGAGACCTGGGAGGCGCTCGTCACGGAGGACAGCTACGACGACGTCGACGAGGTCACCTCCGCGCTGGCGGCGGGCGAGGGCGGCTACCACAGCGTCGACGAGAACGTCCGCAAGGACGGCGAGCGGATCGTCTGCGAGTGGCACAACCGCGTCGTCACCGACGACGGCGGCGAGGTCGTCGCGGTCTTCTCGCTGTTTCAGGACGTCACCGAACGCGAGCGGCGCCAGCAGAAGCTCGACGAACTCCAGGGGCGGACCCAGTTGCTCATGGAGACCGAGACTGTCGAGGAGACGGTCCGGGTCGCCACGGAGGCCGCCGACGACCTCATCGGTGCCCCGCTGAGCGGCGTCCACCTCCTGAACGACGCCGGCGACGCGCTCGAACCGGCTGCCGTCGTCGGTGGGGTCTACGACGCCTTCGACGAGCTGCCCTCCTACCCGATGGACGGCCCGGAGGGGTCCCGTGCCGAGCTCGTGTGGGACGTCTTCCGCAGCAGCGAGCCGCGACGGATCGGCGACACCGAAACCTACGAGCCGCTGACCGAGCCCACGCCCGCCCGGAGCGTGCTGCTGTACCCGATCGAGGGCCACGGCGTCTTCGTCGTCTCCTCCGACGAACCCCACGCCTTCACCGACACCGACGAGACGCTCAGCGAGATCCTGGCGACGACGCTCACCACCGCCCTGGACCGCGTCGAGCAGGCAAACCGGCGCCGGGAGAGCCTCCGCCGGCTCGAACGCCTCCACGACGCGACCCTCTCGCTGATGCAGGCCGAGGGAGACCGGGCCGTCGCCGACCGTGCCGTCGAGGAGGCCGAGAGCGTGCTGGGTTTTCCCCTGGCGATGGTCCGGCTGTACGACCCCGACGAGGACGGGCTCGTGCCGGTCGCATCCAGCGACCGGGTCGACGAGGTCTTCGAGGACCGCCCGGTCTTCGGCCCCGACGACGGCAGCGTCAGCTGGGAGGCCTTCGAGTCGGGGGAACTCACGCTGCTCGACGACATCGGCCGTCACGACCGCGCCGTCGACGCCGGGACGCCGCTCCAGAGCCTCATGGTCGTCCCGGTCGGGGAACGCGGGCTCCTGTCGGCGGGAGCCACCGAGCCCGCGACCTTCGACGAGACCGACGCCTTCCTCGCGCAGATCCTCGCCACCGCGATGGAGGCGGCGTTCGAGCGTGTCGACCGCCGGGCGGAACTCGAGCGCAAGAACGACCGGCTCGAGGAGTTCGCGAACGCCGTTTCACACGATCTGCGGAACCCGCTGAACGTCGCCACCGCCCGGCTCGAGCTCGCTGCTGACGACTGTGACAGCCACCACCTCGGGCACGCTTCCGACGCGCTGGACCGGATGGAGACGCTGATCGGCGACATCCTGACGCTGGCCAGGCAGGGCCGGGAAGCGGTCGACCCCGAACCGGTCGGCCTCGAGGGCGTGGTCCGGCAAGCCTGGGGAGACGTCGCGACCGCCGACGCCGCCCTGACAGTTCGGGATACCGCGACCATCGAGGCCGACCCGAGCCAGCTCAGGCAGCTCGTCGGGAATCTCCTGGGGAACGCCGTCGAGCATGGCTCGACGAGCCCCCGGTCGCAGGCTCCGGAGGACAGCGCGGACGTCACGGTCCGGGTCGGTACGCTTTCCGATGACGAGGGGTTCTACGTGGCGGACGACGGGCCGGGGATCCCCGCCGAGGAGCGCGAGGCGGTGTTCGACGCCGGATACTCGACCGCCGAGGGCGGAGTCGGCTTCGGGCTCGCCATCGTCGAGCGGGTGGCCGACGCCCACGGCTGGGAGGTCCGGGTGACGGAGGGGAGCGACGGCGGTGCGCGGTTCGAGGTCTCGAGCGTCGCGGTCGTCGGCGACTGACCCGACCTCCCCCGGGCGTGGCCGGCGTCAGGCCTCCCAGTCGCGCTCGACGGGCGTCTCGCTGGCGTCCAGCGTCTCCAGCAGCCACTCCGCGGCCGCGTCGATCGCGGTCCGGCTGGTCGCGGTGAGCTTCAGGCGGTTGTGGCCGGCGTCGCGGTCGGGGTAACAGCCGACCATCACGTCGAACTCCGACTCCACGTCCTCCAGGGCGCCGACGATGTTCGCCTCGGGCTCGACGGTGTAGAGAAACCGCGAGACCGCGTCCCCGTCGAACTCCCCGGCGACGTCCTCGAACATCGCCTTCAGCTCCCGGGGGATCCCCGGCATGACGTAGACGTTCTCGAGGACCGCGCCGGGCGCGAGCCCCTCGCCGTTTATCAGCGGGCGGGCGCCGTCGGGGATACTCGCCTCGGCCTCGATGTCGATGTCCAGTTCGGGGATCGAGGCCTCGACCTGCTCCAGGGTGTCTTCGATGTCCTCCAGCGCGAGGTCGTCGACGACCAGCCCCCGGTCGAAGGCGTCGGCGACGGCCTCCATGGTCACGTCGTCGGGCGTGCCGCCGATGCCGCCGGTGACGAGGACGGCGTCGAAGCCCTCGCTGTACTCGCGGACGTGGCGGGTGATGGTCGCGCGGTCGTCCGGCACCACGAGGATCCGCTGGACGGTGACGCCACGCTCCGCGAGCTGGCGGGCGAGCCACGTCGCGTTCGTGTTCTCGGTGTCCCCCGCGAGCAGTTCGTCGCCGACGGTCAGGAGTGCAGCGTCCATCTACCCCGGAAAACGAGTGGGGCTCAATTAGCGGTTTCGTCCGCCGTGGGTACGTGGGTGGGGACCGACCCTCCCTGCGTCAGTCGTCCCCGTCGTCACCGTCGTCATCACTATCATCGTCGTCCTCGCCATCGTCGTCCTCGCTGTCGTCATCACCGTCGTCCCGGTCATCGTCGTCACGGTCGTTCACGCCGTCACCGGCATCGTCCCGGTCGTCCGAGTCATCACGGTCGTCGCTGTCGTCCTGCTCGTTCCGGTCGTCGTCACGCTCGTCCCGGTCATCGTCGTCGTATTCGTACTCGTACTCTTCCTCCTGAATGAGAAGCGAACCGTCCTCGAACTCGTACTCGACTTCACCCTCGAAGCCGCCGGTTTCGACTTCGACGTCGAGTTCGTCGTCGCCGTCGTACTCAACGACAACAGTTCCGTTGGCGTCGGTCGTGTACTCGTCATCGTCGACCTCGACTTCCGCGTCTCCGACGGGCTCGCCGCCCTGCGTGACGGTCACCGTCACCGTGCCGTTGTCGTAGACCGCGTCGATGTCGGCATCACCCGGAACGGGCGTGCTTTCGCCCGTGTCGGGCCCCTGAGTCTGTGCCGCCGGGCCGGCGGTGACGGCCGCCGCTCCGCCGACCATCATCAGCACGACCGCCAGTCCGACTGCGAGTGTCTTTGCTGCCATTGCATCCTGTCCTGCGTGTTAGACTGCCCTAAAGAGGGGAGATGATGCCGTCGTATTCCGGCCGTTTGCGGCCGTTTGTCGCTGTTTTCACCCGTGCAAGCGTTCGCAACGGACTGGCCGCCGCGGTCGTCGCCGTTTTGTCCCTCGGCACAGTACGGGGGGTATGATCGACCTCCGGAGCGACACGGTCACCCGGCCCAGCGACGCGATGCGCGAGGCCGCCCGGGACGCGTCCGTCGGCGACGACGTCTACGGCGAGGACCCCACGGTCAACGACCTCCAGGACCGGGTCGCGGACGTGCTGGGGACCGAGGCCGCCCTCCTCGTGCCCTCGGGGACGATGGGCAACCAGGTCGCCGCCCGCACCCACACCGAACGTGGCCAGGAGGTGCTCTGTGAGCGCGAGAGCCACATCTACAAGTGGGAGCTCGCGGGGCTGGCACAGCACGCCGAGGTCCAGCCCCGCACCCTCGACGGCGGCGAGCGCGGGGTTCCGACGCCCGAGCAGGTCCGCGAGGGCTACGTCGCGGCGGACGGCCACCGGCCCGGAACCGGCCTGCTGACGCTGGAGAACACTCATAATAGCAAGGGCGGGGTCGCCGTCGCGCCCGAGCGGGTCCGGGCGGCGGCCGCGGCCGCCCGCGAGCGCGACGTCCCCGTCCACCTCGACGGCGCGCGGCTGTTCAACGCCGCGGCCGCCCACGGCGTCCCCGCCTCCGAATTCGTCGAGCCCGTGGACACGGTGATGTGCTGTCTCTCGAAGGGGCTGGGCGCGCCCGTGGGGTCGGTGCTCGCCGGCCCCGACGACTTCGTCGAGGAGGCGCGCCGGGTCCGGAAGCTGCTGGGCGGGGGGATGCGCCAGGCAGGCATGCTCGCCGCGCCGGGGCTGGAAGCCCTCGAGAACCGCGGCCGGCTGGTCGAGGACCACCGTCGGGCTGCCCGCCTCGCCGAGGGCCTGGACCGCATCGAGGGGCTCTCGGCCGACGAGCCCGAGACCAACATCGTCCTCGTCAGAACCGACCGGCCGGCCGAGGCGTTCCTGGAGGACTGCGAGGCGGAGGGGCTGCTGGGCGTGGCCTTCGACGACTGCCTCGTTCGCTTCTGCACC